>CALAOV010000402.1 GCA_937889515.1 uncultured Myxococcales bacterium | reverse complement strand
ACGGCGCCCACCGAGATCTACCCTCTTTCCCTACACGACGCTCTTCCGATCTGCACATCGCCGCGACGCCCGACCCGACGACCGAGGAGCCGGCGCCGATGGCCCGGCCACACCGCGCCCACAGCGCCGCGCCCCACGTCGACAAGCGGCACGGGACGTCCGACGGGGACAAGAGCACCGACGGCGAACTCACGGCGCCGACGCCCAAGGTCAGCCGCAGACGCGCGCCGGAAGAGGATCCCGACGCGACCATGGCGCCCAGCATTGAATGACGAGCACGTTGCTGGGGGCCCGACCGACGTGTTACCCCTACCCGCGATGAAAATCGCGGTGGATCAGATTGATCCCGACGCCGTACGGGTGGTCAAGCAGCTCCGGCGTTTCGATCACGCCGCCTACCTGGTCGGCGGGTGCGTCCGAGATCTGCTGCTGGGGCTCAAGCCGAAAGACTTCGACGTCGTCACCAGCGCCACGCCCAACGAGATCAAGCGGATCTTCCACAACTCCAGGATCATCGGGCGGCGTTTCCGCCTGGCGCACATCTTCTACGGTCCCAAGACCATCGAGACCGCCACCTTCCGCGCCAACCCGCGCGAGCTGGAGGACGACGACAGCGAGAGCCCGGAGGCGGAGAGCGGGGACCTGCTCATTCGCCGCGACAACGTGTTCGGCACGCCCGAGGACGACGCCCGGCGCCGCGACTTCACCATCAACGGCCTCTTCTACGACGTCGAGACCGGGCAGGTCATCGATCACGTGAACGGGATGGCCGACCTCGAGGCGCGCCTGGTACGCACCATCGGCGATCCCGACATCCGCTTTCGCGAGGACCCGATCCGGATCTTGCGCGCGGTCAAGTTCGCGGCGCGCTGCAATCTCGGCATCGAGCCGGAGACCTACCGCCGGATGATGGAGCACCGCGGAGAGATCGCCAAGTCCGCGCAGGCGCGCGTCTCGGAGGAGTTCTACCGCCTGCTGCGCGGGGGCGCGGCCAGACGCTCGATGGAGCTGCTGGTCGAGACCGAGCTGCTCGAGCTCCTGACGCCCGAGATCGCGCGGGGCCTCAAGGGGGAACCGGCCGACGCCGAGGCGGCGCTGCGCCGGACGCGCCTTTGGGGCTACCTGGCGGCGCTCGATCGCTCGACCGCCCGCCACCCCGTCCCCCCCTCGAACGCGCTCTTGCTGGCGGCCTTGCTCCTGCCCCCGCTGCGCGACGAGCTCGATCCCGACAGCAACGGCGTCGGCGACATCGGCCAGGTGGTGGCGCAGGCGATCGCGCCGGCTCTGGAGCGCCTCCGGCCTTCCCGCCGCGACAGCGAGGTCGCGCGGCAGATCCTGCTCTCCCTGCGGTACCTGCTCCCGTCCAGGAATCCGCGCCGTCGCAGACCGAGGAACCTGTCCGGGCGCGACTTCGCCGACGACGCGCGCCGTCTGGCCGAGATCGTGGCGGACACCGAATCGGTCGATCCGGCGCTGGCCGGGCAGCCCATCCTCACCGAGGGGACCAGCGCGGGCGATCCCGCCGGCGCGGACGGCGGCGGCGACGAGGAGAGCATGGCGCCCGAGCTGGAATCGCTGCTGGACGGCCGGCGCGGACGACGCGGCCGCGGCCCCTACCGGGGCGGAGAGCGGGACGCGGGAGCATCGGGCGGCGCGGGAGCCTCGGGCAACGGTGGCAACGGTGGCAACGGTGGATCCCGAGGTCCGCTTCCCGATCGAAGCCAGGACCGCCGCCCGCCCCTGGCCAGCGCGGCGCCCCGGTTGCCGCCGCTGTCCACCGATCTCACGTCGCTGGCCACGGCGGTCCGGAGCCTGATCACCCCCGAGCTCCGCCCGGCCTTTCTCGGCCTCGGCAACTTCGGCGGCCCCTGGCACCGCAGCGAATAGCGGTTCAGGCGTAGATCGTCGGATCGGCGACGTCGGCCGACTCGAAGCCGCGGCGGCGGAGCTGACAGGCGTCGCAGGCGCCACAGGCGGCGCCCGACGGCGCCGGGTCGTAACAGGAATGCGTGAGGCCATAGTCGATGCCCAGCTTGACGCCGGCGCGGATGATCTCCGCCTTCGACATCTTGATGAGCGGCGCGCGGATGGTGACCGGCCGGCGCTCGACGCCGGTCTTGGTTCCGAGACGCGCCACCTCCTGCACGGCGGCCAGCCATTCGGGGCGGCAGTCGGGATACCCCGACGAATCGAGGACGTTCACGCCCACCACGATCTCCGACGCGTCCCGCACCTCGGCCAGCGCGATGGCGTAGGCCATGAAGATCGTGTTGCGGGCCGGCACGTAGGTGACCGGGATGCCGCTGCCGATCTCGGCCTCGTCGCGCCCCTTGGGCACCGCGATCTCGGCGGTCAGCGCCGAGCCGCCAATGGCCCGCAGGTCCAGCGTCATGACGTCGTGGCGCACGGCGCCCAGCGCCTTGGCGACCCGCGCCGCCGCCTCGATCTCGATGGCGTGCCGCTGGCCGTAGCGAAACGACAGGGCGTGGCAGCGCCGGCCCGCGGCCTGGGTCATGGCGAAGGCGGTCGTCGAATCGATCCCGCCCGACAGAAGCACGATGGCGTCGTTCATGGGCGGACTAGACTACATGAGTGCGGAGCCCGTTCGACGACGCCGAGCTCTACGACTGGGAATATCGGCGGCGACGCGCCGACGTCCAGTTCTATCGGACGCTGGCCGACGAGCGCGGCGGGCCGATCCTGGACATCGGCTGCGGCACCGGGCGGCTCCTGCTGCCGCTGCTGCGCGACGGTCACACGCTGGTGGGCGTCGACCGGGCGCCCGCGATGCTGGCGCGCGCCGCGGCCCGGTTGAAGCGCCTCCCCGCCGCGCACCGCCGGCGGGCGCTGCTGCTGCGCGCGGATCTGCGCGCGCTGCCGTTCCGATCCCGCCGATCCCGCCGACCCCGCTTCGCGCTGGCGCTGGCGGCCTTCCACACCATCCAGCACTGCGAGACCAACGCCGACCTGTTGCGTTTTTTCCGAGGCGCGGCGGCGGCCTTGATTCCCGGCGGGTGGCTGGCTTTCGATACCTTCGCGCCCGAGCCGCGTTTTCTCGCGCGGCGCGGCCCCTCGGGCCGGACGCGATTCCGGGATCCGCGGACCGGCCGGCCGACGATCTACACCGAAAGCCACCGGATCGTACCGGGACCCGACGGACCCAACGGACCCGTTCTGGCCATGACCTTCCACTACCAGCCGGTGGACGCGCGCGACCGTCCCCGGGGGCGCGCCCGGAACGTCTCCCTGCGCCACCGTCTGTTGCAACCCACCGAAATCCAATCGCTCCTTCGCCAGGCCGGGTTGGCGTTGATCGCCAGCTGGGGGGGCTTCGACGGGCGCCCCCTCACCACCTCCGACGACCAGACCGAGCAGCACATCTATCTGGCGGCCAAAGGCAGACGATAAAATCCGACGAAAACCCGTCGGGAATACCCCTTGACAGGATCGGTGGCACCGATACGATGCTCGAGAGTTTTCGCAAACTTTCTGACGGAGGGCTGCCGAGATGGCGGAGAAAGTCGCAAAGCTGGGTGTCGAGCGTGAGAAGGACTTCATGTACTACGTGAAGGACGGAGGCGTGTGGAGGGTTCAGCGAAAGCAGCCCGGCGTCCCGAAAGGACGCACCGAAAAAGTCGCCGACGGTGGGTTCGAGATGGACACGAACTACATCTACTTCGTCGACCGGGACGGTGATGTGGCTCGGGCCAAACGCGCCATCGGCGGACAGAAGCGAAAGAAGAAGGGTCGCGCGGCGGCCAAGAAACGCAGCGTGTCCCGCAAGGCCAAGAAACCGGCCAAGAAGAAGGCAAAAGCCAAGAGCAGCAGCAAGGCCAGCAAGAAGAAAGCTGCTCCAAAGAAGGCCGCCAAGAAGAAGAAGAAGGGCAAGCGCTGAGCTCCTTCCGAGCCTCTCCGTAGCTGATTTCCAAGCCGCCGGCGTTCACGCGCCGGCGGCTTTTTTTCGTCCGCGCGCCGCCGCTAGACGCGCTCAGCGGCCGCGGCGCCCGCCGCGCTGTCGGGTTCGGCCGCCACCACCGCCGCCGCGCCGCCGCGGCTTGGCGTCATCGTCGTCGTCCGTGGGCACGGCCTCCACCTCGACCGGATCGGTCTGGGGGACGTTGCCGAACCGGTAGAGGATCCAGACGAACCCGAGCAGCGTCGCGACCGACATCCACATGTACTGCTCGTCGAGCCACTGTGGCATCTTGAGATTCGCCCAGGGCTTGGTGTCGGGCAGATAACGGGTGGGCGCCCAGTCGAGAAAGCCGGTCATCGCGGTCACGCCCAGCAGGATCGCGCCCGCCTCGCGGCGCTTGTGGTACAGCAGCGCGACCGCGAACAGGAACGAGTAGTAGTAGCAGGTCAGCTCCACGCCGACGGCCATCATCATGGCGCCCAGGCAGCAGGCCTCCCACGGCTCGGCGCCGCGCACGGCGCCGAAGAGCAGCACCAGGAACGCCAGCTCGAACGCCCAGTTGAAGATCCGCCGATCGTGGAAGGTGGCCAGCTTGGTCCGCTTCCAGGTGGCCCAGGGGTCCTCGAGGCGGTCGTCCTTGAGGACCCGCCCCGTCTCGGACATGCTGAACGAGACCACCGTCCGCAGGCCCATGTAGTTGGTGAGCGGCGTCTCCTTGTGCTTCTGCGTGTTGAAGATGAAGGCGCGGTAGCCGCCGATGCCGCTGCTGGTGACCAGGCTCAGCGGAACCAGCAGCGCCGCCGCCAGCGCGGCACCCGCCAGGATCGCGGCGAATCGGCGGTCGACCCGCTTGAACAGATCTTCGCGGTGCGCCCAGGGCTCGGGTTTCCACCAGGGGCGATCGGGGGCAGGCTTGCCCCAGAGCTGGCGCACGATCACCAGGATCGGCCCCGAGAAGATGAACATCGGGAAGATGCGCAGCAGCGTCGAGTACCCCAGGAAGAAGCCGCCCAAAAATGGGCGTTCCTTCTTCACCAGGCAGACCCCACCGATGAGATAGAAGAGCCAGTCCCAGCGCAGCAGTGAGCCGCCGGTCCAGTAGAACCGGTTGGGGAAATTGGTGGCGAACACCGCCAGCGCGACGCACATCGTCCGCCAGCCGAAGGCCCACCAGGTGAGCGCGAGGATCCCGAAGATGAAGAACGGATCTATCCGGGTGAGGATCGCGATCTGGTGGTCCGTCGCCGGTCCCAGGTTGGTCAGCGTCGTGCCGACGATGTTCCAGACCGGCGTCCCGTTGTAGCCGTGGTCGGTCTGCAGCTCCTCCCAGCGCTTGACGTCGTGGTGGCTGCGGAAGTAGCCCACGTCGTGCTTGAAGTCCTTCCACCGCTCGGGCGTGAAGTGCGACTTGCACTGCTCGGGATGGGCCAGCACGTCGGCGGTGCTGATCATCATGTTGGTGCGCAGGTTCATCACCTTGCGCAGCTCGACCCGGCGGCGCAGGCCCGGCTCCTCGGAGTCCGCGACGGCGATGCACTCGTAGAGGCGATCGTAGGAGATCTCTTTGAAGTACTTCGAACCGACGTAGTAGTGGCAGGTGTCCCACATGTGCACGTAGTTCCCGAAGTGCCAGCAGAAGAAGTTCCAGTAGGCGCAGAACGACAGCACGCCGACGACGATCAGCAGGCCGTCGCGCAGCTTCTTGCGCAGATTCGGCATCCCCTTCTTGGCCAGCCAGAGGCCCCAGCCGAGCAGCGCGAGCGCCCCCATGGCCAGCGCCATCTCGAAGCGGGAGCTGGCGTCGTTCTCCCACCAGGCGAACTTGTACCAGGGCGCCTCGACCACCTTGGCCGGCGGCGCGTCGCTGATGGTCATCTTGGGCGGAAAGGGCGTGGGCGCGCGGCAGTAGGCCTGGAACTCGCCGATCGAATAGAAGCTGTCCCCCAGCGCCTCGCCGATCTTGAGGTAGCGGACCGGCGTCGCGTCGATGGTGGCGGTGCGGGTGCGCAGCCCGTGCCCGGCGGTGCCCACGACGCTGTCGATCTCGACCAGCAGCTTGAACGCCTCGGGTTTGTTCTCGTCGGCACCGAAGATCTTGTAGGTGTCGTTGGCGTCGGCCTGCAGCAGGAACGAGGAGACCGGCCGCACCGAGCCGAGGTCGTAGGTGATCGAGCCTGCCGGCGTCTCGAGGATGACGACCACCGGCGCGTCCCACTGGGCCCCTTCGGGGGCCACCGCGCCGTCGGTGGCCAGGCGCAGATCGCCGCGCACGTCCTGGCGGCCGACCGGCAGGCGCCGCGCCAGCAGGTTCTCGGTGGTGCACTCGCCGGAGGAGACCAGCCCCTGCGCGACGGCGGGGCGCGGCCGGGCCGAAACCCCGATTGCCGCCAGAAACAGGACGGAGGCTAGTTTACGGAAGACCATAACGGCCGGACATTACCACCAAATCTCTCGCCGCCTACCTGTGGTGGGTGGGGTGTGCGATTCTCCGGTCCGCAATGCATCCGACCCTGGCGCTGCTCATCACGGCGGTGATGGTCCTGGCCAACGCCTTCTTCGTCGCGGCCGAGTTTTCGTTCGTCAAGATCCGGCCCACCCGCCTCGAGCAGCTGGCCCGCGAAGGGAAGCGGCGGGCCCGCCTGCTGCTGACCGTCACCCAGCAGCTCCCGGCCTATCTGTCGGCCAGCCAGCTCGGCATCACGCTGGCGTCACTGACGCTGGGCTGGCTGGGCGAGCCGGCCTTTGCCTCGCTGCTGCGTCCCCTGCTGGCGCACCTCGGGTCGGTCTCCGATCGCACCGTGCACACGGTGGCCACCACCGTCAGCCTGATCTTCATCACCTTCCTGCACACGGTGCTGGGCGAGCTGGCGCCCAAGGCGCTCGCCATCCAGCTCACCGAACCGATCGCGCTGTGGGCGGTGGTGCCGTTCCGCGCGTTCTACGTGGTGACGTTTCCGATCATCTGGACGCTCAAGGGTGCGGCGGCGCTGGTGCTCAAGATCCTGCGCCTGCCCCCGGCCTCGGAGGCCGAGATGGTCCACTCGCCCGACGAGCTGCGCCTGGTCCTGCAGCACGTCCATCTGGACCCCGGGGCGCGACGGCTCATCGATCGGGTATTCGACTACACCCACCGCCTGGCGCGCCACGTGATGACCTTGCGGCGCGACGTCGTGACGCTGACGGCTGGGCTCCCCTTCGACGAGAACCTGAGCGTCGCGGTGGCGAATCAGTACACCCGCTATCCGCTGGTCGAGCCGGGGACCGATCGTGTGGTCGGCTACGTGCACCTCAAGGACATCGTGAGCGCGCTGGCCTCCGGGAAACGCCCCGCGCGCATGCGGGAGCTGGTGCGCGAGCCCATCTACGCCTCGGAGGATACCCGCCTCGAATGGTTGCGCCGCGAGTTCCAGCGCCGCCGGGTCCACATCGCCGTGATCCTGGGGGCCGGCCATACCTTCACCGGCATCGTGACTTTGGAGGATCTGGTCGAGGAGGTGGTGGGCGAGATCCAGGACGAGCAGGACGCCGAGGAGATTCCGCCCATCCGGCGCAACCTCGACGGCAGCTTCGACGTCGACGGGCGCCTGACGCTGGACGTCGCCGCGCGCGAGCTCGGCCTGGTCTTCCCCCCCGTCCCGCCCGAGATCGAGACCCTGGGCGGGTTCATCATCACCCAGCTGCCGGAGCTGCCGGTCCCGGGCGACGAGATCGCGGCGGTCGGCTATCGCTTCACGGTCCTCGACGTCCGCGACCGCCGTATCCGCCGGCTCCGAGCGGTTGCGCAACCGGTTGCCGAGGCCCCGTCCGAAGGCTGATTTTTTTCGAGATTCGCCCACGAAACCCGCGGGCCCGGCCCCCGGCGGACATAAACCGGAACAAAGGTGCGTCCGGAAATTAATTTTGAGCCTCAGGGGGCTACGTGGGTCACTTACGTAGCGGCATCCCGGCTGAGCGGCTCACAAATCGTCGGCCACCGGGCCCCCACACCGGTCGGCAGGAGCAACCCATGACCAGAATCGACGCGGCGCGTACCTTCACGGTTCTCGGCCTCCTGGCTGCGGCGGGGTGCGCGCCCGGGGCCGGGACGGGCTCGCCGGGAAGCGGGAGCGTGGCGCCCGCGGAGGTCGATCCGAACGCGCCGAACGCGCTGACCGGCGAATTCGTCACCTACGTGGCCGACTACAAGGACGGGCACTCCGAATGGTGGCACGCGGTCCGCACGACCGACGGCCGCGAGGTCCGCCTGGACTTCGAGACGCCGCCCACCGCCGCCACCGGCAACCAGGTCCGCGTTCACGGCGCGGCGGTCGGCGAGAGATTTCACGTCAACAGCCTGGAGATCCTTCCCAAGCTGGCCGTCGCGGCGGAAGGCGCCCAAGGTGCCGATGACCCCGAGCTCATCGCGGCCCCGGCGCAGGACACCTTCGCGCTGGTCCTGGTCGACCTCGGCGCCGGCGTGAACCTCACCGCGGCGCAGGGGGTCAAGGATCTGTTCAGCGCGACGCCCGCCGACAAGTCGTTCGCCTCCTACTACAGCGAGAGCTCGTACGGGAAGTACCAGGTCTCTGGCGACGTCATCGGGCCCTTCACGTTCGCGATGACCACTTGCGACACCACCGGCATGTACAAGGCGATCGAGCCGATGATCACCGGAACGTACAACCACCTCATCTACTACTTCAACGAGTCGAGCCTGTGCGACTTCGGCGGCCTCGGCGAAGAGGGCTCGAGCACCAAGCCGGCCAAGCGAACCTGGATGAACGGATCGCTGAGCTGCGTGGTGCTCATGCAGGAGCCCGGTCACAACCTGGGGCTCATGCACGCCAACACCATCAAGTGCGGCACCGCCAGCTTCTCGACCACGCCGATCTCGTCGTGCACGATCACCGAATACGGCAGCAGCATGTCGACCATGGGCGGCGGCTGCAAACAGTTCAACGCCTACGAGCGCTGGTACATGCAGTGGCTCACCGGCTGTAATGGCGTGCGCGTTCCGGCCAGTGGAACCTTCAACCTGCTTCCGCTCGAAAACAACTGCTCGGGCGGCAGCGGCGTCCAGGTCCTGCAGGTCCCCTTCCCGGCCACGCTGACGGTCAACGATCCGCAGGCCACCACCCAGAACGTCAGCCTCAACGACTACTACGTCGAGCTCCGCACGGCGGGTGGCATCTTCGACGCGTTCGGAACGACCGGGCGCGGCGGCGGCGCGGTGACCTTCACGGCGCCGACGGTCTTCATCTACACCAGCGACAACGTGCGGGTCCCGACCGCCACCGGCGGCCGCGGGGGCGGCGGCAGCCAGAACAGCGTCTGGACCGAGCTGCTCAACATGGCGCCGACAGGCACCTCGTTCACGGGCCTGACGACGGCGGGGCAGAGCTTCACCGATCCGGCGGGCGGCGCCACCATCACGCTCACCTCGATCAGCGCCACCGGCGCCACCATCACGGTGACCAACCCCAACGGCACGGGCTCGCCCACCTGCATCGACGGCACGACGTTGACGGCACCCGGACCCGCCAGCTGCACGGGCGTCGACGGTGGCGTCCCCCCCACCACCGGCGCGGCCGGCACCACGGGAACCACCACCGGAGCGGCTGGAACCACGGGAACCAGATCGGAAGAGCACACGTCTGAACTCC
>CALAOV010000401.1 GCA_937889515.1 uncultured Myxococcales bacterium | reverse complement strand
GGCGATCGGGTGCAGCTTAACGCCGACGTCACTGCAGGCGGGGCGCTGGCGGGAACCTCCGCCGCCTTCTCGTGGACCGATGCCACGCCCGGTTGGAACGACGGCGCGGTTTCGTACTGGATCAAGGATGTCAGCGTCGACGGATCCTTCACCTGGTATGGTCCCGCCGTTCCCGCGACGCCCGGAGCGACCGGCGTCGATGCGGCCGCCAGTGGTGGGGGCGGCTCGCCCGGAGGTGGGATCGGACCGGCGGAGACTGGATCGGGAGCGCCGTCGACCGGTGGCTGCGCGCTGGTGGCGAGCAATCCCCAGGGAGCCGTGATTCATCTCCTGCTGGTGCTGGGTCTCATCGCGGGGATTCGGCGCGGCAAGCGCCGGTGGGTGGTGGGCGCGATCTACCTGGTGGCGATCGTCGCGACCGGCGTCTGGGTACCGCGCATCGCCAGCGGCGCTGGCGGCGTGTCCGTCGACAGCAGCGCGACCGGCAGCGGCGCGAGCGGACTGACCTTCGCGCACACGATGGGCGCCGGCTCGAACGGCCTGCTGCTGGTCGGGGTGGTGATGCCGATCGTCTGCGACAACACCGCGACCGACTCCGGCAACTGCGCCGCCTGCGGCACCACCTGTGCCGGGAACACCAACACGGGAACGCTGGGCAACGGCCTGCTCGGCTTGTGGCACTTCGACGAGGGCTCGGGGGCGATCTCGGCCGACGCCTCGGGCAACGGCAACACCGCATCCCTGATTGGAAGCCCGAGCTGGACCACCGGCTACGAGGGCGATGCGCTTCAGTTCAACGGCAGCTCCAGCACCTTCCAGGCCAACCTGACCAGCTGGTTTGGCGGCAACAACACGCTCACGGCCGCCGCCTGGGTCTACGCCACCGCCAGCACCAACGGACCGATCTTCGGGGTCACGGGCGGTGGCGGCTGGAACATGCCCTTTCTCAGCATCAACGGGACCACCGTCTACGGCTGGCTCTGGCAGGTCAACGGCAACAATCCGATTTCCGCCACCGTCGGCGCCAACGCCTGGCACCACCTGGCCATCACCTACGATCCCGCCGGCGGCGGCATCGAGCGGTTCTACGTGGACGGCGCCCAGGTGGGCAGCGGCACCGGGACCTATTCGTCCTCGGGAACGGTCGACGTTCTCTCGACCGTGATCGGCGGCGCCAAACCAACCGGGGTCAACACCAACCTGCTCGGCCGTGTCGACGAGGTCCGCGCCTACAACCGCGTGCTGACCGCGCTCGAGATCTCGTCCATCGCGGTCGCCCGCCTCACCTGCGGCGGCAGCACCTGCGGCGCCTGCCCGTCGATGCAGACCGCCTGCGGCGGCAGCTGCACGACGACCACCACCGACGTCAATAACTGCGGCAGCTGCGGACACGCCTGCAACGCCGCGGGCGGCGAGACCTGCGTCGCCGGGGTCTGCGCCTGCACGTCGGGAACGGATTGCAGCGGCGCCTGCGTCGACACCACGACCGACTCCAACAACTGCAACGGCTGCAACCTCGCTTGCGGCATGCCGACCAGCAGCGGGATCGACAACGGTCTTTTGGGACGCTGGCACCTCGACGAGGGGTCGGGGTCGACCTCGGTCGACTCGTCCGGGAACGGCAACACCGCGACCCTGACCAACAGTCCCGTCTGGACCACCGGCTATTCCAGCTACGGCCTCTCGTGCGACGGCGCCTCGAGCTATGTGAGCGCCAACCTCGGCACCTGGTTTGGCGGCAACAACACGCTCACCGCGAGCGCCTGGGTCTACGCCACCGCGACCACCAACGGCCCCGTCTTCGGCGTCAGCTCGATCCCCGCGGGCGGCGGCTGGAACATGCCGTTCCTCAGCATTGCGGGGTCGACGGTCTACGGCTGGCTCTGGCAGGTCAACGGCAACAACCCGCTGTCGGCCACCGTCGGCTTGAACGCTTGGCACTTCCTGGCCATCACCTACGATCCCGCGGGCAGCGGGACGGAGAAATTCTATGTCGACGGCGCGCTGTCGAGCTCGGCCATCGGCACCTACGCGCCGTCGGGATTGGTCGACACCTGGACCACCACGATCCCGGGCGCGAAACCGGGCGGGGTGCAGAGCTTCCTCCTCGGCAAGGTCGACGAGGTGCGGGCCTACAACCGGGTGTTGAGCGCCGCGGAGATTTCGATCCTGGCCCTGGCGCGACAGACCTGCAGCGCCTCGACCTGCGGCGGCTGCGCCGGCGGCGAGACCATCTGCGGCGGCGCCTGCACCAACAAGACGGCCGATCCCGGCAACTGCGGCTCGTGCGGCACGACCTGCAACACGTCCGGCGGCGAGAGCTGCATCTCCAGCTCCTGTGGCTGCGCGACCGGCACCGACTGCATCGGAACCTGCGTCGACACCACCTCCAACCAGAACAACTGCGGCGGCTGCGGGATCCCCTGCGGCGCCACCACCTGCGCCTCCTGCAACCAGGGGATGGCCGGCCTGTGGCACCTCGACGAGGGGATGGGCGCCACCTCGGCCGACGCCTCCGGGAACGGCAACACCGCGACGCTGGTGAGCTCGCCGACCTGGACCAGCGGTCAGTCGGGCAACGCGCTGACCTTCAACGGCACCACCAATTACCTGTATGCGACCCTGGGCACCTGGTTTGGCGGCAACAATACGCTGTCCGCCAGCGCCTGGGTCTTCGCGACCTCGACCACCAACGGTCCCGTGTTCGGCGTGGCCCAGACCAACAACGGCACCAACTGGGACATGCCGTTCCTGAGCATCGCCGGCGCGACGGTCTACGGTTGGCTCTGGCAGGTCAACGGCAACACCCCCCTGTCGGCGACGGTCACGCTCAACGCCTGGCACCTGCTGACCATCACCTACGATCCGGCCAGCGGCGGAACGGAGAAATTCTACGTGGACGGCGCGCTGTCTGCGACGGGCACCGGCACCTACTCACCCTCTGGCGTGAGCGACTTCGTCACCACCATCATCCAGGGTGCCAAGCCGACCGGCGTGAATTCGCTACTGACGGGGACGGTCGACGAGCTGCGGGGCTACACCCGGGTGCTCAGCGCCGGCGAGATCGCGCTCCTCTACAACGCGCGCCAGGCCTGCGTCGCCTCGTCGTGCGGGGGGTGCCCGACGGGAACCACCCTCTGCGGGGGCGCCTGCACCAACACCGCCGCCGACTCGAACAACTGCAACGCCTGCGGGACGATCTGCCCGGGCGTTCAGAAGTGCGTGTCCGGCACCTGCATGTGACCGCCCGGAGGGTGCTCGCTGCCGCGGGTGGCAGCCCGTCGTCCATCCGCTAGGATTGGCGGCAGGAGACGGATCCCATGCGACGACTGCTCGGAACCACGACCTCGCCGTACACACGCAAGGCGCGCGTCCTGCTGAAGGCGATCGGGAAGCCCTATGAATTGGTCGACATCCGGACCGACGAGGGGGCGGCGACCCTCAAGGAGGTGGCTCCGCTCGGCAAGATCCCGATCCTCCTCGAGGATGAAGCGGGGACCGTGGTGCCGGATTCGACGCTGATCGCGAGCTGGCTCTGGGCCAAGGAGTCGGCGGCCCTCGGGACCGCCGGTTGGGACCTCGATCCGCAGGCCTTCGCCGATCAGGCGTTGCGGTCGGTGGTCGAGGGGGCGCTCGACGCGGCCATCAACCACTATTACCTCCGGCGCGACGGATTTGCCGAGACCGGCTACATCGCCAAGCAGCGGCAACGGGTCGATCGGGTGCTCACCTGGCTGGATCAGCGGATGGAGTTCCGCCGCCCGATCGGCGCCGCCGCGCTTTCCCTCGGTTGCGCGCTGGACTGGATCGTCTTTCGCAACGTGATCGAGCTCGATCGCTGGCCGTCGCTGACGGCATTCCGTAGCAGCTGGAAGGCCTCCGGCGTGGGCGACGGCACCGAGCCGCGGGAATAGCGCCGGCTGCCAGCCGCTAGTTCACGCCGAGCAACTCGACGTCGAAGATCAACTCGGCGTTGGGGGGGATCGCGTCGCCGGCTCCTCGCGCGCCGTAGCCGAGCTCGGCCGGGATGTGCAGCTGGCGCTTGCCGCCCACCTTCATTCCCGCCACGCCTTCGTCCCAGCCTCTGATCACCATCCCGGCGCCCAGCTTGAAGCCGAACGGGCTGCCGCGGTCGACCGAGCTGTCGAACTTCTTTCCCTCCGTGAGCCAGCCCGTGTAGTGCACCTGCACCGAATCGCCGGCCTTCGCCACGGCGCCCGAGCCCTTCTTGAGGTCCCAGTACTTGAGCCCCGACGGCGTGGTCACCGGTTTCCCCTTGGTCTTGCTGGGCGCACTGGTATCGGCGTGCGCGACGGAGGCGGCGGCAAACAGGAACAGAGCGACGACGGTGGTGGCGAATCTGCGGAGCGCGGGCATGGAATCCTCCTTCGGCGGCGGACCATAGCGCGGACCTTTGACCCGGTCGAGCCGTCATGCTCTCATTTGTCGATGGCCGAAGCAGAGCCGCCCAGCGATCGGTTCGGGCTCATCGGCTCGACCCTGGCGGAGCGGTATCGGATCGAGCGCCAGATCGCAGAGGGCGGATTCGCGGTGGTCTATCGGGCGTATCAGCTCTCTCTGGATCGGCAGGTTGCCGTCAAGGTCCTCAAGACACCGTCCGATCTCGACGACGCAGCCCGAACCGAGTTCAGAGGACGGTTCGCGGCCGAGGCGCGTACGATCGCCAGGCTGAGGCATCCTTACATCGTCGACGTCTACGACACCGGCGTCTCGCGGATGCCGTCGGGTGAATTCGCGCCCTGGATGGCGCTCGAATGGCTGGACGGTGAAACCCTCGAGCGGGACCTGGATTGCCGGCGCGCGGGGGGAGCCGGCGGACGTCCGGTCGCCGAGGCCGTGGCGCTCGTCCGGCCGATCATCGAGGCGCTCGCCTATGCCCACCGGTGCGGCGTCATCCACCGCGACATCAAACCCGCCAACGTGATGGTCGGGCAAACCGAGCATGGTCCGCTGCCGCGCATGCTCGACTTTGGCATCGCGAAGATCCTGTACACCGGACAGGGCGAGTCGACGAAGCGAATCGGCAACAGCGGCTCCCCGGGGTTCTCACCCGACTACGCCTCCCCGGAGCAGATCACCTTTTCGCGGACGGGCCCGTTCACCGACGTCCACGCGCTGGGCCTCCTCCTGACGGAGGTGCTGACGGACCAACCGCCCTTTGCCGACGGCCCCGATGCCCACCTCTTCGAGCAGGTCATGTCGCCGATCCGGCCGACACCCAAGCGGCGGGGCCGGGACGTCGGACGCCTGGAACGGGTCATCGCGAAGGCGGTCGCGCTTTCTCCCTCGACCCGGTGGACGGATGCGGGCGAGCTGCTGGAAGCGGTCGACGCCGCCGGCCCGTTCTATCCGTCGCGGCCCGCGACCGAGATCGCGGGAGCGCGGCACTGGAGCGAGAGGCGGAAGAACCTGACGATCGCCGTGGCCGGCGGCCTGGTGGTTGTGGCCGCCCTCGCGCTGGTGGCCGGCACGCTGGGGGGCGATCCGTCCCCGCGGTTGGCGCCGGCCGAGGAGCTGGCCCTCGCGCCGGCGTATCAGGCGCTGGCGGGCGGCCGAGTCCGGCGGCTGGCGCTCGGATCGGCGGTGGCCAATCCCTGGATCATCCCGATCTCGTCCCCGGAGCGTTCCGCCGACGGGGCGCTGCTGGCTTCCTGCGTGCCGTCCGCCGTGCCGCCCCGACGGAGCCGAACGCCGCGGGCGCTGGCCGAACAAGGTGCGGCTGAAGCCCGCGCCGGGATCGCCCCCGCGCGCACCTGCTCCATGACGATCAACTCGGTCCCCTGGTCCGAGGTCTGGATCGACGGCGCCTCGACCGGGCGACACACGCCCTTCGTCGACTACGAGATCGCTTGCGGAACCCACCGGGTCGAGTTCAAGCGCCCGGACCTGCAGATGGACCAGACCGAATCGGTCGTGGTGAGACCGGACCAGCCCTTCAAACAACGCTTCACGCTGGCCGAGCGGCACCCGTAGGACGGCGAGGCGGCGATCTCCCCGTCCCCAATCGGGGCGGGTCTCGGTACACTGGTGCCGCATGAACAGCCAGCTACGACCGCGAGCTCTGATGTGGTTGCTCCTGGGGGTCGGATGGGCCTGCGCCACACGGACGGCGCCGCCCACCCGAACGTCGGCGAGCCCGCTCGCGGCGGCCGCGCCGGCAGCTGCGCCCGCGATCGCGGCGGCGACCGGTGCGACCCCGCTGGCCGATGATAGTGGCGTGGTGCGGATCCAGGTCCCGCTGGGTGGGCCCGCCCGAGGTCCGGTTGACGCCGTCGTCAGCATCGTCGAGTTCTCCGACTTCCAGTGTCCGTTCTGCAGCCGGGTGGTGCCGACGTTGGAGCGTCTGGCCAAGGAATACCCGAGGCAGGTGCGGGTCTTCTTCCGGCATTTCCCGCTGCCGTTCCACAACAACGCGGCCCTGGCGGCCGAGGCGGGGGTGGCGGCCGAGGCGCAGGGGAAGTTCTGGGAGATGCACGACAAGCTGTTCGCCAACCAGCAGGACCTGACGCGCGCGGGCCTCGAGACCTACGCGCAGCAAATCGGTCTCGATCTGTCCAAGTTCCGCGCGGCGCTGGACACCCACGCCGGGAAGGGGCGGGTCGACGCCGACGTGGCCCTGGGCCACCAGGTCGGGATCGAAGGGACGCCGAATTTCTTCGTCAACGGCCGCAACGTGCAGGGTGCGCAGCCCTACGAGGAGTTCAAGCGGGTCGTCGACGAGGAGATCGCGCATGCCGGCAAGTTGCTCGCGCGCGGTACGGCGCCGGTGCAGGTCTACCCGACCTTGCTCAAGGGCGCGCAGGTCCGACTGACGGGGCCGCCGCCGCCGATCTTCGAGGCCAGCAAGGAGGTCTACAAGGTTCCGGTGGGCGACGCGCCCGCGCGGGGGGGCGCCCAGCCCAAGGTGACCATCATCGAGTTCTCCGATTTTCAATGCCCGTTCTGTGGACGGGTCAACGTGACGCTCGAGCAATTGCTCAAGGACTACGGCGCCGACGTCGAGATGGTTTACCGGCACAACCCGCTGCCGTTCCACGAAAGCGCCATGCCGGCGGCGCTGGCGGCCGAGGCCGCGCGCGCAGGGAAAATTCTGGGAGATGCACGACAAGCTGTTCGCCAACCAGACCAGCCTCGACCGGGCCAGCTTGGAGAGCTTCGCCAAGGACATCGGCCTCGACCTGGAGGCGTTCAAGCAGGCGATCGACGGCGACGGCGGCAAGGGCAGGGACCGCATCCAGCGCGACATGGACGACGCGGCGAAGTTCGGCGCGGTCGGAACGCCGAGCTTCTTCATCAACGGGCGGAGCTTCATCGGCAATCAACCCATCGAGGGGTTCAAGAAGGTCATCGACGACGAGATCAACAAGGCCAACTGGCAGCTGGCCAAGGGCACGCCCCGCGACCAGCTGTACGCCGTGCTGACCAAGGACGGGCTCGACAAGAAGGTGGTGCCCCCCCCCACGCCCGCCGCGGGGGCGCCGGATCCGGCCGTTCGCTACCGGGCGGAGATCAAGGGCGCACCGATGAGGGGGGCCAAGGACGCGCCCGTGACCATCGTCGAGTGGGGCGATTTCCAGTGTCCGTTCTGTGAGCGGGCCGAATCGACCATCGGCGAGATCATGGCGGTCTATGGCGACCAGGTGCGCTTCGTCTGGCACGACCAGCCGCTGCCGTTCCACGGCAGCGCGATGCCGGCCGCCCTTGTGGAGCGGGCGGCCGGCGCTCAGGGAAAGTTCTGGGCGATGCACGATCTGATCTATGCTCACCAGCAGCGGCTCGACCGCGAAACCTTCGAGAAGTACGCCGGCGAGCTGGGCCTCGACCTGACCAGGTTCAAGGCCGCCCTCGACGGAGACAAGGTCAAAGCCGCCATCGAAGCCGACGCGGCGGCCGGCGCGAAGATCGGCGCCAGGGGCACGCCGGCTTTCTTCATCAACGGCAAGTTCTTGTCGGGCGCGCAGCCCTTCGAGGCGTTCAAGGCGAAGATCGACGAGGAGCTCGAGAACGCCAGGGCTCTGCTTGCGCACGGCACGCCGAAGGCCCACCTCTATGAGGCGCTGATGAAGCAGGCCAAGGCAGAGCTGGTGGCGGCCGCTCACCCCGATTCGGACGAGGCGGACGACAAGCGCCCCGAAAACGATCAGACCGTCTACGCCGTCGATCCGACCAAAGGTCCGTCGATGGGATCGAAGGATGCGCCCCTGCAAGTGGTGATCTTCTCCGACTTTCAGTGCCCCTTCTGCAAGCGGATCGAGCCCACCTTGGCGCAGCTGGAAAAGGAGTACGGCGACAGGGTCCACTTGGTCTGGAAGAACTACCCGCTCCCCTTCCACGACAACGCGGCGCCGGCGGCGGAAGCGGGCCTGGCCGCCTCCGCACAGGGGAAGTTCTGGGAGATGCACGACAAGCTGTTCGCCGATCAGCAGCATCTGGATCGCGACACCTACGAGAAATACGCCGGCGAGCTGGGCCTGGACCTGTTTCGGTTCAGGGCCGACCTCGACGCCCACAAATTCAAGGACTGGATCGACGCCGACCGACGGGACGGGGAGGCGGCGGGCGTGACGGGCGCGCCGGTGGTGTTCATCAACGGCCGCAAGATCCCGGGCGCCTATCCCTGGGCGACCTTCAAGCAGATCGCCGATACCGAGCTGGCCAAGAAGAAGCCCGGTCATCGAAAGCGCGAGTAGCCCCCACGAGCCGTCCGGGCGGTGCTAGCCTCTGGGCATGGCCACCGGCGACGACGACTCGGGCGCGATCTTCGAGGATGAGCCCACCCACCTCGACGAAGCGGCGCCCCTTCCCGACCCCGAGCGCGAGACGACGACTTACAAAAGCCTAGAATTCCTGGCTGGTCGTGAGTCGGGCTACAAGGAAGGTTTCAACACGGCGATCGCGGCGCTGCGGGTCGAGCTGGTCCGGGCGGGATGCACCGAAGAAGAGATCAAGTCGATCCTGTCGCGGGTCAGCGCCGGGACCAGCGACAAGAAGTAGTCGGCAGTCGGTCGATGGCCCTTTGGGCGGGGCAGCGCGCCGAGCGCCGAGGTCGACTGGAGCGGTCGGCTAGAGCCGCCGCCTAGAGGAGTCTCAAGGCGCAGCCCAGCGCCTTGGACGTCGCGAGCGGCGGCGGGTTGCCGGCCAGCAGGCTGGCCAAGGCCTGGCGCAGGGAGGGCTGCGCGTCGGCGTTGAGGACCTTCCGATCGCTGTCGATCCCCCCGCGGTAGCGGACGCGACCGGCGGCGTCGAGGACGAACGACTCGGTCGCGTAGCGGGCGCGGAGGCGCCGCGCCAGGTCCCCACCGTCGTCTCGAAGGAGCGGCAGGTTGGTCGCGACCCTCTCTGGAATCGGGGGCTCGCCGGCGGCATGCCGTTCGGAGTCGACGATCGCGAAGCCGACTCCGCGGGGCGCGAGCTCGGCCGCGAGCTTCTGCAAGCGCGCGCGGTGGGCGGTGAAGCAGGGGCAGGTCGCGCCATAGAAGACGATCACCGTGAAGCGGTTTCCTCGTACGAGCTGGGCCACCGGCACCCTCAGGTCGTGGGCGTCGCGAAGGACCGCATCGGCGGGGCTGGGTGGTGCGGATTCGCCCCGTGCCGCGGCGGCGATCGCCAGCAGTCCCAGCAGCGCGAGGAGCGAGGACCGTCCGCCGCCGGCCCGCCGCCGGCGCCCATCCGGCACCTTCAGCGCCACAATCGCACCAGCGCGGCCGTCAAGCCGATCCCCCCTTGTTCGTTGCGTCCGAAGGAGGAGACCAAGACGTCGCTGAACACCGTCCCCTGTAGCCGCCACAGGTCGTGAAACGGCAGGACCCCCGAGACCCCCAGCGTGGTGAGGCGCAAGACGGTCCCCGCCTGAGACATGCCATTGCGCGTGTCGTCGCCCCGCTCGAGCACGTTGAGATAGAGCGCGAGCGCGGCCTCGCTGTCGAAGACGTATCCTCCGAGCGCGAGCAACGTCCACTGCAGCGGAAAGGAGGTGGTCATGGTCATCCCCCCCGGCGGCGTCACGGTGAGGTCGAAGCAGTAGGTCGCCCAGGCGTCGATCGCGCCGTAATACGGACCGCGGGCCTTCTCGAGGGCGAGGCCGAGCGTGGCGTTGAAGGTCCCGGTGCCGGTCGCGTCGGTCGAGGAGGGATTCGTTCCGGCACCCGAGGCTTTTCCGGTCGGGACCAGCACGCTGGCGAGGAGGCCGATCCCCGGCCAATGAAGCGCCTCGGCGGCGGTGAGAAAATCGTAGCGGGCGTTGAACGCCAGATCGCCGATGCCGCTCCCCCACTGGGCGGTGCCGGATTCGATCCGCCGCGTTTCGAGGTAGGGCACCACCGCGCCGATCTGGCCGCGTTCGGTCACGCGAAACGAGGCCGCCAGGTCCTGTTCCAGGTCGTCCTCCGTCGCCGCGGAGGTGTACTGCCCCGTGGAACCAAAGGACCCGAGGACGCTGCGCGCCCGCGTCTGGAGGCCGACCGCGAAGTCTTCGTGCGCCGCCAGGCGGGTGGGGGACGTCAGAGATCCACCGCCACAGCAGGCTTGCGCCGCCGCAGGCACCGCGCGCGCGAGGAGGCCCAGAACGATTGCGGCGGCGAGCGCCGCCCTACGGGATATCGACCGACGGCTGGGCCGTATCATCGATCGGCTCCGTCGTTTCCGGTCCCAGGATCGTGGTGAGAAGTTGCCAGGTCCCAGACATGTAGAAGTCCAGAGGCGCGGCCAGGTAGACGCCCGGGTAGAGGTCGGGGTCTTTCTCGGTCACCGTCGGGGCCACGGACGCGCCATGTCCGTGCGCCGGCATCCAGGGGACGACCGAGACCATCAATCCTTTCAGGGGTGCGCCCGTGCCATCGGTGATCGTCAGCTCGACGGCGTCGTAGCCGACCACCGGCGGTGACCAGGACCAGCGAATACTGAGGTTGACCTGGCCGCCCTGCGAAGCGACCATCTCAGCCGGCGGGCCAGAGAAGTCGAGCGGGGCCGGCTGCGGGGGCGCTTGCTCTCCGCCACAGGCCGCACCAAAGAGCGCCACCGCGATCGGAGCGAGCCAAACGACGCCGCGGAGAGACTGGGGCCGGCGAATCACGGACGAACTGTGGACGAAGGAAACACCGCGGGGAATGCGAAAAATATTCGCACCCGGGGAGGGCAAAAACACCGTTACGTCCGGGGTTTTCGCCCGAAACGCCGGCAATCGATGAGCTTGAGAACTGTATTGCCTGGCACAGGTTCGAGCGCCGATAGTCGAAATTTCTGCCGGGCTTTTCGTGAAATGTTTCAAAAAAAATGACGATTTGGACATTGATTGACCCTGATGCAATGAACGAAGACAGCGCGCCCCGTTGAATACCTTGGGCGGTAGTACTCCTCTCTAGACTCTCCTTGGATACGCCGATGTCGCCCGAGAATTGCCGTGCCGAACAACAACCAGACCCCAGGGGTGTTGCTGATCGACTGCATGCCGCGGTTGCGGGCGTTCGTGCATCGGCTGGTCGGTGATCGGGAGACCGAGAAAGAGCTCATACAGGAGATCAGCCTGCGCGCGTTGGCCGGGGAGGGGCCCGGCGACGAAGACTTTTTCTTGGCGTGGAGCTGCGGCATCGCCCGCCACGTGATCGGGATCGAGTGGCGCAGGCGACGGCGCGCCCGCGCAGAGCTTCCCATCGAAGACGACGGGGTCGCGGATGAGCTTTGCGATCCAACCGCCTGTCCGGACAGCTGCGTCGCCGCCCGGGAATCGCTGCTCCGGGCGATGAACGAACTGGATGCCGACGGGCTCGATTTGCTCGTCCGTCGCTACATCCTGGGGAAGGCGGGCAAGGACCTGGCCGTGGAGCTCGACCTCAGTCCGGCCGCGCTGCGCATGAGACTCATGCGCCTCCGGTCGACTTTGAAGGCGCGTCGGGACGTTTCTGAAAACTCCTGATATTGCTCGGTTATGAGTCCGAGATCCTAGATCGGCTCAGGGTATTTCCTCCCTTTTCGTTACGTTCGCCTCGCCCTGGATACTTATTACGCAGGCGGCGCCAGAGCTGTTCAGCTGACTGACAACGGCCGCGGGAGGGATTCCATGTCAAAGAAACGCGTATTGACGATAGCTTCAGGAGGGGTGCTCGCTGCGGGCATCCTGTCGCTGGCGCTTGTGTCCAAAGGCTGTGGCGATCAATCGACGTCGACCTCGACCGAGACGGTGACTTCGGCGGTTGGCCAACCATCGATCGATCAGGTGCCGCTCGATCCAACGACCGTTCCGATGTTCGTCAACCAGCTGCCGATCCTGCCGACGTTCGCGCCGACGGTAATCACCAGTGGTGGAAAGGTTATTCGCAACGAGTACACCATCACCGATTCCGAGGTACCCGTGCAGATGTTGCCGCCGGGATTCCCGGCGACGAATGTGCTCGCCATGGGCGGGCCCGTCATCGGGGGCGGCAACTTCCAGGGCTCTCCCGCCGCCGTCTTCAACAACACGCGCGGCATTCCGACCGTCATGCACTGGCGGACCAATATCACCGCGCCGAGTTTCATGCCGGTCGACCCGGATCTGCACTGGGCGAACCCGCAGGCGATCGAAAAACCGACGCCTCCGTTCAACCTGTTCCCCCCGGGCTACGCGAACGCGCAGTTCCCGGTCGCGCACGTCACCCACACCCACGGTCTGATGGTCCTGCCGCAGATGGACGGCACCGCCGAGGAGTGGTTCACGAACGTTCAGTATCGCGGCGCGAGCTTCGCGACTGAAGACTACACGATGCCCAATGATCAGCCGGCGACGCAGCTTTTCTATCACGACCACGTGATGGGTGAGACCCGCCTCGGCGTCTATGCGGGCGAGGTAGGCGCCGCCTACTTCATTCGCGATCCCAATACGCCCCTCGACGCGGCGAATTCACCGCTTCCGAAAGGAGCCTTCGAGATCCCGCTGGCGGTCTCGTCCAAGGGCTTTTTCACGGACGGAGAGCTCAATTTCCCGCCGGACCGCGGAAGCCTGAACGCCGGTGCCGACGCGCCGCCCAACATTCCGTACTGGTCGTACAACGAAGGCGCCGACGAAGTCACCGTGAACGGGAAAGTCTGGCCAAATCTGAACGTCCAGCGTCAGCAGTACCGATTCCGCGTTCTCGCGGCGGCGAACACCCAGCTGTGGGACTTCCAGTTCGTAAACAACAGCAATGGGGCGGTTGTGCCGTTCACGATCATCGGCTCCGACGGCGGCTATCTGCCGGCGCCAAAGACGGCGACAAATGTTCAGGTGGGTATTACCGAGCGCGCCGACATCCTGGTCGATTTCTCGCAGTTCGCGGCCGGTACGCAGATCATCATGAACAACAATTTCGTCGGTAACACGGACAGTCCGACGTTGGGCACCGTCATGCGCTTCACGGTGCAGAGCAGCACGGCGGTTCACCCGCCGACGCTGTCGCCGTCGCTGTTCCCGACGCGCGCTGTGTTGACCGCGAACGCGCCGACTCGCTTCAAGGTCCTTCGGATCTTTGATGACTTGAGGGCCTCCGACGGCACTTGTCCCGACCCGGCGCTCGTCAACTGCAACCAGCGCACGATCGACGGTCTCGAGTTCAGCACGCCGCCTACCGAGTTGCCGCTGGTCGGCTCAACCGAAGAGTGGGACATCATCCACACCAACGATCCAGACTCCGATGACCAGGACAACGCCTTCCACCAAATCCACATCCACCTCCTGGAGTTCCAGGTGTTGAACCGGCAGCCCTTCAACGCCGACTCTTACAAGCAGCAGTGGCACCTTCTGAACGGCCATATGCCGGTAAGTCGACCGATCGTTCTGGATCCCACGCCGTACTTCACTGGCCCCGTGCAGGTGCCAACATCCTACGAGTCGGGCTGGAAGGATACCGTGCAGGCAGTGCCCGCGATGATCACCCGCATCATGGTGCGTTGGGCTCCGCAGGAGAGCACGAGTGCCACGCCCGGCGTCAATCAGTACTCAATCGACCCGACGTCCTTCCCGGATAACGTCAAGGGCCCGGGGTACGTGTGGCACTGCCACATCGTCGGACACGAGGATCACGACATGATGCGGCCGCTGGCGGTGGTCAACAACTGGAAGTCGGGCGTCGCCTACCAGGCCGGCAACATCGTCGCCAACAGCAACATCGACTACCGGACCATTGTGGCCCACACGTCGACGGCGACCAGCTCGCCGCCCAGCCGATTCGATCTATGGGATCGGGTCAATAACAACGACGGCACCTGGCAGTCGCAGATTCGTTACGCCCAGAACGACCGCGTACTCTTCAATGGACTGCTCTATGCGGCACGTTCGGTCTTCCAGGCGCAAAACGGGCAGACGCCGCCCGCCAACCCAGCCCTGTGGTCGGCACTTCCGATGACCGCCTGCGGACAGCTGGCTCAGTTCTGCCAGGGGAACTCGAATCCGAATGCCGTTTCGTGCCGGGCGGACGGACAGGCGGGAAATCAGACCACCTGTCTCAACGAGATCGAGCCGTGCCTCTCTTACTGCCAGCCGCAGCAAGCGACGCCCTGCTCGGGCCTCTGCAACAACCCGGTCCGGTTCAGCGTCGCCGATGGGAGCAACTTCCAATCGGGGAACCTGGGCACGGGCACCAGCTGCTTCGAGACGACCTCGAGCCTCTTCCAGGGCGAGAGCAGCAGCTTCGTGTCCGGCAAGACGTTGACCGTCAACGGTCGAACCGAGCCTCTCAACGGCAACTGGAACTACCCCCTGCCGCCCATGCGGAACGAGGGCTACTGCATCCAGACGACGGCGGGTAACAACTCGTTCGCCGCCTTCGCGGCCTGGTAAACGCACTGGCAGTCGGTAGCGACATCGGGTTCTAATCGCCAACATGAACCCGGGCACCGAGGCCTCCGAGGATTCAAAGTCCTCGGGGGCCGATGTGCGTTCGGGCGGTTCAATGCGCATCTCATCCTCATCAGTTGTCATCGCCGGACGGCTGCTCCTGCTGCTTGGAGCGGCCTTGGCGCTAGTTTCGGCCATTGCGCTGGCGAACGCTCGCGATCGGGGCGAGCGGGCCGCACAGAGCTCGAGCGAGCGGTACGTCTGTCCGATGCACCCCGAGGTCGTTTCGCGGACACCCGGGGAATGCCCAATCTGCCGGATGGCGCTGGAGCGGGTCACCGGTGCCGAGAAGGGTCCGCTGGCCCCCGCGACGGACAACAACCTCGTCAGCGTCGTCAAGCGGCGGGTGATTGCCCAACTCGTTCGGGCTCCAGCCTGGCTGGGTCCTGGTGGGGTGGTCACGGCGGTGGTTCACAAGGACGATCTCGTCGGACTTGCCCCGGGTACTCAGGCGCTTTTCTTCGGGACCACCACGTCCCGAACGGGTATTCCACTACGCCTCTCGTCGGATACGCCGACACCGTGGGACGCTTCGACATCGCAGGTTCGTTTTCAGGCTCAGCTCGGACCAGGTGAGGGGAGGGCATTGGCGAGCGCGGTCTCGGCATCTCCCGACGGTCGCCAGCTGGATAGCGGTTGGTTGGATATCGCGCCCCGTCCACGCGATCTCTTGGTCGTACCTTCGAATGCCGTCCTCTATACGGCGGGTGGGCCATACGTGGTCGTGGTCTCGCCGGATGGCAAGACGCTCACCAAGCGGTCTATCGAGATCGGTCGGATTCTCGACTCCGGCTACGTCGCCGAGCAATCCTCGGATCGCTTCGGCGCGATTGTCGTCCTCTCGGGCTTGCGAGAGAATGAGAAGGTGGCGGTCGAGGATACCTTCTTCCTAGATGCCGAGCGTCGCCTGCAGGAGGGACGAGTCATGGGACTGGAGGTGATGCCGTGATTGCCCGGGTCGTCGATTGGTGCACCCGTCATAATCGGAGCGTCATTGCTGCGGCGCTGGTTCTGGCGCTCACGGGCGAATGGGCCCGCCGGTCATTGTCGCGCGACGCGGTTCCCGATCTATCGGATCCGCAAGTTGGGCTCTTTGTCGATTGGATGGGTCATCCCGCGACCGAGGTGGCCAACCGGATCACCACCGTGCTCACGGACGAGCTCAAGGACGTACCGGGATCGACGGCGATCCGCGGCTCGTCGATGGCCGGGATGACCTACGTCGACGTGGTCTTTGGATCCTCGTCCGGCCTTGAGCCCGGGCGACAAGAGATCCTAAAGCGCGTCGCGAACATGCGTGGGAAGCTGCCGCTCAACGCCCGCATTCAGGTCGGTCCGGCGGCGTCGAGCACCGGATGGATCTTCCAGTACGCTCTGGTAGATCCCACGCACCGGGGCGCTTTCGCTGCGGGTTACAGGGTCCAGGACGAGCTCCTGCGCCCGGCGCTGTCGGCGATCCCGGGCGTGGCCGAGGTCGTATCCGTCGGCGAGCCGGTCCAGGAGGTCCTGGTCGAGCCGGATCCAGACAGGCTCCGCGCCCGAGGAGTCGCTTTCAGCGATGTCGTCTCCGCGGTACGTGGAGAGGCTCACGGAGATCCGGATCTTCAGCGGATCGAATCGCTACCGCTGCCTGTGTTGATATCAAAACCCGGCGCGCCGCGGGGGGCGATGGCCGTGGTCCCTGGACAGGCCATGCGGGTAGACGCGCATCTGAGCCCTGACGCGCAAAAGGGTCCGACGCCTCAGAGCGGGGGAACGGCTCCGGAAGCCTCACATGCCGACAAGATAGCTCTGCGAATTGGGGACGTCGCCCATTCGACCGTCGCCACGGACATGCCGCTCGGAATCGCCGACTTCGGCGGCTTTCAGTGGAGCATCGGTGGAATCGTGGTCGCCCGGCGCGATGCCGATCCGAAAGCGATCATCGAAAACGTCAAGCGCACGCTCGACAAACTGCGTCCTCGGTTGCCGTCCCACATCGAGATCGTGACGGTCTACGATCGCCTGGACCTCGCCAACCGGGTCGAGCACACCCTCTTGCGCGCGCTCACGGAAGAGGTCGCGGTGGTGGTTTTGGTTATCCTGATGTTCCTGCTCCACGGGCCGAGCGCGCTCGTGCCGCTCGCGACGCTGCCGATGGTGTTATTTCTGACGTTCGCCGGGATGAGACTCCTGGGCGTCCCGGCCACGATCATGAGCCTGGGCGGAATCGGCATCGCTTTGGGTATGGCGGTCGACGCCGATGTGGTGGCTCTGGAGGCCTGCCATCGCCGTATCGAGAGCCTAGGTGTGAACGCCGCCGCTGGGAATCGTCGCGTCGCGATCATCGCAGCCGCTGGCGCGCTCGCCCCGGCGATCCTGACCTCGCTGCTCATCACGGCGTTGAGCTTCCTGCCGGTGTTTGCGTTCACCGGAGAGACTGGACGTTTGTTGCGGCCGCTGGCGATCACCAAAACGCTGGTCATCATCTCTGCCGCCGTCGTGGCGGTCACTCTGGCGCCCGCCTTGCGCGATCGCCTGCTGCGCGGACGCGTCCTACCCGAGTTCGACAATCCGATCACCAAGAGATTGGTCCAGCTCTATCGACCGTTCGTCCACTTCGCCCTGGCGCGACCGGCCCTGACGTTGATCACCGCGGCGCTGGCGGTCGCTTCCTGCTTCCCCATCTTGAGCCGCCTCGGTGGTGAGTTCCTGCCCCGCGTCGACGAAGGGGATCTGCTCTTCATGCCAACGACGTTGCCGGGGGTGGCGGCCGGGGACGCAGGCATTCAGCTCCGCAAGTTCGATCAGGCCATCGGCCGATTCGAGGAGGTCAGCACGGTGTTCGGCAAGGTCGGGCGGGCGAGCACCGCTACCGATCCAGCGCCCTTCTCGATGGCGGAGGTGACCATCCGTCTCAAGCCACGCTCCGAATGGCCCAAGCTGCCCCGGGTGCGTTGGTACACGAGCTGGGCGCCACGGCCCGTTCGGCGTGTCCTATCGCTCATCTGGCCGGAGGAGACGACCGAGACGACCGCCGAGCTCGTCGAGAAGCTGGATCGCGGGGTTCGCCTACCCGGCTGGACGAACGCCTGGACGGCGCCCGCCCGCGCGCGGATGGACATGATGTCGACGGGCGGCGTCCGCACCCCAGTCGGGATCCGGGTGGTCGCCGCGACACCGGGGCGCCTCGACACTCTCGGGACGGCGCTCCAGGCGTGGGCCAGGGGTCTCCCGGGGACCCGCAGCGCGGTCTTCGAGTCGCTAGGGGGGGAGCCCTGGTTGAGGTTCGATCTGGATCCGGCCGCTCTGGCCCTTCACCAGGTGGATCCCGCGCTGGCGCAATCGACCGCCGATCTCCTGATCAGCGGTGGGCAAGTTGGTGAGGTGTCTTGGCAGAACGCACCCTTCCACTCCCGGCACTCGTCGAAGAGGGTCGCTCCCTTCGATCACTCGACCCATGCCCACGGCGACCTCGATGTCAGAGGTTCGCGGCCCTACCGCTTCCGCGTCACCCCGAGCATGGGGATGAAACGTGAAGACGCGGACCAACTCCGCGACGTCACGGTGCGCTCATCCACCGGACAGCCCGTGCCGCTCGCGCTGCTCGGTCACCCTTCGTACGTGACCGAGCCGGCGGTCCTGCGGACCGAGAGCGGCGAGCTGGTCGCCTACGTCTACGTCGACCTCTCCCCGGGGACCGATGTTTCGACCTACGTCGGCAACGCGCAGCGCGCGCTCGACGACGCGCGGAGCAAGGGAGAGATCCAGCTTGCCCCCGGCGAGCGGATCGAATGGAACGGCCAGTACCAGCTCATGGCCGCCGGCGAGCGGCGGCTCAAGATGATCGTCCCCTTCGTCGCGCTCGCGATGCTGGGGCTGCTGTTCTTGCAGTTCCGCAGCCTCACCGAGGCGCTCATCGTGCTGGTGTCGGTTCCCTTCGCGCTGGTGGGGAGCTTCTGGACGCTGTTCCTGCTGCACTACCCGCTCTCGGCGCCGGTCTGGGTCGGGCTGCTCTCCGCGGTGGGACTAGCCATGCAGACCGGCGTGGTCATGGTGGTTTACATCGACGAGGCGTTTCATCGCCGGGTGCGCGAAGGAAAGATCCGAAACCGAGACGACATCGTCGCGGCCCACGCCGAGGGGACCGTCCAGCGCCTGCGTCCCAAGGTCATGACCATCACCACCATGGCGGCGGGCCTCCTGCCGCTGCTGTGGGCGGACGGCTCGGGCGCCGAGATCATGAAGCGGGTCGCGGCCCCGATGCTCGGCGGGCTGGCGACCAGCGCCTTCCTGACGCTGGAAGTTCTCCCGGTGCTCTACACCATCTGGCGCTACCGCCAGCTCCGGCGCGCCCAGAGTGCCGGCACCGTCATCGAGACCGTCGTGGGCGCTGCTCCGGCCTGGGCGGGCGGGACCGTAGAGGTCAAGCGCGCGGTCTAGGTAGGCCCCGAGGCAGCGTCCTAGGGCTGCCGCAGGCGGCTCTCGATCGTCGCGACCACGCTGCGAACGGCGGGGTCCTCGGCGCAGAGCCGCTCGATCTTGCGGACGGCGCTGATGACGGTGGAGTGGTCCTTGCCGCCGAAGCGGCTGCCGATCTCCGGATAGCTCATGTTGGTCAGCTTGCGGGTCAGGTACATGGCCACCATGCGCGGGTGGGCCACCACGCGGTGGCGTCTCGGCCCCTTGAGGTCGTGCAGCTTGACGTCGAAGTAGGCGGCCACGTCGCGCTGGATGATCTCGACGGTGAGACCGCTTGGGGCCACCGCGACCAGCTTGGCCAGGACCGCGTGGACCAGCTCCATCGTGATCGGCTGATTCTGAAAGGAAGCGCGGGCCGCCAGGTGCGAGAGCGCCCCCTCGAGCTCGCGCACGTTGGTGTTGACGTGCGCGGCGATGTAGAGCGCCGCCTCGTCGGAGAGGTCCACTTTCTCGATCTCGGCCTTGCGCTTCAGGATCGCCACGCGGGTCCCGAGATCGGGCGTCTCCACCTCGGCGATGAGGCCCCAGGTGAAACGGCTCCGCAGCCGATCCTCGACGCCGGGCAGCTCGGCGGGCAGCTTGTCCGAGGCCAGAACGATCTGCTTGTGCGCGTAGTGCAGCGCGTTGAAGGTGTGGAAGAACTCGTCCTGCGAGCTGTCCTTGTTCGACAGAAACTGGATGTCGTCGACCAGCAGCACGTCCGGGGCGGTCCGGTAGCGGGTCCGGAACTCTTCCATCGAATTGCCCGCCGAAGACCGCTTCTGGTTCATCAGGGATCCGATGAACTCGGTGACGAACTTCTCGCCCGTGGCGAAGGTGACGCGCCAATCGGGATGCTGCCGGTGGATCTCGTGGCCGATGGCGTGCAGCAGGTGGGTCTTCCCCAAGCCCACGCCGCCGTGGATGAAGAGCGGGTTCCAGCGCGAAGCCGGCGCCTCGGCCACCATCTTGGCCGCCGTGTGCGCGAAGCTGTTGGTGGGTCCCACCACGAACCTGTCGAAGGTGTAGCGGTTGACCAGATCGGGCGGCGGCACCGGCGCCCCCGCCGGGCGCTCGGGCAGCGGCGCGCGCGGCCCGGGCCCGCTGGTCTCCTCGGGCGTCTCGACGACGGTTTCCGGCGACAGCTCGAACTCGACCGAGAACGTCCGCTGGGTCCGGGTCTCCAGGTCCTTCAAGATCGAAGGCAGGAAGTTGTCCTCGAACCACTCCTTGTTGTAGCGATTGGGCGCCCGCAACCGGATGTGCCCTTCGTCCATCGCGACGCACTCGATCGGGCGCAGCCACAGGTCGCGATGGGCCGGCTTGACCAGAGGTTCGATCGAGCGGACCGCTTCGGTCCAGAGCTCAAACATGGCGTCCACTTGTCCACAGCGGGCTAGATGGGAAATCCTCGGTGATTCCGGGCTCTGACACGTGATTCCCTCTCTTTGTCCACACCGCAAGGCAATGGGACGCCCACCCGCCGGTAGCGTGAAAAGCGATCCCCCCTTGTCGTTCTCGTTTCGTCGGACTCGGTGCGCCGGGTCCGGCCTGCGGTGCACGTTGTCTATCAAACCGCGACAAAAGGCGGCAAGCGGTCAATCCGGGGGTGCTCGCAAGATCGCTAAAATCAGCCGAATAATTTTTTCAGGGTTGTCACCGAGCCGATGCCGAAACGAGACACACATCGCAGCCGGGCGCGTAAGCCAGCGAACACGTGAACGTTTTCCCCGAACGGAAGTGAGGAGGACGAGCCTCCAGTGGATTTTCCGCTCTTTCACGTACCGAATGGCGCAAACCCGCATGAGATGGGCGTTGGCGCGCGAGGGACGCACCGGATGCGAGATCTCTCGACGGGGACCGAGCAGCGACGATCGCACCGGATCGGATTCGACCGAGCGGAGAGCGACTTGCGCCCGAGGTGAGCGAAAGGCTTGACAGTACTGGCAACATCCGTAGTCTCTCGCCCGACCTTCCGGGGCGCCGCCTCGAAGGGTGCAAGCAGTCAACTGTCCGTGGAGGGAACGAAATGGCAAGCGGGAAGGTCAAGTGGTTCAACGATGCTAAGGGATTCGGTTTTATCGCGCGTGATGATGGGCCGGATCTGTTCGTCCATCACACGGCGATCGTCGCCGACGGATTTCGGTCGCTGACGGAAGGCCAGCCGGTCGAGTTCGACGTCACCGAGGGACCGAAGGGTCTTCAAGCGGTGAACGTGCGCATGGCCGGTTAGTCTGTCATAACCCGATGGCGTGAGTTTTCGGGAGATCACCGGACCCGTCATCAGCGAACGCGTCATCCACCGGGTGGAGCGGGTGCCGGAGCGGCTCGATGCGGACGAAGGGCCCAGGTGGCGGGCCCTGTGTGGCGTCCGCATCGGGGCGGCCGGGGCGGGCGGGGCCTTCGAGTTCGAGGTCCCCGTCGCGCTCGATCCGGAGGCCTGGCGATTGGCGGCCAACTGCCCCGCCTGCCTGGCCGTAACCGAGCGCCGCGACCTGGGATTGCTTTCTTAGATCGGGTAGCCCGTCAGGGCAGCCCTGGGGTCGGTACGGTGAGGGCGTAGACGGCGTGTAGGGTCGTGACGTAGAGGGTGCGCCGATCCGAGCCGCCGAAGCTGCAGTTCGAGGGCCGGGTGGGGAACGGGATGCGGCCCAGCGAGTGGCCCGCCGGATCGAACACCACGATCGCTTTGACGGCGTCGTCGTTGTTGGTGACGTAGAGATCGCCGCCGTCGTCGACGCAGATGCCGTCGGGGACCTTGAAGCCACCCGGGACCGTCGGGCCGTCGATCAGCAGCGCCGGGGCGCCGACCGCGCCGGCCGCGTCGACCGGGAGCTTCCAGACCTTCGCCTGCGTGTCGCTTCCCACGTAGAGCGTCGCGCCGTCGGGCGACAGGGCGATGCCGTTCGGCTTGTCGAGGTCGAGGACCCGCGACAGCTCGCCGGTGGGCGAGACGCGATAGACCCCCATGGGGGCGTGACCGGGCCCGGGACGGACGCCCCAGTCGCTGTCGGTGAAGTAGAGGTTGGCGTCCTTGCGGATGACGACGTCGTTCGGGGCATTCAGCGGCTGGCCGGTGCCCGCCGGCCAGCGGTCGGCCAGCACCGTGAGCTTCGAGGGGCCGCCCGAGCCCGGCTCGATCCGGACCACGCGGCCGTTGTAGCGTTCGCAGGCCACGAGGCGCCCCGAAGGGTCGACCGCCAGTCCGTTCGTGCTGGTCGGCGCGGTTGGCGCGGTTGGCGCGGTCGGCGCGGTCGGCGCGGTCGGATAGGGGACGGGCGCGTAATGTCCCGCGGTCGGATCGAAGCTATAGATCCGCGCGCCGGTCGCGTTGGCCTCGACGACGTCGGAGAAGAAGAGCGAGCCGCTGGAGGCCATCCAGAGCGGCCCTTCGAGCGACACGAAAGGAACACCGCTGGGCAGGGCCTCGGGCACGCTCGCACCTGGAAACAGAGCGGGCGCGGCGGCGGCGGGCGAGGGCGCGGTCGCGGTGCCCCCGGTCGCACAGGCGAGAGCAGGGCAGAGGACCAGAAACCGGGAAAGGGGGTGGCGTCGCATGCGCCGGCATGAAATCACGGAGGGGGTCGTCGAGTCGACCTCGCACTTGTCGTCTTGGCGGACGGCGGGAAGACTGCTTCAATCTCCGCCATGGAGAGCCAAGCCGCCCCGTTTGCCGTGACGCGGGCCCCGGACGACGCCGGGCGGTTTCGGCGGGACGCGGCCGGACGCTACGTAAACCTGGATGGGACGGGGCCGCATCCGTTCCGCGACGTCTACAAATGGGCCGTGACGGATAAGCTGGCCGGGCGCCGTCGCAAGAGCCCTCCCCGCGCCGAGGTGCCGGCCGTCGTTCCCGACCACGCCGCCTTGCAGAGCCCGCCGGCCGCGGGCGCGGGGGCACGGCTGGTCTGGCTGGGGCACGCGAGCTGGCTGATCCAGTTAGGCGGCGTGTCGTTCCTCGTCGATCCGGTCTTGGGCGATTCGATCGTCGGATTCACCAGACGAAACGGCAGCGCGCCGCTGGCGGCCGCCAAGTTGCCGCCCATCGCCGCCCAGCTGGTCTCTCACAACCACTACGACCACCTGGACCTGCCTTCGCTGCGTGCGGTGGGCGCGCCGGTGGTGGTCGGCCTCGGAAATGCGCGGACCTTCGGTATCGACCTGCCGGTCACCGAGCTCGGGTGGTGGGACTCGGTCGAGATCGGCGGCGTCCGCGTCACCTACGTGCCCAGTCAGCACTGGAGCCGGCGATCGCTGAGCGACGCCAACCGCGCGCTGTGGGGTGGCTTCGTGATCGAGGGCGCCGGCCTTTCGATCTATCACTCGGGCGACACCGCCTACTTCGACGGGTTCACCGCGATCGGAAAGCGTTTTCCGCGGATCGACCTCGCGCTGCTGCCCATCGGCGCCTACGACCCGGAGTGGTTCATGTCCAAGCAGCACATGAATCCCGAGGACGCCCTGCGGGCGTTTGGGGACCTGGGGGCGCGCAGGATGGTGGCGATGCACTGGGGAACCTTCAAGCTCACCGACGAGCCTCTCGACGAGCCGCCGCTGCTGTTTCGGCAGGGAGCGGTCGCGCGTGGCCTGCCCGACGAGATGGTGCGGGTGGTGGCGGTCGGCGAAACCATCGCACTGGCAGCCTCCGGGTGACATGACCCGAGCGCGGCTGGGCCTGGTCCTGTTCGTGGCCGCGTCGATCCTGCTGGGGTTCGTGCTCACCTATCCGGGGGTGGCGACCTGGGATGCGCTCCCGCACCTCGATCGCAGCCGCTGGCTGATTCACCGGCTGGGGTTGCCGAGCTCGCGGAGCTCTGACGACCTTCCGGAGCTCATGAAGTGGTACGGCCCCCTCTGGGTGCTGGTGCTGGGGATCCTGTCGGAGGTCATCTTCGGTTTCTTCCGCGATCCCATCTGGATCCAGCACGCCTTCAACTTTGCCCTGTTCCCGGTGGGCCTGCTCGCCGCGTACGGCCTCTTGGTCCGGGCCGGCGTCGCCCGGTCGACCTCGCTGCTGGCCGCCTCCCTGATCTTTGGGTTGATTCGCCTGGGCGGCCACGCCCTCATCAACGTCAACGATTTTCCGTTCGCGATGGCGTGTCTGCTGGTGACGCTCTATCTCTGGAACAAGCTGCGCGAGCTCCAGCTGGGCTTCCTGGAGTCGGGACGGTATTCGGGCCAGACGCTGATCCTGCTCGGCGTGGCTTCCATCGTTCCGTATCTGGTGCGACCGCCGGTGGTCGTCCAGGTCGTGACGCTGATCGGTTTCCTGGCTTTCTACGGTTGGGTGGCAAGGGGGCGGTCCAGACGGCGGGATCGACTCGCGCTGATCGTCGTTCCCTTGATCTCGGCCCTGATCTTCATGGCCGCGGTCTGGCCTTCGCTGTGGGAGCGGGCCAAAAAGGGCCGGATGCACTGGAAGGACTCCTTTGCCAGCTTCGTTCATTTCCCCTGGGTCGGGCCGGTCCGTTTCTTCGGGCACACCGCGATGTCCAACCGATTGCCACGCACCTACGCGTTCGTTTGGTGGCCGGTCATTCTCTCGCCGGTGGCCTTCGTTCTTCTGGTCGCGGGGCTCGCGAGCACTCTGCGACGGTCCAAACTTTCGGCGCATCCCTTCATCCTCGAGACGAAATGGGGAGCCTGGAATTTCTCGTTGCGGCGCTGGCTGGCTTTCCACGCCGCGCTCTTCTGGACCGGCGTTCTCGTCTTTCACCCCACGATCTACGATGAAGAGCGGCACCTGCTGTTTCTCTACCCGCCGGTGCTGGTGCTCGCGGCCCTGGGCCTCGACGGGCTATCGGAGCGGCTCAAATATCTCCTCGCGACGCTGGTCATCGTGACCAGCTTGGCTTCGTATGCCGAGTGGGGAAGGTATTCCTACGTCTACAAGAGCGCTCTCATCGGCGACCGGAGCTCCGATCGATTTACCGGCGACTACTGGGGGGTGTGCGTGCCGCTGGCGGTCCGCGCGCTGGGCGATTTCGTGCCGGTCGGATCGGAGGTGGTGGTCCGGGAGCCCTATGACGCCGCCGCCATTCAATACCAGCGGCTCCGCGAGGGTCGGTTCAGCGGTCGACCGGGGTTCGGCCCCTATCGGCTCGTGAAGGCCACCAAGAGCACCCACTACACCGCGATCCTGTACAACCGCCTCGGCTTCAACGACGGCGCCATCGACGCCGATCGAGTGGGCCGGGCCAGGATCCTCTGGCGCGCCACCATGCCCCCCGGCGATCCCGCCTGCGTGCTGGTCGAGTACGGCCCGTAGCTCAGGACTCGGCGATCGGGAGCGAAAGGCGGAAGCAGGTGAGCCAGCCCGGAACGGACCGCGCCGACAGGTCGCCGCCGAAGCGGCGGGCCAGCGCGCGGCAGAGCGGCAGGCCGAACCCCAGGGCGGCCTCGGCCGGTTTCGTCGTCACGTGGGGAAGGAAGATCCGATCGAGCGCGTCGTGATCGAGGCCGCGGCCGTTGTCGGTCACCTCGATCACCACCTGCCCGTGCTCCACGCCCAGGCGAATCTCGATCAGGTTGTCCTTACCACCACTCGCCGCGAGCGCCTCTGCCGCGTTGAGGAGAAGGTTCAAGGTGATCTGCGTGATGCCGCTGCCCGTGGCGCGAACGAGAGGCGTCTCGACGGCGGAGACGGCCAGGCGGGCCACCGCCCGGATCTGGGGCTGCGCGATCCGGACCGCCCGTTCGATGAGCGGGCGGGGATCCACCAACGTCGGCAAGATCGCCCGATCGGCCTGCAGGAACATCCTGAAGTCGCGGATCACGCTCCCGATCGCCTTGCCGCACACGTTGGCATCTTCGACGTGGCCGCAGAGCGCGACGATGGTGGCTCGGTCGGCGGCGTCCGGAGCGCTCTCGAGGGCGCCGCAGATTCGTTCGGCCTCGCCCAGGCTGTGCAGCAGGCTCATCAGCGGATTGGAGATCTCGTGCGCCAGGCCGGCCGACAGAAAGCTCGCGGTTCGCACGCGATCGAGCTCCGCCTGCGTTTCCATTGAAAGGGTCGCCCCGGCGTCATTGGTCGATTGGCTCGTCATTTCCATTTGCATCTCCCCATCTCCTTTCGCTCCCGAATCGGAATGATCGTGCTTGCTCATCAACAAGGCCTCGGGCTCAACCGTTCAGCAATCGCCGTACCAGCGACCGGACGTTGGCAAATCGCATTCTTGGCCGGCGGTTTGATGGTCGCCCACGAATGCGCGTGGGAAGATCCCGCCGGGTGCCCACGAGCGTTCGTGGCTTCGTGGGACGCCCGCCGGCGCGGCGGTCCTCATCGCGCCGGCAGAGCGGTTCGACGTTGCTCGAGGAAGATCGCCAAGAGGGCGCCGCCACCGGCCAGAGAAACACCCTGCGAAGGTTCTTGAAGGATCGCGAGACAGGCGTCGCCATACCAGTCCACGTCGTGGAGATCGACGACGACGGGGCGTCCACTGGAGGCCGCCTGGGCGATCTGGTCGCGCAGCACGCCGGCGGCTTCGTCGCCGGTGAGGCGTCCCTCGACGCGCAGGACCACGCCGTCGGCTCCGGAGTCGTGGCAGGATATGCGAAAGCCCATGCCTCGCCACGCGTGCAATCCGCGCGCCGTTCGTCTCGGTGGCTAGCGCGCGAGATCGGCCGATGCACCCACGCCGGGCCGGCTGAGGCCCCAGCGCTTGAGTCGTGACCGGAGCGTGTTCGGGTGAAGTCCCAGGCGCCGCGCCGCGCCGCGATGACCCTCGATGACCCACTCGGTTTCTTGCAAGATCGCTTGCACGTAGGCGCGCGCGATCTCATCGACGGTTCCGCCAGCCCTCGCCCCCTCCGCCAGGGCGGGCTCGTCCCAGGTCGCGCGGGCGGCGTCGCCGAGCTCGGGAAACGCGCCCGGCCCGATCAGGGGCCCGGTGGTCAGAATCACCGCCCGCTCGATGACGTTCTGGAGCTCCCGCACGTTGCCGGGCCAGGCGTAGGCGGAGAGCCGCTCCATCGCCTCGGCGGACACGCCGTCGATCCGTTTGCCAGAAGGGGAGCCGAAACGGCGCACGAAGGCGTGGACCAGGAGCGGGATGTCCTGCGATCGCTGGCGAAGCGGCGGCACCTCGAGCGGGAAGACGTTGAGGCGATAGAGCAGGTCTTCCCGAAATCGCCCGGCCTCGACCATCTCGGCCAGGTTCTTGTTGGTGGCGGCCACCACGCGGACGTCGACCCGCACCGTCTCGGATCCGCCCACGCGCTCGAACTCCCGCTCCTGCAGGACCCGCAGCAGCTTCGCCTGCATCTCGAGCGGAAGCTCGCCCACCTCGTCGAGGAACAACGTCCCACCGTGGGCCAGCTCGAACCGTCCCTTGCGCCGCGCCAGCGCGCCCGTGAAGGCGCCCTTCTCGTGTCCGAACAGCTCGCTTTCGACGAGGCCCGCGGAGATGGCCGCGCAGTTGACCTTGACCAGCAGGCGCTCGCGCCGCGGGCTCATCTCGTGGATGGCCCGCGCGACCAGCTCCTTGCCGGTTCCCGTCTCGCCCGTGATGAGCACGCTGGTGTTGGTCACCGCCACCAGGCGCGCGCGATCGAGCACCTGCTTGAGCGCCGAGCTCAATCCCACGATCTCCTGACAGGGGTCGAGGCCCGACACCTCCTGGCGCAGGTACTCGCGGTCGTTCTTGAGCTGCTCGAAGGCGCGCTTGCGATCGGTGATGTCCTCGAAGATCACCGACACGCCGCTGGGCGAGGGGTACATCCGAACCTCGTGCCAGCGTCCGATCCGCGTCGAAAACTCTTCGAAGCAGGTGGTCTCCTGCGCCTCGGCCGCCCGCAGGAAAGCCTGGTGGGTCGGGCTGCCGGTGAGCTGGGGAAATTCGGTCCAGACATGACGTCCCATCAACTGCTCGCGCGTGCGGCCCATGATCGCGAGCGCGCGATCGTTGGCGTAGGTGTAGCGGGCGTCGCGGTCGAAGGCGGCGAAGCCGTCCGAGATCCGCGAGAGGATCCGCGCCAGCTCGCTCCGCGCCTCTTCGGTCTCGGCGCGTGCGGCATCCGCCCGCTCGGAGAGCTCCGCGCGCTCGCGTTCGGCGCGCACCCGATCGGTCACGTCCTCCAGGAGGCCGAGGAAGCTGCGCCCCTCTCCACCGTTGAGGGGCACGGCTCGAACCTGCACCGATCGGACCTCGCCTCCCGGGTGTACGAAACGATGGATGGGGACGTCGTACCGATTCTCCCGATCGACGGCCGATCCCCAGCCGCTGACGATTCGTTCGCGATCTTCGGGATGAAGCGAGGCCATCCACCCGCGTCCGGCGGCCGCTTCGCTGGTAAGGCCGCAGATCCGCTCTCCCGCCGGATTGACGTAGAGGCACCCGCCGTCCTCCCCGGCCAGGAAGATCCCGAGGGGCGACGATTCGCAGATCGCCCGAAACCGCGCCTCGCTGGAGCGGAGCTCCTCCTCGATTCGCCTGCGCTCCACGACGCGGCCGATCCCCTGGGCGACGATCCGCAAGAACTCGAAGTGCTGCTCGTCCCAGTCGGCCCCGCAGGCCGCCGAGAAGCCCGCGACGCCGAGCAGCTGGCCCGCCACGTTGACCGGTACCAGGGCCAGCGCGCGATCGCCCGCGGGTGACACGATCTCTTCGATCGGCCCGCCCAGAAAGCCCCGGGTGCGCGGCACCCGCGTGATCGCCCCAGCATTTAACCGTTCCAGCAGGGGCGGCGAGATGACCGAGGCGGGAATGCGCGCGTAGTCGGGTCGGCCCTTCATCCCCGAGAGCCCGGCCATGCACCACTCGTGCGTCAGATGAAGCTGCCCGGCCGTTTGATCGAGGCGGTAATAGAAGACCCGCTCCACGCCGCGCTGCCGGCCCGCCACCGCCAGCGCGCGCTCGACGCCATCCTCGATGGCTGCGCTCGGCAGGCCGAGCAGCCCGGTGGCGACGATCGCGGCGACCCGGTCGTCGCTGGGCGGCGTCCAGCCCGCGGTGGGGGCCTGCGCGTCGCCGGACGAGGTCCGGAACCAGGCCAGATCTGCCTGCAGCGCCAGGGCCCCGTCGAGCGCGGCCGGTTCGGCGCCGTTCATCTCATGAGTTGCGGTCATCTGTCTCCCTCAATCCGAGCACGCCCCGCAGACCGGTTCCGACCTCACACTTGCTGAGAAAGCCGTCGGCGCCGGCCAGCCGGGTCGCCTGCCGGAGCTCGTCTTCGCCGCAGATGCTGAGCAACACCACGCGCGGAGACTGCGGCCCGCGCTTGAGGTGCCGGGTCGCCTCGCAGCCGCCCATCCGGGGCATGACCAGATCCATCAGCACCAGATCGGGCGCGGTCTCGGCCGCGATCTCCAGCGCGTCGAAGCCGTTGCTGGCCACCCCACAGAGCTCGATTCCGGGCAGCGACTCGAGAAACGAGCAGAGGACGGAGCGGAAGCTGGCCGAGTCGTCCGCGACCAGAACGCGCATGGGCGGTCTGGTCGCAGCCGTTTGCCGTGCCTGGGGGGAGCCGCTGGTCACGCTCCAGAGCATGGCCCGCCGGCCGGGCCGGGGTTATCGGGTCGATCACCAGGTAGGGGAGGGGAAAACACCTACCTGGGGTCAGCGCTCGGCCGAAACCAGCCCGATCCGGATGGCGTAGCGCACCAGACCGGCCACCTCGTGAATGTCGAGCCGCTCCATGATCTGCGAGCGGTGGGCCTCCACCGTCTTGACGCTGAGCCCGAGCAACTGCGCGATCTCTTTGGTCGAGCGCCCCTCTGCCACCAGCTGCAACGTCTCGCGCTGGCGCGGCGTCAAGACGTCCGCCGGGCTGTCCTTTTCGGGTCCGGGCGAGCCGGCACGTCCCAGAAAGCCATCCACCACGTGCCTCGACACGCCCGGCGACAGGTAGGTCTCGCCGCGCATCACCGCACGGAGCAAGATCGGCAGCTCGTCGGCGGCCGCGTCCTTGAGCAGGTAACCTTTCGCGCCGGAGCTGAGCGCCTGCGCCACGTGGCTGGGGCTGCCATGCATCGAGAGGATCACGAGGCGGGTGCTCGGGGCCTCGCGCGTGACCCGGGCCGCCAGGTCGAGCCCGTTGAGCCCCGGCATGGTGATGTCGACGAGCGCGATGTCGGGCCGGGTCTCCAGCAGCAGCTGCAGCGCCTGCTGGCCATCTTCGGCCTCGGCGACGATCTCGACGTCGGGCAGGCTGCCGAGGAGAGCCCGGATGCCGGCGCGCACGAGGTTGTGATCATCGGCCAAGAGCACACGCATTTCCTGGCAAGCGTATCATAAAGAGCGGAATGCCCGCGGCCCGCACCTGGCGTCACGACGTCCTCGACGCCATGCTGAAAGTGGCCGCCGTCGCGGGCCCGATCGTGGTGGGTCTGGGGATCGCGTTTCGGCGCGCACCGCGCTTCGACGCCGTGATCCTTCTGGTGTCCGCCGTCGTGGTGCTGCTGGTGGCCCTGCGCTTTCTGCCCCAGCTGCCGTTCCGCTTGCGCGCGGGGCTCACCATCGCGGTGCTCTACGCCGGCGGGATTCCGACCTTGGTGCGCTCCGGTTTCTCGATGGGCGGCGCCGCCGCGATGGTCGCCGCGATCGTTGTGGCCATCATCCTGCTCGGCCGCGGCCCGGCCGTTTTGCTCCTGGTCGTCACCGCGCTCTTGATGGGCGCGCTCGGCGCCGCGGCCGGAGCGGGCCACTTCGTCCCGCGGCCGCTCGATGCGAGCCCGCTCATCGCCAGCAACTGGTTTCGGATGGGAATCACCTTCGATCTGGTGACTGCAATGCTTGTGGCCGCCGTCGAGTTCGCGGTGCTCCACATCGAGAAGAACTATCGGGAGGTCGGCCAGCTCAATCGCCGGCTCGAGTCGGCCAAGGAAGACGAGCGCCGCTTCATCGCGCGGGAGCTCCACGACGAGCTGGGCCAGACGCTCACGGCGCTCAAGCTGCGACTCAAGATGGACGCGCGCCTGGCGGATCCCGATCGCGCCGCGCGCGAGGCGGCGCTCACCTTCTCGATGATCGACGGTCTCATCGATCGCGTGCGCAAGCTGTCGCTCGATTTGCGGCCGGCCCTGCTCGACGAGGTGGGCCTCATCCCGGCGCTCCGCGCGTACCTCGAAAGGCAGGCGGCGATCTCCGAGGTGGGAATGGAACTCGACGTCTCCGGCTTCGTCGGGCGCGCGGCGCCCGAGAGTGAGATCGCCTGCTTTCGCATCGTCCAGGAGGCGGTCACCAACGTTTTGCGCCACGCCGAAGCGTGCCGGGTGACGGTCCGCCTGGAGCAACGGGTGGATCAACTCCAGATCGTGGTGAAGGACGACGGCTGCGGAATCCTGCCCGACCAGGTCGTGGACGCGGCGGCCCGAGGGCACATGGGCCTGGTCGGGATGCGCGAGCGCGCCCGGGCGCTCGGGGGCGACTTCGTCATCGAGTCGCAACCGGGCGGCGGAACGGCGGTCCGGGTGAGCTTGCCGGTCGGGCGGGGCGGCCTGGCGCCGCCGGATGCCGGATGAAAGACCGGCCCTAGTCGCGCGGTTTCGGCGGCCGCCCCCG
>CALAOV010000400.1 GCA_937889515.1 uncultured Myxococcales bacterium | reverse complement strand
CCTGGCGCCCGCGGTGGCGCGTCTCGCCGGCAGGGGGGCGGGGACGGCCGTCGAGCCCCGCGCACCCGCCCCGGCCCTGGCTCTCTTGGGGCCGCTCCTGATCGCTGCGGCCGGCGGCGTCATCTTCGTCGCGCTCGGGCGGACGCGCGCGCCGCTGCGGGGGCCGGCGCTCTTCGAGCGCAGCGCCTGGTCGGCGCTGGCCGCCGCGCTCCTTCCCTGGGGGCTGGATCGTTTGGCGGTCTGGCGGCGTCTCCCGATAGGTTGGCGCCGAGCGGCGCCACTGGCCTTGGGCGTCTACGGCGGCGCGGCGGCGATTGCCCTGGCGGTCGCCTGGAACGACAACCTTCGCTTCGCCCCCTGGACCGACCTGCTGGGCGGGGCGGCGATCGTTCTGGTCGGCGTGGGATTGACCTGGGGTCTCAGGCGCGGGCTCTCCCGCGCGCGCGGCGCGGTCGCGGGTCTGGCGGCGGCCTCGGCGGTGCTCGCCGCGTTCGTGCTGCTGCGCGCCTCCGAGTCGGAACCCGCCCGCAAGGCCGGCAGCGCGCGTGCGGCCCTGGTGGGTCCGCTGCTCGACGCCGGGCGAAAGCTGCTCGATTTCGACGGCGACGGATATGCGCGCGCTCTGGGCGGCGGGGACTGCGACGACAGCGACCCGGAGATCCACCCGGGCGCCCTCGATCTGCCGGGCGACGGCATCGACGCCGACTGCGACGGGCAGGACGCGACCTCCGCGCTGCCGCCGCCCGCGCAGATGTCCGAGCTCCCGGCGTCCGTCCCCCGGGATCTCAATCTGATTCTGGTCACGATCGACACTCTGCGCGCCGATCATCTCGGCTGTTACGGATACGGGCGTCCGACCTCACCCGCGATCGACGCGCTGGCGGCCGAAGGGGCCCTGTTCGACAACGGGTGGGCGCACGCGCCCTCGACGCGCTATTCGATGCCAGCCATCGCCACCGGGCGCTGGCCATCGGCGATCACCTGGGACGAATCGATCTGGTGGCCGCGTCTGGGCGCCGACATGCGAACCACGGCGCTCGCGCTGCACGACGCCGGCTACTTCACGGCCGGGATGTTCAGCTTCAACTATTTCGCCATCGGCGACCGGCGCGGCTTCGAGCGCGGCATGGATCTCTACCGCTCCGATCGTTCGGTGCTGCACGTCCCCGTCAACGGCCCCATGGAATCGCGCGGATCGTCGTCGCGCGAGATGACCGACGACGCCATCGCCTTCGTGGATGCGCACCGCGACCGGAAGTTCTTCCTCTGGTTGCACTACTACGATCCGCATCTGTCGTACGAGCCCCACCCCGAGCTGCCCTCGTTCGGGTCGGCGCGGGTCGATCTTTACGACGGCGAGATCCGCTTTACCGATCTCCATTTCGGACGCCTGCTGGCGCATCTGCGCGAGGTGGGCCTGTGGGATCGCACGGCGATCGTCCTGACCGGCGACCACGGCGAAGGGTTCGGCGAGCACGGCGTGACCGAGCACGGCTTCGATCTCTACACGGCGCAGACCAAGGTGCCGTTCATCGTGCGGGTGCCGGGCCTGCCGCCGCGGCGGGTGCGGGTCCCCGTCGGCCACATCGACATCGCGCCCACGCTGGTGAACCTGGCGCACGGGTCGGCGGAGCCCAGCTTCATCGGACGGTCGTTGCTCCCGGACCTCGCGGGTGCGCCGTCCAGCGACACCGAGACGCGCGCCGTCTTTCAGGAGGTGACCTCGGAGCGGGGAAAGAAACGCGCCTTCGTCACCGCTACCCGCCATCTGATCTGGAACGAGACGCCCAGCGACACCACCGAGTGTTTCGATCGGACCCGCGATCCGGCGGAGGCGCACGATCTCTGGGATCTGGCCGGCGATCCCGCCTGCCTCGGTCTGGCGCGCGAGCTCAAACGGCTGGTGGCCGGGCTGGCGCTGCCGGCCGGCGCCGCCGCTGCGCTGGCGTACGGGGTAGTCCTGCCGGGGACGCCCGCGCGGTCCCCGGCCCGGCCCCTCGACGCGAGCCTCGGTGGAGTGGTCACCCTGCGCGGATACGATCTGGCGGCGGGCGCGGTGCGGGGCGGCGGGTCGGTCGAGATCACCTGTTACTTCGCGGTCCATCGGCGGCCGGGCGCCGGCTGGCGGCTCAGGTACGACCTCGAGGGTCCCGGCGGCACCCGCCGGCTCGAGCACGTTCCGGTCGAGGGCCTCATGCCGTTCGAACGCTGGCGCCCCGGCCAGCAGATCCGCGACCGCCAGCGGATCGCCATCCCCTTCGGGACGCCCCCCGGCGTCTACACGCTCACCGTCGGCGCGCAGCGGGCGGGCGAGCGGCTGGCCGTGACGCCGCCGGCGCTCGCCGACGGCCAGGACCGACTGCGCGTCCTCACCTTCGAGGTATCGCGATGAAGTGGCGCTTCCTGTCGCCCCCGATCCGTCCGCTGCTGATCGCCGCCGCCGTGTTCCTGCTCGCGCTGGCTGAGACCGCTGTCGCGCTCCTCGCCCCCTCGCGCGCCCCCACGGAGGCCGACTGGACGGCCGCCGCGCAAGAGGTGCGGGCCGGCTTTCGCGACGGCGATCTGATCGTCGCCGCGCCGGCCTGGGCCGATCCGATCCTGCGGGTACACCTGGGCGATCTCATTCCGATCGAGGTGGCGGGCCGGCTCGACGACGACCGCTTCGCGCGCGTCTGGGAAGTGAGCCAGCGCGGGGCGCACGCACCGGCGACCGCGGGCGGCACCCTGACCCTCGACAAACGGTTCGGCCGGTTGACCGTCCGCCGCGTCGAGCGTCACGCCGAGCCGGTCGGCTACGACTTCGTCGCCCGCTGGGCCGACGCCAGCGTGAGCCGGCGCGAGGCGGCCCGCACCGTCGCCTGCCGGAATGTCGGCGATCGGATGCAGTGTCCGGACCTGAGCTTCAACTACGTCCATCGCCAGATCGTGGAGGTCGACACGACGCTGCGGGAGGCGCTGCTCGCGCAGCCGGTCGCGGGCGCCGCGGTGGTGATCGACTACCCCGCCGTACGTCTGGGCCGGGTCTTGGTGGTGGCCACGGGCCTGCACGACGTCTGGATGCGCAAGGCCGCGCGGGGGACGGTCGAGATGCGCGTCACCGTCGGCGGACAGACGCAGGTGCTCCCCACCACCAGCGACGACAGCGGCTGGGCGCGGACGCGCATCGACACGGCCGCACGCGCCGGGCAGGTCGTGCCGGTCCGCTTCGAGATCACCTCGCCCGCGCCGTACGCGCGGCACTTCGCCTTCGCGGCCGAGGCGCGCGGGTGATGCGCGTCAACCCGCGCCGCGCCGACTGGCTCATGACCCTCGGGCTGGCGCTCGCGACGGTTATCTGGCTCCTGGCGGTCGAAGGGCGGCAGGGCTTTGGTCGGGACGAGAGTCAGTACATGCGCGCCGGCGAACGCTACTGGGGTTGGTTCGAAGAGCTCGCCACCAACCTCGGGCAGGGCAAGCTCCGGCAGTCGTTCGCCGCCCCCGACATCGACCACTACTGGAGCGACAACGCCCCCGACCATCCGGTGATCATGAAGACACTCTACGGGATCTCCTGGCGGGCGTTTCACACCTGCACCTGTACCGGTCCCGCGCGCGGCCTGCACCCGAACCCGATCCGGGGACGACACCGGACGCTGCCGCTGTTCTCGCGCGATTCGACCGCCTTTCGGTTTCCGGCCATCCTGTTCGCGGCCCTGCTGGTGGCGCTGGTCTTTCGGTTCGCGCGCCACTGGCTGTCCCGGCCGGCCGCGGCCGTGGCCGCGATCCTGACGCTGGCGCAGCCGCACTATTTCTTCCACGCCCAGATCGCCTGTTTCGACGCGCCGATCGCGACGATGGCCTTCGCGGTGGGGTTCGCCTACTGGAAGTCGCTGCGCGATCCGCGCTGGGGGATCGCGGCCGGGGCGCTCTTCGGGGTCGCGCTGGGGGTCAAGCACAACGCCTGGCTGATGCCCTTCTTTCTGGTCGCGCACTATCTGTGGATGCGGCGGGGCGACCTGCGGGCCCGCCGCCTGCCCCGGATCCCGCTGGCCTTCCTGGCGATGCTGGTGCTGGGGCCGATCATCTTCTTCCTGCACTGGCCCTGGTTGTGGAACGCACCCATCGCGCGAACGCGCGCCTACGTCCTCCGCCACCTCGATCACGAGCACTACAACTTCGAATATCTGGGCTGGAACTGGAACCAGCCACCCACCACGACCGGGATGAAGCTGCTGCGCGCGACGGCGCCCTTCGTCGAGACGGGCTTCACCGTTCCCGTCACCACCCTCGCGCTCGCCGCGTTCGGCGCAGCCGCGCTGGCCCGCCGCCGGCGCGAGGGGGCGCTCTTTCCCGAGGCGGAGCCCGAGACACCGGTGGCGGCTCGCCCGAGCTGGTTGCGACCGGGCGCCGACGTCGACCGGGCGCCGGGCGCCTTCGTGCTGGTCCAGACGCTGGGGCCGCTCTGCGTCCTGGCCGTTCCGTCGACGCCCATCTTCGGGGGGGTCAAACATTTCCTGACCGCCATGCCGTACCTGGCGATCCTGGCCGGCGTCGGTCTCACCGCGATCAGCCGTGGGCTCGAAGGCGCGCTGCCCCTCGCGCGGGCGCGCCTGCGCCGGGCGGCCCCGCTGGCGCTGGCCGTGGCCGTTTGCCTGCCCGCGGTGCTCGAGACCCGTCGCTCGCACCCGGACGGGCTCGCGCACTACAACCTCCTGGCGGGCGGATTCGCGGGGGGCGCGTCGCTGGGGATGAACCGTCAGTTCTGGGGCTATTCCGTGCTGCCGATGCTGCCCGATCTCGACGGCCACGTGCCGGAGAACCGGTCCCTCTTCTGGCACGACGTCCTCTCCGACGCGATCTCGATGTACAAACGGGAGGGACGACTCTCACTCGCCGTCGGGGACACCGGTTTCGGCGAGGACGGCATCAAGCGATCGGAGCTCGGCATCCTCTTTTACGAAAAGCACTGGGCCAAGTACGAGGGCTGGTTCTGGGAGATCTACGGGACCACCCGCCCGATCTATGTGCGCGCCCGGGAAGGCGTGCCGCTGGTGACCCTGTACCGTCGCGGAGCGCGGTGATGTCGGAGAGCTCCGCTTCCGCCGAAGCCACACCGTCGCGGGACGCGGTGATGTCCGGAGGTCCGGGCGCCGGTGACACCGCGACGCCCTCGCGGGGCGCGGCGCGGCTGGCGCGTCTGCTGCGCGGCTGGCGCGGCGCCCTGCTGGTCTACCTGGTGTTCACCGGGGCCTATCTGGGCGCTTCGGGCGCTCGGTTGCGCATGCACTCGCAGTACAACCACTACGTTTACCTGGCCGACGGATGGCTCCACCATCGGCTGACGCTGGCGGGACCTCCGCCCAACGAGAACGATTGGGCCAAGATCGACGTCTTCAAGCTGCGCGACGGCCGCGAGGTGCGGGGGATCTACGGCAGCCGCACCGGCGGTCCGGCCGACCGCTTCTATCCCTTGCGTGGAGCGCCCGAGACCATTCCTGCTGCCGAGATCGTCTCGCGCGCCGCGGTCCGGCTGGTTTCGTTCCCGCCTTTCCCGGCGATCCCGATGGTCCCCTTCGTGGCGATCTGGGGCCTCGCTTTCAACGACGTGCTGTTCACGGCGCTGTGGGCTGGGCTAAATCCGATGCTGCTCTTTGTCTTGCTGCGAACCCTGCGCGTCCGCGGCCTCTCGCGCCGGAGCGATGCCGACGACCTGTGGCTCACGGCGATGTTCGGGGTCGGGTCGGTCTACTACTTCTGCTCGGTGATTGGCCAGGTCTGGTTCACCGCGGAGATCGTCGCCGTCACGCTGTCGATCGGATACGTCTGGGCCTCCATCGGCGCCGAGTGGCCGATGCTGGCCGGTCTGTTCGTCGTGTGCGGCGTCGCGACACGGCCCCCCTGGGTGATCGTTCCGCTGTTTCTCTACGAGGCCCTCCGCGCCGTCGGCGGCGCGTCGGCGCTGCGCGAGCCGGCCGCGCGGCGCGCGCTCGCGAGGTCGCTGGTGCGCTTCGCGTTCCCGATCGCCGTCGGTGGCGGCGCCCTCGCCGTGTACAACTATGCGCGTTTCCAAAACCCGTTCGAGTTCGGCCACAGGTTCCTGGCCGTGCAGTGGCAGGAGCGGATCTTTCGCTTCGGGCTCTTCAACTACCACTTCCTGTCGCGCAATCTGGCGGCGGCGCTGGTGCTCCTGCCGCGGATAGTGGCCCGCTATCCGTACGTGAAGATCAGCCAGCACGGCTTGAGCGTTCTCGTGACGTCACCGAACCTCGCCTACACCGTGATGCCGCAGGAGCGGAGCCCGCTGACGAAGCCGCTCTGGATCACCATTGCGGTAGCCGCGCTTCCACCGCTGCTCTACCAGAGCTCGGGCTACATCCAGTGCGGCTATCGCTACAGCCTCGACTTCATGATCTACTTCATGGTGCTCTTGGCGATCGGCAATCGCCCGCTCACCAAGAGGTTTCGGGCGCTGGTCGTGGTGGCCTTCGCCATCAACCTCTTCCTGGCGATCACGTTCGATCGCTACCCGGAGTTCTCGTTCGACGACAGCTTCTTTCCCAACGGGAACAACTGACGGCTACCGGGCCTGCCGCCGTGGCGGTGTGGCGGTGTGGGATGGAAACGCGCGTGCGCGCCACCGAGGGGGCGCTTCGCTAGCGGCCGTGGATATGGAAGCCGCCGCCGCCGTGGAAGCCGCCCCCGCTGTGGAAGCCCCCACCGCCGCCGCGCGGCGCGGAGTACGAGGGGACGCCTCCACCGCGCCAGCCACCTTGGTAGGCCGGGGAAACCGGTGCCCCGCCACGCCAGCCGCCCGCGGGCGCACCAGCAGGTGCGCCGCCACGCCAACCTCCGCCCACCGCTCCGCCCCTCCAGGCCCCGCCACCGACCGCCGCTGCGGCCGGTGCGCCGCTCCTCCAGCCGGCGCCAGCCGAGGCGGGCACGCGGGTGATGGCGGGCGCCGCACGATAGCCACCCGAGAAGTAGCGACCGCCCGCGTAGAACCTCGGGTAGTAGCTGCGGTAGTAGAACGAGTAGAACGGCCAGTACGCCCAGAAGAACGGATCGTAGGGTCCGTTCCAGTAGTACCAGGGGCCGACCACGGTGAAGTACGGCGACCACGGGCGCCACCAGTGAGAGTGCGGCCCGACCATGAAGCACCAGCCGCCGCCATAGGTGTCCGCGATCGGGTGGGCGCCGTAGTAGCTGTAGACTTGGCCGGTGTAGCCGAAGTCGTGGGGATCGCCGATGAAGTAGTAGCAACCGTTCTGGTACGAAAACAGCCGCAGATCGAAGGGCGCGTAGGTGTGGACGTGCGGAGACTGACTCGCCTCCCATCCGCCGCCCGGCGCCGGGTGCGGTCCCCCGAAGCAGTAGCCACCGCCCGCCACGGGAATGGCGGCCGTTTGCACGCTAGGAGGAATTGGGTAGTCCTGCTGCGGCCCAGACGCTGGCTGCGCCGTCTCGGCGGGGCCGGGGATTGGCGGTGGCGCGGGGGCTGCCTCGGCCTGGGCGTAGGCCGCACGCGACCCGATGCCCGCGAGGCCAATCAATCCAACGGATGCAATCAATGACTTTCTAAGACGCATGACGACCATCCGGGAAGAAGCAAGCGGCGCGCCCGCGCTGGCGCCGCGAAAGCCTTGAGATTATAGCACCCCGGTCGCGGATCCCGCCCCAACCCGTGCCCCTCGTTCACAGCGTGCGGTTGCGGGGCCACCTCTTTCAGCCTACCTTCTCCGCTCATGTCGATCGAGAGCGACCTCAACGATCAGCTCAAGCAGGCCATGCGCGCCAAGGACAGCCGCGCGGCGGACTGCATTCGCATGATCAAGACCAAGCACATGGAGCGCCGCACCGCGGCCGGCTTCAAAGGACCGCTCGACGACAGCCTGTGGTTGGATGTGGTCGCCTCCTACCAGAAGCAGCTTCGAAAGTCGCGCGAGGAGTACGCGGCGATCGGGGCCCGCGGCGCGGAGGCCATCGGCCAGATCGACTTCGAGATCGGTTTCTGCGCGCGCTTTCTGCCCAAGGCGGCCTCGGACGACGAGGTCCGCGTGTTGGTGCGCGAGGCCGTCATGCGCCTCGGCGCCTCCGATCCCAAGCAGGCTGGGCGGGTGGTTGGCGAAATCATGAAGGCCAACAAGGGCAAGCTGGATCCGTCCGCCGTCAAGCGCATCGTCGACGAAGAGCTCAAAGCCCCGCCGACCTGAAGACGCCCCGACGCTTAGCCAGCGCGTCGGGCCGCCGGAGCCGAGCGGGTGCCAAAACCTGCCGAGCCAGAGGGCAAATTACGGATTTCGTGGAACCGCCCCCGCCCAGCGTAGTGTGCCCGCCATGCGAACGGTGGGGCGCGGTTTGTACCTGGGGCTGATCGCCGCGTCGTTCGTGGTTCTCGGCTGCGGCAGCGTGAAATCAAAAGGGGGGACCGACGGATCTCCCCAGATGGGCACCGACGGGAGCGTGCCGGTCGACGCCGCCAAGCCGACCGATGGCTCTGCCTCGGACCGGTTCGTCGCGCGCGACGCGCTTGCCGCGCCATCGGGCCACTCGCTGGTTCCCGGCGGTACCAGCTCGGCGTCGGCGAGCTATTTCATGATTCAGTCCGCGGGTCAGTCACCGGGCGGCAACACCGTCCGAAAATCGGCTTCGTACCGGATGGTCGGCGGCCTCGTTGGCGCTACTCAAAAATAGGGGTCAAGTCACATGAGAAAGTCGCTCTCGGTCGTGGTGGTTTCGGCGGCGCTGGTGTTGGCGGGTCGGGCCTGGGGCGCCTCGGTGCCTCTGCGTCTCAACGAGCAAGGCCGGCTGTTCCAGTCCGGGGGCGACACGCCGGTGACCGGCAACGTCGCGATGGTCTTCACGATCTACGACGCGGCGACGGCCGGAACCGCGCTTTGGACCGAGACCTACTCGGTCACCCTCGACGAGGGATACTTCTCGGTGCAGCTCGGCTCGACGGTGCCGTTTCCGGCGACGCTGTGGAACGGCGCCATCCGCTACATCGCGGCCAAGATCGCGCCCGGTTCGATTGGCATCACCACCCAGTTTTCGTACAGCACGCCGGTGACGGTCACCGCGTTCGGGTACGGAGACGCCTATGCCGCCTGCCCCGTGGGCACGACCATGCTGAGCGGCGGCTGCACCTACAACGACAACGGCAACCAGAATATCTTTCTGGCCGGCGACGGGCCCTACGACACCGCTACCTGGTGGTGCGAGTACATCGAGATCTACGGCTATTCGACCTCGATCGCCTACGCCTACGCGCTCTGCGGGACCGTCACGCAGTAGCCGGTCGATCGCACCGCGAGCTCGCGGCGCACGGCCAACCTCACGGCGTGCGGCCGCGCGGAGGGTGAACCGCCGCGCGATCGTCGAGCCAGGTCTGAACGGCGGACAGCCTGGACGCCAGATCCGGGATCGCCGCGTACCCCTCCTGCGCTTCGCGGGCCAGCTCGAGGGCGTGCGCCCGATCGGCGTCCGAAGAGCCCCAGATCGCCCGAGCGAGGTTGAACGCCGTTTCCTCGCGGGCGCCGGCGTCGGCCACGTGGGTCGATCGGATCTCCCAGGCGCGTTCGAGCACGGCGCGCGCGTCGCCCGGTCGTCCCTCGACCAGGGCGACTCGGCCGAGGGCGGTCATCGGATCGGCCAAGAAAGGATGGTCGCGGCCGAGCGTGCGTTCGAAACCCGTCAAGACCGATTGGATGTCGGCGTGCGCCTCCCCCGCGCGGTTGAGCTCGACCAGAGCCTCACCCCGCACCAGCAGAGCGGCGCTCACCTCGTAGGCGTCCGCGGGATAGATGGCGCTCACGATCTTGAAGGCCCGCCCCGCCGCCTCGAGCGCCGGCTCGGCGTCGTCGAGCATCAGCATCGACCTGGCCAGGTTGATGAGCGACGCCGCGAGATCCGGGTGCCCCGGACCGAGGGCCTGCTCGCGGACCGACACCGACGACGCGAAGTCGCCCCGAGCCTTTCGCCATTGCCCGCGCGCCGCGGAGACGGCGCCCCGCACGTTGAAGAACCAGCCTCGGAGCCGGTCGAGCCCCCCTCCGTGTCCGAGCGCCACCTCGGCCAGCCCCGCCCAGTGTTCACCCTCGGCAAACCGGTGCTGGAAGGTGCCGACGATCGCGGTGAGCTGGATGGCGGCTTCGGCCTGGAAGTCATCGTTGTGCAGCGCCTCGGCGTGTTTGTACGCCTCCTCGTAGATCGGGATCGCCCCTTCGGGGTCGAAGGGGGAGCGGGTGCGGGCGTGGACCAGGAGGGTTTCGGTCAGCAGCGGCTCATACGCCGCGGCGCGAACCTCCTCGGTCAGCGCCGCCATCGGCTCGAGCGACTGCCAGTCGTGACCCGCTTCTGCGCTCGCGCGCAGCCCCAGCAGACGGGTCGTCAGCGCCTCGACCCGCGCGCGCAGCGCCGGATCGGTAGGCAGGGGAGGTGCGGCGTTGAGCGCGCCCAGATCGTTGCAGCCATCGATCCTGCGCAGGGAGAGCGCGGCCCCGATCGATCGCCGCACGATCTTGGTGTCGGCGTGGGCGAGCACGTCCGTGAGCGCGCCCAGCTCGGCGCGCCGGCGATCGAGGCAGGCCATGCGGAGCGGGGACACGCGGTCCGTCGGATCCCGGCCCGCTTCACAGGCCTCGCGAGATAGGCCCATCCATCCGCCGGCATAGGCGTCGAGGATCTGATTGGCACGTTCGAAGCGCGCCCGTGCGTCGGGAACCTCGCTGGCGGTGAAGGCGGCGCGCATCTCGCGGCGGGTTCGGCCATCGGCGCCGACCTCCCAGATGCCCGCCAGCTTTGGCGCGGGGTCACAAGCCGCCGCGCCGAGCATCCGGAGGCGCCAGGAGCGGACCAGCGTGCCGGTGCCCGCCAGTGCCAGCGCCGCGGCCGCGACCACCGCAAACGTCTGGCCGTGGCGCCGCTTCGGGGCGTCGACCAGTGCCTCCAGCAGCGCGTCCATGTCTGGAAAACGCTTGGACCGGTCCACCGACAGTCCCCGTTCGAGCGCGACCCGGACGCGCCTGGGGACGCGCGCCTGCAGGGGACCGGGGCGGGGTCGATCGGCCAGCACGGCCACGCGGATCTCCATCAAGGTGGCGCCCTCGAAGGGCCGCGCCCCGTACACCGCCTCCCAGAGCGCGACACAAAAACTGAACTGGTCGGCCCGTGGATCGACCGGCTGGCCGAGGAGCTGCTCGGGCGACATGTAGAGCGGCGTGCCCAGGATCGATCCCACCCGCGTCAGGCGCGGCTCGTTGCGCGAGGCGGTTCCGCCTCGCGCGGCCAGGCCGAAGTCCATCACGCGCGCGGTCTCGTCGCGCGACACCATCACGTTCTGAGGTTTGAAATCGCGGTGGACGATCCCGACCCGGTGCGCGGCCGCCAGCCCGCGACCCGCCATCGCGAACATTCGCAGGATCTCCTCGATCGAGTGGCGCCGGCGGTCGAGCCAGACGGCCAGCGTCTCGCCCTCGACCAGCTCCATCGCCAGGAACATCCGCCCGGCCGCCGTTCCGACGTCGTGAATCGCGACCACGTTCGGGTGCGACAGCTTGGCCACCGCCTGCGCCTCGCGGAGCAGACGGGCCGCCTCGATGTCGTCCGGCCGCGCGTCGGCGCGGAGGATCTTGATCGCGACCCTGCGATCGAGCTCCGGATCGTGGGCGGCGTAGACCTCGCCCATCCCGCCGCGTCCGACCAGCCGCAAGAGCCTGTAGCGCCCGACCAGCGCGTTCGGGCCGGGCGTCTGGCTCGGCGGCGGTTCGCCTTTTGGCGCGGACCGCGGGGCCGGCGCGGCCACGGCGACCAGCCGCGCGCAGGCCGCGCAGCCAACCAGGTGACGCTCGGCGGCCGCGAGGGCCGGCCCGTGCAGCGCGCCGCTGACAAACGCCACGATGGTTTGCTCGTCGAGACAGTCCATTGGCCCGACCCGATTATCGCAGAGGTGCCCTTTGGTGCGACAGACTGCTAGGGTATCGAAATGGCCGAGGGGGGGGAGCCCGATCTGGCGCGCCTGTTCATCCGGGAGCGGCCGGGCGCCCGCGTTCCCCCCGATCTGGAGCTGCGACTGCGGGAGATCCTGGTGCGGACGGCCGCTGCCTGGCCGGGGCTGCCCATCGGCGGTGCCCGCCTGATCTCGCGGATCGCGCGCGCCGTCGGCGACGACGTGGCCGTCGGTCTGGCGGATTTCTACGCCGAGGACTTCGCGCTGGCGGCCGCCTGTGCGGATGGTCTGCCGGGCGCGCTGGCGCTCTGCGACAAGCTCTGTGCGGGCGCGATCGCGGCCGCGGTGGCGCGCGTCGATCGAAGCCCCGATCTTCGCGACGAGGTGCGCCAGATCCTCTGGCAGCGGATCTTCGTCGGCAGCGCGGCTCAGCCGGCCCGGATCCAGTCCTATGCGGGGCGGGGACCGCTCGCCGGTTGGGTGGCGGTCGCGGCGCAGCGGATCGCGCTCGACCTTCGTCGGGAGGAGGCGCGCGCGTCGGGCGGAGATCCGGTCGCCGATCAGGTGCTGCCGGCCGACGATCACCCCGAGATCGACTATCTCCGGACGCGCTACAAGACCGAGTTCGAGGCGGCGGTGCGCTCGGCGCTGTCCGGTCTACCCGATCGCGATCGCTTGCTGCTGCGTCTCACGATCGTGAGCGGTCTGTCGCACGAGCAGATCGGCAATATCTACGGCGTCAACCAGTCGACGGTCTCGCGCTGGATCTCCCGGGTCCGCGAGCAGGTTCTGGAAGCGACCGAGCGCGAGATCTGTGGCCGGCTGCGGATGCAGCCCTCGGAGTTCCGTTCGCTGGCCGGCATCCTGGTCAGCCGCCTCGACCTCAGCATCTCGCGCGTGCTGGCGGCTTCCGACTCGGGACCCTGACTAGCCCAGGGTTTCGAGGTGCGCGACGAGGTCGGGGGGCAAGGGGCTCTCGATCGTCAGCGGCTCGCGGGTGACCGGGTGCGGGAAGGTCAGGCGGTGGGCGTGCAGCGCGTGGCGGGAGAGGCCGTCGAAGTGGGCGAGGAGCTCGGGGGTCACCCCCTCTTCGCAGGACCGCATGAAGAGCGCCTCGCCGGCCCCGTACAGCTTGTCGCCGACGATGGGGTGACCGAGGAGCTGAAAGTGGACCCGGATCTGGTGCTGGCGCCCGGTCTCGGGGCTGGCCTCGCACAGCGCGTGTGCCGGGAAACGCCGCACGACGCGGAAGCGGGTGACGGCCGGCAGCGCGTCGGCGTCGCCATCACCGGCCGCGCCCATCATGATTCTCGACTTCGTGTCGAGCAGACGCAGCGGCCGATCGATCCGCCCCTCGTCCGGCGGATGGCCCTTGACCAGCGCCAGGTAGGTCTTTTCGATGATGCGCTGGGCGAAGGCGCGGGTGAGGAAGCTCGCGGCGGCGCGGCCGCGCGCGATGAGCAGCACGCCAGAGGTCTCGCGGTCGATGCGGTGGGCGACATCCATCCGCTGGCCGGGGTAGCGCTCGCGCAGCAGCGCCGTCACGGTGTTGCGCCAGAACTTCGCCGTGGTGTGCATCGGCAGGCCGGCCGGCTTGTCGATGCACAGGACGCTGGGATCCTCGTAGAGCACCTCGAAGTGTCTGGGGACGTCGGGCTCGACCGGTGCCGGACGTCGCAGCCAGATGGTCTCTCCCGCCCGCACCGGTGCCGCCGGTCGCGCGGCTCGCCCGTCGGAGAAGAAGATCTGATCGCCGATGATGGACTGGATGCGCGTTCGCGACAGCCGTCCGATACGCCGCTTGAGAAAATGGTCCAGACGCCAGCCACCGCATTCGGAGGGGACCAGGATGTCCAGCCTGATGATATCCGGCCCGCTCGGCAGGCTCGGCGGCTCCGTAGGGCTCGAATCGATCAGAGCTTGTTCTCTTCCCGTTTGGCCTGACGCAGCTCGTTCGCCTCGTCGAATCTGCGGGCGCCTTCGATCAGCAAGAAGGTGGTGGAGGCCTGGATCTCGTCCACCCCACCGATGTCGCCGGTCAGGAAGTCGAACGAGCCGCTGGTCCAGGTCAGAGCTTCAAACACGGCGGCCGGCCCCGAGAGGCGCGGCTCCTCGGTGTCGGCGCGAATGATGCGCCCCTTGCGCAGAAAGAGCCGCGCCGTCCCCTGCGCGCGCTCGACCAGCAGAATTCCCGTCTTTCGCTCCATTTCGAGGACCACCAGGATACTCGATAGGCCAATCTGATCGACCTGGCCCCGCACCGCCGAGAGCGGCCGGTGGCCGGAAGACGGGTTGGCGGAAGCTGTCCCGGGCGTCTCCGCCGGCGACGGCGACAAGGTGGTAGATGTCGGCGAGGTGGAATAGGCGACCAGTGTTTGCACGGGCTCGACCCCCAGAGAGGTAACGATCGCCCGTTCGAGATCTTCCACGCGGAAGGGCTTGCGCAGCCGCTGGTCCTTGGGCCCGGCGCCCCGGACCTCATTCGAGGAATCCAGCACCGACAGCAGAAAGACGATCGGCGTGTCGGCGCAGGCGGGCAGGGTCCGCAGCCGCTCCCACCAGGACCAGCCGTCCATCGCCGGCAAGGACACCGAGGTGAAGATGAGGTCGGGCCGAACCTTCGAGGCGACCGCGAACGCCCCCTGGGCGTCACCGGCCAGGCTCACCTGGTATCCGCGTTGCCCCAGCGCGCTGGCCACGCTGCGCTGGATCCAGGGATCATCGTCGACCACCAAAATCCGCCCCAGCGTCACAGCGTTTTTCCCCGATCCCGTACCCTGCTCTATCTTGCCAGGGTCGGGGCGCCGTCGCCAGGGCTCGGGCGGTCGGCCGGGGGCTGGGAATCGGGCGCCTGGGTTTTGTTCGGCGCCCCGGCTCCTACTCGTCGTCGGGGTTCCGGTCCCAGCGCCAGTTGCCGCGCTCGCGCTCCTCCGGCTTGGGGCGTGTCGATTTCTTCTTCTCCGGCCGTTCCCGCCGGGGCGGCAGGTCGGGACCCCGACCGGCCCCCGGGCCGGCCCCGCGGGTGTCGAAGCCGGGTGGTCTGAACCCGCCCGGCCCACGCGGCGGGCCAAAGTCGCGCGGAGGTCCACCGGGTCCCCCCGGTGGGCGCGGTCCGCCAAAGCCGCCGGGTCCGGCTGGACCTCCGGGGCCGCGCGGCGGGCCGCCTGGCCCTACCGGGCCACGGGGCGGGCCCCCGAACCCTCCGGGACGGGGCGCACCCGTGAAGCCGCCCGCCGGACGAGGGCCGGCCGGCTTGGCCTGCGCCTCCTCCACGATGATTGGTCGTCCCTGCAGGATCCGCCCCGACAACTTCTCGATCGACGCCTTGGCGCCGTCGTCGGTCATCGTCTCGACAAAGGCGAAGCCGCGCGGACGCGTCGTCTCCCTGTCGAGAGCGACGCGAACGCTTCGAACTTCGATTCCTTCGCCGGTGAACGCCTCGCGAAGCTCTTGTTCGGTGACGTTATAGGAGAGATTGCCGATGAAAAGTCGAGTACCCATCCATCTTCCTGGTGCGGGCCCGTGCTGAGGTTGCTTTGCCCCTGTTACGACGCGGGGCGGTTGACCCGATCCCTCAGCTCCTTGCCGGCCTTGAACGTGGGCACCTTCCGGGCGGCGATCTCGATCGGCGCGCCTGTCTGCGGATTGCGCCCGGTGCGCGCGGCGGATTCGCGGACCGCGAAAGCGCCGAATCCACGCAGATCGATCCGCTCGCCTTTCGAGAGTCCTTCGGCGACGGCTTCGATCAGCGCATCGATGGTGGTCTCCACCTGCGGTCGGGGCAGGTTCTTCTGCTGCGCGATGACATCGACCAGATCAGCCTTCTTCATGAGCTTCGTTTTCTCCTTTGTGTTTCTTGATTGGGGGTGCCGAAATTGCGCAGCTCCTAAGCCGACTAAAGATAGTGCCTTCGCTTTGGCAAGGTCAAGGTGCCCGCGCGGCGGGGCCCGGGACTGAGATAGTGTACCTTCGCTCGAAATGAAAGGTTTCTTGCTCGGTCTGGTGGTCGCGGCCCTGGCTTTTGGCGGTTACGTCTATTGGAAAGAGGGGCAGCGCCCGGTGGCGCCGCCCAAATTGACGCCCGATGCGGGTGGGCCCGTCAAAGAGACGCGCGAAAAAAAGAAGCGTCGGCGGCATGGCGCGATGCGGGTCGCGCGGGGGGAGGGGGGGCGGGCCGAAAGCTCTTCCGGGGCCGGTCCGCGGGCGCCCGCGCCGCCGCCGATGGAGAGCGAGCCGGAGTCCATCAAGCTGTCCCCGGCCGATCTCAAGCTGGTCAGCCAGGGGGACGATCTGTCCCGCCCGGACGTGATTCACCTGGGCGACGCCACCGACGACAGCGGGTCGCGGGAGCTGACCCAGGACGACATCGACGCCCGCTTCCGCGCCAAGGAAGAGACGATTTTGGACTGCATCTCTCGCGCGCGTCCC
>CALAOV010000399.1 GCA_937889515.1 uncultured Myxococcales bacterium | reverse complement strand
CGACGTGACCGATCGTCCCGATGTTCAGGTGCGGCTTGTTCCGGACGAATTTTTCTTTGGCCATCTCCGTATTCCTCCAAGGTCCTGGGCAGATTTCCCGCTCGGTCCCGCGCTAGGCTCCCCGCATCCGCTCGACGATCGATTCGGTTACATGCGTGGGAACCGGCGCGTAGCGCGCGAATTGCATGGTGTAAGTAGCACGTCCCTGCGTCATGGAGCGGACATCTGTCGAATATCCGAACATGCTGGCCAGCGGGACCTCGGCGCTGATCGCCTGTGCCGAGCCGCGCGGCTCCATGCCGGAGACCCGGCCGCGCCGCGCAGACAGGTTGCCGGTCACCTCGCCCATGAACTCGTCGGGGGTCAGCACCTCGACCTCCATGAGCGGCTCGAGCAGCACCGGCCCGGCCTCGCGCGCCGCCGCCGTCGCCCCCATCGAGCCCGCGATCTGAAACGCCATCTCGCTCGAGTCGAGCTCGTGGTAGCTGCCACCGGTCAAGCGGACCGCCACGTCGATCACCGGGTAGCCCGCCATCACGCCCCGCGCCAGCGATTCGCGCACGCCCCGCTCCACCGCGGGGACGAACTCGCGCGGGACGATGCCGGCCACCGTCGCATCTTCGAAAATGATCCCCTTGCCCAGCGCCGGCTCGACGTGGAGCTGCACGTGCCCGTACTGGCCACGGCCACCGGTCTGGCGGACGTATTTACCCTCGGCGTCGGCCTGGCGCGCGATCGTCTCGCGGTAGGCGACCTGCGGGCGGCCGACGTAGGCCTCGATCTTGAACTCGCGCACCAGGCGGTCGACGATGATCTCCAGGTGGAGCTCGCCCATCCCCGAGATGATGGTCTGCCCCGTCTCGGGGTCGGTCTTGACGCTGAACGAGGGGTCCTCGACCGCCAGCTTCTGGAGCGCCTGGCCCAGCTTGTCCTGGTTGGCCTGGGTCTTGGGCTCGATCGCGATCGAAATGACCGGCGCCGGAAAGTCCATCAGCTCGAGCACGACCGGGTTCTTCTCGTCGCAGAGGGTGTCGCCGGTGACCGTCGCCCGGAGCCCGGCGGCCGCCGCGATGTTGCCGCAGGTGACCTCCTTGACGTCCTCGCGCTTGTTGGCGTGCATGTGCAGCAGCCGACCGATCCGCTCGCGCTTCCCCTTGCTCGTGTTGTAGACGCTGGCGCCGGTCGTCACCTTGCCCGAGTAGACCCGGAAGTAGGTGAGCGATCCGACGAACGGGTCGTTCATGATCTTGAAGGCCAGCGCCGAAAACGGCTCCGCGTCGTCCGCGCGGCGCTCGGTGTCGTGACCAGCGGGGTCCTTCCCGACCACGGCCGGCACGTCGATCGGGGACGGCAGATAGTCGACGATCGCGTCGAGCAGCGGCTGCACCCCCTTGTTCTTGAATGCCGCCCCAACCAGCACGGGAACCGCTTGACCGGCCACGGTGGCGCGGCGGAGAGCGGCGCGCAGCAGCCCCGGCGACAGCGGCATCTCTTCCAGGTACGCCCGCATGGTCTGGTCGTCGGTCTCGGCGATCGCCTCGACCATCGCGGCGCGTGCCGCGGTCGCCGCGGCCTGCAACTCCTCGGGGATCTCCTTGACGACCGGCTCGGCGCCCACGACGTCGTCTTCCCACTCGACGAGCTTCATCTCCAGCAGATCGACGAAGCCCGAGAACGCGCCCTCGAGGCCGTTCGGAATCTGGATGACCACCGGCGTCCCCTTGAGGCGCTCGCGAATCTCCTGCACGCAGCGGTCGGGATCGGCGCCGACGCGATCGCACTTATTGATGAAGGCAATGCGGGGCACCCGATACTTGTCGGCCTGCCGCCACACGGTCTCTGACTGCGGCTCGACGCCACCGACGGCGCAGAATACCGCCACGGCGCCGTCGAGAACCCGCAGGCTCCGCTCGACCTCGATCGTGAAGTCGACGTGCCCCGGCGTATCGATGATGTTGATCCGGACGTCCCGCCAGAAGCAAGTGGTGGAGGCGGCCGTGATGGTGATGCCGCGCTCCTGCTCCTGCTCCATCCAGTCCATCTGGGTGGTCCCCTCGTGCACCTCGCCCATCTTCCGAGAGGCGCCGGTGTAAAAGAGGATCCGCTCGGTGGTCGTGGTCTTCCCCGCGTCGATGTGCGCCATGATTCCGATGTTCCGGATCTGCGCTATGGGAAATGTCCGAGCCACGACTACCGAGGTGCCTTTCCGACGCTCAGCCGATCCACATCCGCCCGCTCGCCTGTCGAGGGGGGGACGGAACCGTCAGGTCCGTCGTTTGGTTAGAACGTTTGGTTGAAAAATCGCCGCGAAATCTATGTGAAACCTAAAAAATTACCAGCGGTAATGCGCGAAGGCCTTGTTGGCATCCGCCATCTTGTGGGTGTCTTCCCGCTTCTTGACCGCATTTCCCTTGTTGGCCGAGGCGTCGAGCAGCTCGCCGGCCAGCTTCTCCTGCATGGTTCGACCGTCGGAGCGATCGCGGGCCGCCGAGATGATCCAGCGCATCCCGAGCGCCAGCGCCCGCTCCGGCCGGACATCGACCGGAACCTGGTAGGTGGCTCCGCCGACCCGTCGCGACTTCACCTCGACCTTGGGCTGCACGTTGGCGAGCGCCCGATCCCATACCTTCACTGGATCGTCCTTGGCCTTCTCCGCCATGATGTCGAACGCGCGGTAGACGATGCGCTCGGCAACCGCTTTCTTCCCGGACGCCATGACGGTGTTGACGAACTTCGTCACCTTCCGCCGCATGTCGATCGGCTGATCGGTAAACTTCGGATCCGGGAGCGGCTTGCGCTTCGGAACTTCACCCTTGCGTGGCATTTTCTAGTGGTCCCTCGAGTGGTCTTTCAAATGGCTTGCAAATGGCTTGCGGCTGGCTCGAACTACTTGGGCCGCTTGGCGCCGTACTTCGAGCGCCCCTGGCGGCGATTGGTGACGCCCGAGGTGTCGAGCGTGCCGCGGATGATGTGATAGCGAACGCCCGGGAGGTCCTTGACGCGGCCGCCGCGGATCAGCACCACCGAGTGCTCCTGCAGGTTGTGGCCCTCGCCGGGGATGTAGGTCGTCACTTCGATCCCGTTGGTCAGCCGCACGCGCGCGACCTTGCGCAGCGCCGAGTTCGGCTTCTTCGGGGTGGTCGTGTAGACGCGCACGCAGACACCGCGCCGCTGCGGGCAGGCCATCAGCGCAGGCGACGCGGTCTTGCGTCGCTGTGCCTTGCGGCCAAATTTAACCAGCTGGTTGATGGTGGGCATGGGGAGCGAAAACCTCGTAATTTCTGCGAAAACCAAAGGCGCCCGCGGCGAGAACAAAAGCCATTCGCGGAAGAGTCCGGGCGCCAGGAGGCAGGGATTATAGGGATCGCGGCGTGGTTGTCAACGCCGACGTGCGGAGGGCGCCGGTCGGGCGTCCAAGGGGTCGCCTAAGGGGTTCGGGGGACGCCTGGGCTGACCCCCTGAGTGGCCGCTTCGGCCGCCGCGCCGACGGGACCCAGGAAGCGCCGCACCAGGGCCCGCGCGGTGTCGCTGCGCCGCAGGACATCGGCCGCGGCGGGCCCCGAACGGTAATAGAGATCGGTCGCGGTGGCGAACACGACGCTGGCCGGCCGCAGCCGGTCGCGCACCCGCCGCAGCGCCGTCACCTCGGGCCCGAGCGCCGATCCCCAGGCCGCCGTGGCCACGAAGCAGCCGGAAAGCTGGGTGAACTGCATCGCCGGCGTCTGGAAGGTCGCCTCGACGATGGCCGAGGTCTGGCCGCAGCCGTCGACGGCGCGTACGCCGACCACGTATTCGGTGTTGGCCCGCAGACCGGGAATGCTGAACGACGCGGGGGATCCCGGGCTTCCCGGCAGCACCTGCTGCACGCTGATCGCGGCGGCGAAGTCGCCGTCGGTCATCGAGATCCCGGCCATGTAGCGAATCTGGTAGCTCCAGACCGGCCCGCCGTTCGATTGTGCATTCGAGAATGAGAAGGTCGCCGCCGTCGCGGTGAGGCCCCCGACCGCCGGAGTTAGATCGGCCACGGCGCTGGGCACGGGCGGCGGCGGGGTGCAGCCGAGGCAGGGGCTGAGACCGACGTGGACCCGACCCGTGCCCCCCGGCCCATCGATCTGCAACAGTCGGCCCTCTCCGGATCCGAGATCGGTGGTCGAGATGGTGCCGTCGGGCGGGTTGATCGTCCCGGTGGCGCCGCTCCAATCTCCGTAGCCGGCGATCTGCGAAACCGCGGCCTGCGCCGGCGTCCCGCTCGTGAGATCGATGTGGATGGGGATCTGGTAGATCACCGACGGCTGGCCGAAGTTGCCCTCGATCCCGTAGGCGGCCAGATTCGGATCGACGTAGTCCGGGTGCAGGTTCGACGCGTTGGAGTCGAACTCCTTGTTGACCTCCACCACGACCGCGTAGTCGCCGGGCGCCAGGTCGCTGGGGACGGTCCAGGTCCCACTGTAGGGACCACCGTAGAGCGGCGTCGCGGCCGCCACGGCGTCGAGGTCGTTGATCGCCGCATAGGTCGGTGGATCGGTGCCGTCGACGGCGGTGAAGGTCGTGAGATCGCCGCGGGGCGGGTAGTACGACTTGGTCGTCGGATCGAGCTTCCCCTTCTCGCTGTGGAACGGCGACGCGCAGCTGATCGCGTCGACGTTGATTTCGCCCGCCTGGAGCGGGCGGCAGAAGTAGGGCTCGTTCGAGGAGTAGGGCTCGTGCCAGCCGAGGCAGCTCTCGCCCGGGAACCCGGTGCCACCGACCGCGCAGACCGCCTCGGTCATCATGACCGTGTCGTAGAGGACCCCGCGCGCGTGCGCCCAGATCGGCAACGCCATCTGCCGCTTGCCGTAGGGGAACAGTGGGGCGGACAAGAAATCCCAGCGCCCGGGGCGATTGCCGATGCCGCGCACGGCGGTGAGGTTGGTGACCATCAACGTGTCGACGAACTGGGTGCCGTCCGCGCTCTGGATCCAGACCGCGATCTGAGGACCGAGATCGAGATGGGTGACGGTCTGCACGCAGGCGGAGCTCGGATCCGGCCGGTAGCAGTCCGGCTGGAAGGTGTAGCTGAGCGTCATGCAGGTCTGGGCCAGCGCGCGCGCCGGGGCCAGCAGCGTCGCGGCGAGCATGGACAGTCCGCACCCGACAACTAAGCGAAATAACCGCAAGAGGAAGCTATTTTGGCCTCGACGCACCGGGATGTGCAAGCGCCTCGCGCGTTCATTTGCAAGCGTCGGGTGGCGGTGCGATCTTGACGCCGTGCGAATTGGCATCGACGTCGGCGGCACAAAGATCGAAGGGCTCCTGCTGGGAGACGACGGGCGAGAGATCGCCCGCCACCGGGTCGCCACCCCGTCGGCGTACGAGGAGGTCCTGCAGGCGATCGCCGCCCTGGTGACCAACCTGGAGCAGGGAGCGGCCGCACCGGACCGGGCGACCGTGGGGGTCGGGACACCGGGGTTCCTGCAACCTGGGCGCGGCGTCATCTGGAACGCCAACCTGCGCTCCCTCAATGACCGGCCGCTGGATCGGGATCTGGTGGCGTCGCTGGGACGCCCGGTCCGGCTGGCCAACGACGCCAAGTGCTTCGTGCTCTCCGAAGCGATCGACGGCGCGGCGGCGCCACCCGCCGGCCTCGACCGGAGCCGGCCGGACGTCGTGTTCGGAGCAACGCTCGGCACCGGCGTGGGGGGGGGGATCGTCATCGACGGGCGCGTGCTGACCGGTGAAAACGGCGCCGCCACCGAGTGGAGCCACACCACGCTGCCCTTCTTGAACCCCGGCGAGGTCTCACCCTACGGGTGCGTCTGCCACCATCCCGGCTGCATCGAGTCGTTCATCTCGGGCCGCGGGCTCGAGGGGACCTACCGCGCGCTGGGCGGCGACGGATCGCTGGGTGCGGAGATCGCGCGGCGGGAAGCGGCCGGGGAGGCGCGGGCGCAGAAGGCTTTCGGGCTCTATGAGGATCGCCTCGCGCGCGCGCTGGCGTCGGTCATCAACCTCGTCGATCCGCGGGTCATCGTCCTGGGCGGCGGCGTGTCGAACAACCCACGCATCTTCGCGGGCGTCCCCAAACTGCTCGAGAAATACACCGTCGCCCGGGATCTGAGGACCACGATCGTGCGGGCCGCCCACGGCGACGCGAGCGGCGTCCGCGGGGCAGCGTTTCTATTCTCTGTTGAACCCTGAGAGGGTTCCACACCTCCCGCGATGAGCTTCGGTGGGCAGAGCCCACCTACGCTCGACGCGATCACTCTGGAGCGCGGGCCCCCCGTAGGGGCCCGCTTCCTGCTTCCCTTCCGGGTTCTACTCTTCGAGGAGGGCGGCGGTCGCGGCGGCGGCCTGGGCGGCGGCGGCCATGGTGGGCGGGGGCGAGATCTCGTCGGAGCCGGCGTCCTCGACCTGGATCGAGAGGCGCTTGTAAGCGCCGAGACCGGTGCCGGCCGGGATGAGCCGACCCATGATGACGTTCTCCTTGAGACCGCGCAGGTAGTCGACCTTGCCGCAGACCGCGGCTTCGGTGAGCACCTTGGTGGTCTCCTGGAACGACGAGGCCGAGATGAAGCTCTCCGTCGAGAGCGACGCCTTGGTGATTCCGAGCAGCAACGGCTCGCCGTTACCCGGCTTGCCGCCCTTGGAGATCACGCGCTCGTTCTCCTCTTCGAACACGTACTTCTCCACGTGCTCGTCGATGAGGAAGCCGGTGTCGCCCACGTCGTTGACCCGGATCCGGCGCAGCATCTGCCGGACGATGGTCTCGATGTGCTTGTCGTTGATCTTGACGCCCTGGAGCCGGTAGACCTCCTGGACCTCGTCGACCAGGTACTTCGCCAGCGCCTTCTCGCCGAGCACCTTGAGGATGTCGTGCGGGTTGGCCGCCCCGTCCATGAGCGGCTCGCCGGCGCGGATCTTGTCGCCCTCGCGGACGGCCAGGTGCTTGCCCTTGGAGATGAGGTACTCCTTGGCGTCGCCCCGCTCCGGGGTGATGAGCACCTTGCGCTTGCCCTTGGTGTCCTTGCCGAAGCTGACCACGCCGTCGATCTCGGCGATGACCGCGTGCTCCTTGGGCTTGCGCGACTCGAACAGCTCCGCCACGCGCGGCAGCCCGCCCGTGATGTCCTTGGTCTTGGTCGTCTCGCGCGGAATACGCGCGATGATGTCGCCCGCGATGATGCGGTCCCCTTCCAGCACGGCCATGGTCGAGCCGACCGGCAGGAAGTAACGCGCGTCGTTCTCGCCGCTCGGGATCTTGAGCGTCTTGCCGTGGTCGTCCTTGAGCGAGATGCGCGGGCGCAGCTCGGCGTCTTTCGACTCCGTGATGCTCTTGCGTGACAGGCCGGTCACCTCGTCGAGCTGCTCGGTCATGGTGACGCCTTCGATGACGTCGCCGAACTTCACGATGCCCGAGACCTCGGTGAGGATGGGGACCGAGAACGGATCCCACTCCGACAGCAGCGAGCCCGCCTTGACGTGCTCGCCTTCGCCGAAGTGGAGGCGGGCGCCGTAGGTGAGGCCGTATCGCTCGCGCTCGCGGCCGGTCTCGTCCTGGATCACGATCTCGCCGTGCCGGTTCATCACGATCCACTGCTTGTCGCGCTTGACCGTGTCGACGTTCTCCAGCTTGACGGTGCCGTCGTAGCGCGCCTCGAGCTGTGACTGCTCGGTGCGGACCTGACCGACGCCGCCGATGTGGAAGGTCCGCATCGTGAGCTGGGTGCCCGGCTCGCCGATCGACTGCGCCGCGATGACGCCGACCGCCTCGCCGATGTTGACCATGTGTCCGCGGGCCAGATCGCGGCCGTAGCAGAGCACGCAGATCCCGCGCCGGGTCTCGCAGGTGAGCACCGAGCGGATCTTGACGTGATCGATCCCGGCGTCCTCGATGATCCGGACCTTGTCCTCGGTGATCTCGTCGCCCGAGGCCACCAGCACTTCGCCGGTGTAAGGGTCGAAGATGTCTTCCACCGCGACGCGGCCGAGGATGCGATCCCCGAGCTTCTCGATGATCTCGCCGCCTTCGACGAGAGCCCCCAGCTCGATGCCGTCGACGGTGTTGCAGTCGTACTCGGCGATGATGCAGTCCTGCGCCACGTCGACGAGCCGGCGGGTGAGATACCCCGAGTTGGCGGTCTTGAGCGCGGTGTCGGCCAGACCCTTGCGGGCGCCGTGCGTCGAGATGAAGTACTGCAGCACCGACAACCCCTCACGGAAGTTGGTGGTGATCGGCGTCTCGATGATCTCGCCCGAGGGCTTGGCCATGAGGCCGCGCATGCCGGCCAGCTGCCGGATCTGCTGCGCGGATCCACGGGCCCCCGAGTCGGCCATGATGAAGATCGGGTTGAACGACGGGCTACGCCGCTTCTCGCCGGTCTCCTCGTTGTGCAAGACCTCGGTGCTGATCTCCCCCATCATTTCTTCGGCGATGAGCTCCGAGACCTGCGCCCAGATGTCGACCACCTTGTTGTAGCGCTCGCCGTCGGTGATGAGACCTTCGGTGTACTGCTCCTCGATCTCCTGCACGTCCTTCTGCGCCGTCTCGAGCAGCTCGACCTTGCGGGCCGGGATCTGGAGATCGTCGACGCAGATCGAGATGCCGGCCTTGGTGGCGTAGGTGTAGCCGAGCGAACGGAGCTTGTCGGCCAGGAGCACGGTCTCCTTCTGGCCGCAGGCGCGGTAGCAGCTGTCGATCAGATCGCCGAGCTGCTTCTTGCCCATCACGCGGTTGACGGTCTTGAAGGGCAGCTGCTTGGGAACGATCTCGTAGAGCAGCACGCGGCCAGCCGTCGAAGGCACCAGCTCGCCGTCGATGCGCACGCGCACCGACGCCTGCAGGTCGAGCTCGCCGTGATCGTAGGCGAGGCGAACCTCTTCCGCCGACGAGTAGACGCCGTGCATCTTGTTTGCGGGGATCTTCTCCGCCTTGGCGCCTTCGACCTTCTTCTCGTCGTGCTTGCCGTGCGGGTATTCGCCTTTGGCGAAGGTCCGCTCGCGGGTCATGTAGTACAGGCCGAGCACGATGTCCTGCGAGGGCAGGATGATCGGGCGGCCGTTGGCGGGCGAGAGGATGTTGTTCGTGCTCATCATGAGCACGCGCGCCTCCATTTGCGCCTCGAGCGACAGCGGCACGTGGACCGCCATCTGATCGCCGTCGAAGTCGGCGTTGAAGGCCGCGCAGACCAGCGGGTGAAGCTGGATCGCCTTGCCTTCGATCAAGAGGGGCTCGAAGGCCTGGATGCCGAGCCGGTGCAGCGTCGGCGCGCGGTTGAGAAGGATCGGGTGCTCCTTGATGACCTCTTCGAGGATGTCCCAAACCTCGGGACGCTCCTTCTCGACCAGCTTCTTGGCGCTCTTGATGGTGGTGACGAGACCACGCTCTTCGAGCTTGTTGTAGATGAACGGCTTGAACAGCTCGAGTGCCATCTTCTTGGGCAGACCGCACTGGTGCAGCTTGAGCTCGGGCCCGACCACGATGACCGAACGGCCCGAGTAGTCGACCCGCTTGCCGAGGAGGTTCTGGCGGAACCGCCCCTGCTTACCCTTGAGCATGTCGGAGAGCGACTTGAGCGGACGCTTGTTGGGTCCGGTGATGGTCTTGCCGCGGCGGCCGTTGTCGAACAGGGCGTCGACCGCCTCCTGCAGCATCCGCTTCTCGTTGCGAATGATGATCTCCGGGGCGTTGAGCTCCTGGAGCCGCTTGAGGCGGTTGTTCCGGTTGATGACGCGCCGGTAGAGATCGTTCAGATCGGAGGTCGCGAAGCGGCCACCGTCCAGGGGGACGAGCGGACGCAGGTCCGGCGGGATCACCGGGATCACGTCGAGCATCATCCACTCGGGCTTGTTGCCCGACTCTCGAAAAGCGTCGACGACCTTGAGGCGCTTGGAGAGCTTCTTCTTCTTCGCCTCGCTGGTCGCTTCCTTCATCTCGGCGCGCAGCTGCTCCGAGAGCGAGTGGATGTCGATGTACTTGAGCAGGTCGCGGATCGATTCGGCGCCCATTCCGGCGGAAAAGGCGTCCTCGCCGAACTCCTCGACCGCCTTCATGTAGCGCTCTTCGGTCAGGAGCTCGCCACGCTGCAGGCCGGTCTCCTTCGGCTCGACGACCACGTACGACTCGCAGTAGAGGATCTTCTCCAGATCCTTGAGCGAGATGTCGAGCAGGTTGCCGATGCGCGAGGGCAGCGACTTGAGGAACCAGATGTGCGCGACCGGCGTCGCCAGGTTGATGTGCCCGAGGCGCTCACGGCGGACCTTGCTCTGGATGACCTCGACGCCGCACTTCTCGCACACGATCCCGCGGTGCTTCATGCGCTTGTACTTGCCGCAGTTGCACTCGTAGTCCTTCACTGGGCCAAAGATCTTGGCGCAGAACAGGCCGTCGCGCTCCGGTTTGAAGGTCCGGTAGTTGATGGTCTCCGGCTTCTTCACCTCGCCGTGCGACCACTCCCGAATCTTCTCGGGCGACGCCAGCGAAATGCGGATCGCCGAGAACGACAGCGGATCCTTGGGCTTCTCGAAGAAGTTGAAAATGTCTTTCATCTTGTCCCTGTGTTGTTCCGGATCGTTTGGGTGATAGAGCTTCGAATTTTCACTATTCGCCGCCCAGCTCGCTGGCCGTCGCGGCCGGCGCGCTGGCCGCAGCTGCGGCGCTCGCCTTGGCGGCGACCTCGCGCGCCATCAGCTCGAGCGTCGACTCCTGCTTGCGTGGCGCGTTGGGATCCTCGATCAGCTCCACGTTGAGGCAGAGCGACTGGAGCTCCTTGAGGAGCACGTTGAACGACTCCGGCAATCCGGACTCGAGGACGTGCTCGCCCTTGACGATGGCCTCGTACATGCGCGTTCGGCCGATGACGTCGTCGGACTTGACCGTCAGGAACTCCTGCAGGCCGTACGCCGCGCCGTAGGCCTCCATGGCCCAGACTTCCATCTCCCCCAGGCGCTGGCCGCCGAACTGCGCCTTGCCGCCCAGCGGCTGCTGGGTGACCAGCGAGTAGGGCCCGATCGACCGAGCGTGGATCTTGTCGTCGACCAGGTGGTGGAGCTTGAGCATGTACATGACCCCGACGGTGACGTCGTGGTCGAAGGCGTCGCCGCTCTTGCCGTCGAACAGGGTCGCCTGTCCGTTGGTCGCCAGGTTCGCCATCGTGAGCAGGCTCTTGATGTCGACCTCCTTGGCGCCGTCGAAGACCGGCGTCGCCAGGTGGACGCCCTCGCGCACCGTCTGCGCGAAGCGGAGCAGGCCCTTGTCGTCCAGGCTGTCGAGCATCTCGACGTGGTGCGGATCGGTGAAGATCTTCTTCAGCCGGCTCCGGAGCCCGTCGCCCGAGTACTCTCGCTGGACCATCTCGTCGATCTGCTTGCCGAGATAGAGCGCGGCACCGCCCAGGTGGGTCTCCAGGATCTGTCCCACGTTCATGCGGGAGGGAACGCCCAGCGGATTGAGCACCAGGTCGACCGGCGTCCCGTCGGCGAGGAACGGCATGTCCTCTTCCGGCAAGACCCGCGAGACGACGCCCTTGTTGCCGTGACGGCCGGCCATCTTGTCCCCGACCGACAGCTTGCGCTTGATGGCCACGTAGACCTTGACCATCTTGATGACGCCCGGCGGAAGCTCGTCGCCCTTGGTGAGCTTGGAGATCTTGTCGCGGTAGAGCGCCTCGATGGCGGCCACGTCCTCGCCGAGGCGAGCGGCCAGCTGCTCCAGCTTCTCCTCGGTCTTGCCGCCCTCCTCGACCTGCAGCTCCGACCAGTACCGCGCCGGAATCTCGTCGAGGTTCGCGCTCTCGATCTTCTGCCCCTTGGCGCAGAGGACCTTGCCCTTGTCGTCGACCAGGCGGACCGCCGTGATCTTGCCGACCAGGAGCTTGCGCATCTTGGCGTGGTACGACTCACTGACGATCTTGACCTCGTCGCGCTGGTCAGCAAGAAGCTTCTCCTTCTCCTGATCCTCGATGTCCTTGGCGCGCTCGTCCTTCTCAGTTCCCTTGCGCGAGAACACCTTGGCGCTGATGACGATGCCCTGCACGCCCGGCGGCACCCGCAGCGAGCTGTCGCGCACGTCGCCGGCTTTTTCACCGAAGATCGCGCGGAGCAGCTTCTCTTCCGGCGACAGCTGGGTCTCGCCCTTGGGCGTGATCTTGCCGACCAGGATGTCCTGGGGCTTGACCTCGGCGCCGATGCGCACGATGCCCGACTCGTCGAGGTCCTTGAGGGCCTCCTCGCCGACGTTCGGGATGTCGCAGGTGATCTCTTCCTTGCCCAGCTTGGTGTCGCGCGCGACGCACTCGAACTCCTCGATGTGGATCGAGGTGAAGTGATCGTTGCGGACCAGGCGCTCCGACACGAGGATCGAATCCTCGAAGTTGTAACCACCCCAGGGCATGAAGGCGACCAGGATGTTCTCGCCCAGCGCCAGCTCGCCCCGTTCGGTGGCCGGACCATCGGCGATGACGTCGCCCATCCGAACGTGATCGCCGCGCTCGATGATCGGGCGCTGGTTGATGCAGGTGTTCTGGTTCGACCGCTGGAACTTGGTCAGGTTGTAGATGTCGGGTTTGGCCGACAGCGGATCGGTCTCGCTCTCCTGGGTCGGGCGCACCACGATGCGGGTGGCGTCCACCGAGTCGACCACGCCGTCGCGGCGGGCCACCATGGTGACGCCCGAGTCGCGCGCCACGATCCCCTCGATCCCGGTGCCGATGAGGGGCGAACGGGTACGGATGAGCGGCACCGCCTGGCGCTGCATGTTCGAGCCCATGAGCGCGCGGTTGGCGTCGTCGTTCTCGAGGAAGGGGATCAGCGAGGCGGCCACCGAGACCAGCTGGTTCGGCGACACGTCCATGAGCGTGACCTCTTCGGCCTTGGCCATCACGAACTCGGTGTTGTGACGGCAGGAGATGAGCTCGTCGGTGAACTTCCCCTTCTTGTCGACGCCGGTGTTGGACTGGGCGATGTAGTGCCCCTCCTCCTGCAGCGCCGAGTAGAACTCGACCTTCTCGGTGCCGTGGCCGTCCTGGACCTTGCGGTAGGGCGTCTCGATGAAGCCGAACTCGTTGACCCGCGCATAGGTCGAGAGCGACGCGATGAGGCCGATGTTCGGACCTTCTGGCGTCTCGATCGGGCAGATCCGGCCGTAGTGGGTCCCGTGGACGTCGCGCACCTCGAACCCGGCCCGCTCGCGGGTCAGGCCGCCCGGCCCGAGGGCCGAGAGGCGGCGCTTGTGCGTCACCTCGGACAATGGATTGGTTTGGTCCATGAACTGGGACAATTGCGAGGACCCGAAGTACTCCTTCACCACCGCCGAGACCGGCTTGGCGTTGATGAGGTCGTGCGGCATGAGCGTCTCGATCTCCTGAGACATGCTCATGCGCTCTTTGATGGCGCGCTCCATGCGGACCAGACCGATGCGGTACTGGTTCTCCATGAGCTCACCGACCGCGCGCACGCGGCGGTTACCGAGGTGATCGATGTCGTCGATCGAGCCTTTGCCGTTCTTGAGATCGATGAGGTAGCGGATCGTCTCCAGGATGTCGCGCTTGGTGAGGACCGTGTTGTCGAGGGTCTCGTCCAGCTTGAACTTGTAGTTCAGCTTGAGGCGCCCGACCTTGGAGAGGTCGTAGCGCTCTGGATTGAAAAATAGGTTGTTGAACAAATTCATCGCCGTCTCGAGCGTGGGTGGATCGCCCGGGCGGAGGCGGCGGTAGATCTCCATGATCGCCTCGTCGGAGGTCTGCAGCTTGTCGGCGATCAGGGTGTCGCGCAGGTACGACCCGACGTTCAGGTTGTCGATGAAGAGAACCTTGAAATCGTTGATGCCGTGCTCGCGCAGCTCGTCCAGCTTCGACTCGGTCACTTCCTCGCTGCACTGCAGGATGACCTCGCCGGTCGCCTCGTCGATGATGTCGCTGGCGGCCACCTTGCCGGCCAGGTCCGTGACCTCGACCGACAGGCGCTCGACGTTCGAGTCCTTCAGCTTCTTGATGGCCAGCTTGGTGAACTTGCGGTTCTTCTTGACCAGGACTTCGCGGCTGTCCGGGTGGCGGATGTCGCGGCTGGCGCGCTGGCCGGGGAGCAGATCGTACTCGACCGACTTGGCGTACTTCTTGTTCGGCTCGAGGTAGATCGTCTCGGTGTCGTAGTAGTAGTTCAGCAGCTCCTCGGTGGAGTAGCCGAGCGCCCGCAGCAATACCGTGGCGTGCAGCTTCCGGCGCCGATCGATGCGGACGTAGAGGAGATCCTTGGCGTCGAACTCGAAGTCGAGCCAGGAGCCCCGGTAGGGAATGATGCGGGCGCTGTAGAGCAGCTTGCCAGACGAGTGGGTCTTCCCCTTGTCGTGGTCGTAGAAGACGCCCGGGCTGCGGTGGAGCTGGCTGACGACCACCCGCTCGGTGCCGTTGATGATGAAGGTCCCGTTGTCGGTCATGAGGGGGATCTCTCCGAAGAAGACCTCCTGCTCCTTGACGTCGCGGATCGACTGCGACCCGGTCTCCTCGTTGGTGTCCCAGACGACCAGGCGGACGATCACCTTGATGGGCGCCGCGAAAGTCATGCCGCGCTGGCGGCACTCGTCGACGTCGTACTTGGGCTTGTCGAGCGTGTAGGAAACGAACTCCAGCGACGAGGTCTCCGAGAAGTCCTTGATCGGGAAGACGCTCTTGAACACCCCCTGAAGACCGACGTCCTCGCGCTTGTCGAGCGGGATATCCTTCTGCAGAAACTTCTCGTAGCTCTGCTTCTGGATGTCGATCAGGTTCGGGATATCGATGATCTTCGCGATCTTTGCGAAGGTCTTGCGCGCCCTGAAGTTGTTCTGGATCACCGGAGACGCCATCTAGACTCCTTCTTGCTCACCCGCGGCCAATGGCCGATGGCCGCACGTTCCCCGCGCCGTCTGCGACGGGGAGCGTCCGACCCAAAAATTTCGTCTGCTGTCCGTTTTACTGTCCGTTACTCAGCTGATTCGCTTCGCTGCCCAATCGCTGCCCGTTCAATACCCGATTCCCGCCGCACTGCCAGCTCCACCTACAACATCCAGGAGCTGATCGCGTCGAGCGCAGGCGGGCTTCGCCCGCCGGAGCTCATCGCGGGAGGTTCGGAACCCTCCCAGGGTTCCGAGCTCGAATGACTCCCTATTTCACCTCGACCTTGGCGCCCGCCTCGGTCAGCTTCTTCTTGATCGATTCCGCGTCGGCCTTGTTGACGCCCTCTTTGACGACCTTGGGTGCGCCGTCGACCAGATCCTTCGCCTCTTTGAGGCCAAGGTTGGTGACTTCCCGGACCGCCTTGATGACGCCGATCTTGTTGGCGCCGGCTTCCAGGAGCGTGACCGTGAACTCGGTCTGCTCCGCCGCCGGAGCCGCCGCGCCGCCGCCCGCCGCGGGAGCCGCTGCCACCGCAACCGGAGCCGCCTTGACGCCCCATTTGTCTTCCAGCTCCTTGGTCAGCGCCGCGAGATCAAGCACGGACATCCCGGAAAGAAAGCTGACAACTTGCTCTTTCGTCACATCGGCCATTTCCATCACTCCTTGGGTTCGTTAGTTCCGTCGTTTTTCAAATTTCGTTCATTCAAAATGCCAGCCAGACGCCGCTACTCTTTCGCGCCGCTTTCCGACAGGGCACGCTCGCGCGCGGCCAGCAAGAGAGCGAAGTTCTGCTGGGCGGCCGTGGTGAGGCGCAGGAAGTTCTGAGGGACGGCCAGCAAAGTTGCAAGGAACGTCGCGCGCAGCTCATCCTTTCCGGGCAGGCTGGAGAGCGCCTGGACGCCTTTGACATCCAGCGCCTTGCCGTCGACGTAGCCGCCCTTGATGACGAACTTCTCCTCGCCCTTGGCGACCTTGGTGGCCACTTTGGCGGGGGCCGCCGGATCCTCGAAGGAATACGCGATGGCGGTGGGCCCCACGAAGAGCTTCTCCAGCCCCTCCATGGGCGTCCCCTTGACGGCGATCCCGAGCAGGGTGTTCTTGACGACCTGATAGTGGCAACCGACGCCGCGAAACTCGCGGCGCAAGGTGGTGTCGGCTTTCACGGTGATCCCGCGGAAGTCGGCCAGCACCAGGCTGGTCGCCTTGGCCAGATCGGCCTTGAGCGCCTTGATGTTCTCTTCTTTTACGGCCCGTTCCATTACATCCTCACTTGGTCTCGAACTCGGTAACCAGCGGCACGTGATCGATCTTGATGCCCGGCCCCATCGTGGTGGAGAGCGTGACCGATCGCATGTAGGTCCCCTTGGCCGACGGCGGCTTGAGGCGCAGCAACGTCTCCAGCATGGTGCGGGCGTTATCGTGGAGCTTGTCCCCCCCGAACGACACCTTGCCGATGCGGGCCTGGACCACGCCCGCCTTCTCGACCCGGAACTCGACGCGACCGGCCTTGAGCTCGCGAACCGCCTTGGCGACGTCGTTGGTGACGGTCCCGACCTTGGGGTTGGGCATCAGGCCCTTGGGTCCGAGAACGCGCCCGAGCCGTCCCACCAGTCCCATCATGTCGGGGGTGGCGACCATCGAGTCGAAGTCGGTCCAGCTCTCCTTCTGAATCTTCTCGACCAGCTCCTCGGCGCCCACCGTATCGGCGCCGGCTGCCCGAGCCTCGTTGGCCTTGTCGCCCTTGGCGACCACCACCACCCGCTGGCTCTTGCCGGTCCCGTGGGGAAGCACGACGGCGCCGCGGACCATCTGGTCGGCGTGCTTGGGATCGACGCCCAGGCGCACGGCGATGTCGACGCTCTCGTCGAACTTCGCCACCTTGGTCTCGGGGATCAGCTTGCAAGCCTCCTGAATCGAATAGCGCTTGCCGCTCTCGACCTTGGCCGACGCGTTCCTGAACTTTTTTCCGTGGTGGGGCATGGTTGGTTTCCTATCCGATCCTTTTGCTACCCTTCGACGTCGATACCCATCGAACGTGCGGTTCCGGCGATGGTGCGCATCGCAGACTCGATGTCGGTGGTGTTGAGATCGGGCATCTTGGTGGTCGCGATGTCCCGCAGCTGCTTGGCGGAGATCTTGCCGACCTTGACCTTGTTGGGCTCCTTCGAGCCCGAGCCCGGCTTCTTCTGGGTCGCGAGGCCGGCGGCCTTCTTGATCAGGATCGGCGCGGGCGGCGTCTTGGTGATGAAGGTGAACGAGCGGTCGGAGTAGACGGTGATCTCGACCGGGATCGTGACGTCGTCCTTCGCCTGCGCCTGGGTGCGGGCGTTGAACTGCTTGCAGAACTCCATGATGTTCACGCCGTGCTGACCGAGCGCCGGCCCGATGGGCGGCGACGGGTTGGCTTTCCCGGCGGGAACCTGGAGCTTGATGAATCCGCTGACCTTCTTCATTTTTCGCTTCTTCTCTTCCCTTACGCTTGCCTTACGCTTGCCTCACGCTTGCCTTACGACTTTTCTACTTGCGCGAAGTCCAGCTCGACCGGCGTGGCGCGGCCGAAGATCGAAACGTTGACCCGAAGCTTTTGTTTCTCGGCCTTGACCTCGACGACCACGCCCGTGAAGTTGGCGAACGGTCCGTCGATCACGCGCACGGTATCGTTCACCTCGAACGAGATGCGCGGCTTGGGGCGGGTGGCCCCCTCCGTCATGGCGACGTTGATGTTCTGAATCTCCGTCTCCTTGACCGGCTGTGGGTTCGTTCCCCCGAGAAATCCGGTGATCTTCGGGGTGTTCTTCACCAGGTGGAAGGTCCCTTGGTCGAGATCCATCTGGACGAACATGTAGCCGGGGAAGAATTTTCGCGTCGTCGACCGCTTCTGACCCTTGACCAGCTCCACCACGGTGTCCGTCGGGATCAGGATGTCGCCGAATTTCTCGGTCAGACCCGCCTGGCGGACCCGATCGAAGAGCGAGAGTTTGGCCTTGTTCTCGTGGCCCGAATAGGTGTGTACCACGTACCACTTCATGGGCATGAGGAAGTCCCCGTCTCGCTTAGCTGAGGAACCAGGTTGTGAGTTTTGACCAGAGGGCATCGAAGGTGCTCAGTATGGCGGCGGCGATCAGCACCGTCACAATGACGACGATGGTCGCGGCCGACGTTTCTTTTCGGGTGGGCCAAGTGACCTTTTCGAGCTCGCGGGTGACGTCCACGACCGAGGCATAGATCCGCTCGTTGCGGTAGGTGAGGAAGGCCGCCGTCCCCGTAATGAGGATGGCGAAGGCGTTGATGGCCAGATCGTTCGGCTTGGCGAAGTAGCTCCAGACCCAGTCGCTGGCGCGCGCCACGACAAACGCCGCCAGCAACGCGGCGAGCGCGAACGTCAAATGCACGAATTTGTTCGGACCCATGGGTGTCTGTCTTTTGTCTGTCTATTTATCTTCTATTTATCTTCGTCGACGGGCAGGGCAGGAGGGACTCGAACCCACAACCCGCGGATTTGGAGTCCGCTGCTCTACCATTAGAGCTACTGCCCTAGAAAACATGTTTCGTTACTTAGTTTCTTTGTGTTTGCTGTGTTTGCGGCAGCGCCAACAGAACTTCGACAATTCGAGCTTCTCGGCGTTGGCGCGCTTGTTCTTAGTGGTCGTGTAGTTGCGCTCCCGACAATCGGTGCATTCGAGGGTGATGATGACGCGTTGGGCGGCCATGACTACTCCAGAATCTTGGTGACGACGCCGGCGCCGACGGTCTTGCCGCCTTCGCGGATCGCGAAGC
>CALAOV010000398.1 GCA_937889515.1 uncultured Myxococcales bacterium | reverse complement strand
CAGGGGCGGGACGACGGGCGCGGCCGGGACGACCGGCGCCGCCGGGACGACGGGCGCGGCCGGGAAAGGCGGGACCACCGGCGCGGCCGGCACGACGGGCAGCGGCGGGTCCGGGCTCGGCACCTGGATCACCGGCTACGCAGCGACCATGTATGGCAACGACTCGTCGGGCGACTGCAACGGCTATCCGGATTTTGGCGACACGACCAGCATCAATTCGCAGACCTGCAACAAGGTGGTCACCATCGCGGGCTACAGCGCGGGCACCAACAACAACGCCAGCTACTACGGGGCGACCGGCGACGTGAGCTCGCTGTGGGTCGGTGCGGAATGCAGCTGTAGTGGCAGCGACACCTGCTCCAACAACCAGGCGCCCTCTTGCCCAGCAGAGTCGCAAGCCGGTGGCAACTGCGGGATCTGCGTGGCCGTCAAATGTGACCCCAACGGGACGTTCTCGCTGGGCGGCACCACCCACGACGCGGACTGCAGCAAGACCGAATATGTGGTGGTTCAGATCATCGACGCCTGTCCCCACGACCACCCGACCAACGTCGCCTCGTCCGAGGGCTGGTGCACCAGCCGCCAGGCGAATCACGTCGATCTGAGCTGCAGCGCGCTGGGCGGCATCTCGACCAAGGGCATGAACATCGGCCAGGACGGCTGGCTCAACGTCGACGTACAGAAGGTCGACTGCAGCATCGGCCTCGGGCTGCACCCGCTCTGACCAGGCGGGCCGACTAGCCGGCCGCAGCGTCGACGCGTCCGAGCCTGCCGCTTCCGGACGGGGTACAGCTGACGACCGCGACCTTGGCCGTGCCGCTCACGGTCATCGAGATCGTGTTCCCCGACTCGGTGAGCATCCAGGCGCTGACGTCGAAGGTCGTGCTGACGCCCATCACCGAGATCGAGCAGGTCTGCGCCGGCTCTGCGGTGGCGGTGGTTCCGCTCACCGTGAAGTCGACGTTGCAGGCGAGCTCGCTGTTGGAAAAGGAAAACCCGATGTGGCTCGCGTCGATCCGGGTGATCGACACCGCGTTGCCGGTCAGCGCGATCGCGGCGACGGTCACGCCGGTGCACATCGGGGTCACCGAGCCGCTGTCGAAGGTCCAGCTTCCGACGAACGGGGTGGTCGCGTCTCCCGCGGCGGCGCCGCCGGCGCCTCCCTTTCCGACGTTGCCGACGTTGCCGGCGTTGCCGACGTTGCCGGCGTTGCCGGCGTTGCCGCCGCCGGCGTGGCCACCACCGCCGGTCTGACCGCCTCCGTCGGCTGGGCTACCGCCACCGCCGCAGGCCGCGAAGAACAGAGCGACCACCGGCAGCCAGAATCGATTCGTGCGCAACGTCATCGGCGCATCGTAACCTTGAACCCGATGCGACCGTCGATGGCCCTGGGAGCTCACCTCGTCGCGATGGTCCTGATCGGCTGCGCCGCCAAGCCCGCCTCGCGATCGCCGGAGCGAAAACCCGAGGTGGCGGCCGACCCGGCCGCGCCGCCGGCCGCCGATACCGGCGTGCCTAGGACCGCGGAGGCCTGCCGGGCCTGCAACGGCGAGTTCGGGGTGCACGGGCTCGACCCGGCGCCCAGGTGTTTCTGCCGGATGGCAGATGCCGGCAAGCGCTGCCGCGCCAAGGACGACTGCGACGGCGAGTGCGTCGGCGATGGAGGCGAGCGCGAAGTGACCGACCCCGGGCCCCCACCCCGTGGTTTTTTCATTGGTCGGTGCTCCGAGCTCAGAACCGCCTTCGGATGTCACCGCTTTCTGGGGCGGCGTCGGGATCAGCCGGGACCCGTTCGTCTCGACGAGCCGCAGCCCGAGCTGTGCGTCGACTGACGGCGCAGGGGCGGGCTCTCGGACGCTCGTTTGTCAGTCGGTCGCGGCGGCGATCACGAGCTCCCAGTGCGGCTCGACGGGATCCGAGGCCTTCGGATCGGGCCGCGAGGCCTTCTGCTCGGCGCTGTCGGCGCTGGCCGAGCGGTCGGGAGTCGAATCGGTCACGTTTGGGCGGGAAACCATGGATGCGGACATAGACCCTCTGATTAAGCAGGAATTGGGCCAAAACCATGGGCCCCAATTTTCGGGCGTTTTCGGCGGACGGGGTGCCCAAAGGTGCGAAGCCGGCTTGGCAGCGAGAACCAACTCACGCAGTAAATCCGGGTAGAGTGCGCGGCCGTGGCGCTCTCCGCGACCGTCTATCACCTGCAGATCGAGCTGTCCGACGTCGACCGGGGCGTCTACGAGGCGCTCGATCTCCGCCTGGGACGTCACCCATCCGAAACGATGCGCTACCTCCTAACCCGGGTTATCGCCTACTGCCTCTGTTACGAGGAGGGGATTGCCTTTTCGAAGGGGCTCTCGAACAACGACGAGCCGGCGGTTTGGGTGAAGGATCTCCAAGGGACCTTGCGGGTCTGGATCGAGGTGGGGACGCCCTCCGCCGACCGGCTTCACAAGGCCAGCAAGGCCTCGCCGCGGCTGGTGGTCTTCACGCATCACGATCCCGAGCTGCTGCGGGAAGCCGCCCGAGAGCGAGCGATCCACAAGGCGGAGGAGATCGAGGTCTACGCGCTGGAAGGCGCGTTTCTGGACGAGCTCGGCCAGGCCACCGACCGCAACGCCAAATGGACCTTGGTTCACACCGAGGGGATGCTCTATGTCACCAGCGGCGACCAGAGCTTTTCGACCCCGGTCGTCCGGCAAAGCCTGACGGTCTGATCCGCTACGATTTCTTCCGGAGTGGGGCGAGGGCGTCGGTCCAGCGGGCCAGCTCGTCGAGCATGACCTTGGCGGCCTGCTCGTTGGTCTCCGTCGCTTTGAATGCTCCCGCATCGATCTGCTTTACCGCGAAGGGGAGCGTCACCGCCTCCGGAAGCGGCATCATCCGCAGGGCTGTCACGCTGAGCTTGAGCATCTGCACCGCGCGCGTCCCGCCCGCGATGCCGCCGTAGCTCACGAATCCGACCGGCTTGTAGGCCCACTCCTGAAAGAGGAAGTTCAGGGCATTCATCAGCGTGGGGGGGGCCGCGTAGTTGTACTCCGGCGTGACGAACACGAAGGCGTCGGCTTCGGCGACGGTCGCGCTCCAGGCCTTGGTGTGCAGTTTTTCGTATTGCGCAAACCGCGGGTGCTTCGGCTCGTCGAGCATCGGGAGGTTCACCACCGCCAGATCGACCACCCGCACTTCCAGCTGGCCGTGCCGTTGCGCGAAGTCGGCGAACCAGGCTCCGATCGGCAGGCCGACCCGACCCGGACGGGTGCTCGCGATGATCACCTGCAGCCTTGGCATGACGCTGGTCTAGCAGATTCGAAGGCCGTGGTGGACGGGAGCGATCCGGCCGCGCAAACTTGCCGCGTGCCGTCCCTGCAAGCCGCCGGAGCCCGCCTCTCCTATATCCGCAGCGGAACGGGGCCGGCCGTCCTGCTGATCCAGGGGGTCGGCATCGTCGGCGAGGGCTGGCGCCCGCAGATCGACGAGCTGGGCGCGCGTTTCGACATGCTGGCGTTCGACAACCGCGGCATCGGCCTGTCGGAGCGGGGCCAGGGCGAGCTGACGATCGAGGCGATGGCCTCGGATGCGCTCGCCATCGTCGATGCCGAGAAGATCGGTAGGTTTCACCTGGTGGGACATTCGATGGGCGGCCTCATCGCGCAGGCCGTGGCGCTCTCGGCCCCCGAGCGCATCGCCAGCCTGGCCTTGCTCTGTACATTCGAAAACGGGAAGCAGGGATCCCGTCCCACGCTGGGAATGTTGGGGACGGCGATCCGGACACGGATCGGGACCCGCCAGTCGCGACGAGACGCCTTCCTGGAGCTGGTGATGCCGCGGTCGTATCTCAAGACCGTCGACCGGATGCAGCTGGCGCACGATCTGAAGCCGTTCTTCGGGCACGACCTGGCGGACCAACCCCCCATCGTCATGAGACAGCTTCGCGCGATGTCGAAGTACGACGCCCGATCGCGTCTGGCCGAGCTCGCCTCGATCCGCACGCTGGTGGTGAGCGCGACGGACGACCGCATCGCGCTGCCCGCCTACGGGCGGGGGCTGGCGGCCGCCATTCCGGGCGCCCGCTTGGTGGAGATTCCGGACGCCGGCCACGGCCTGACCATCCAGCGCGCGCCGGAGGTGAACGCGCTGCTGAGCGAGCACTTCGCCCCGGGCGCCGAAATGACGTCGGCGTCGGCGTCCGCGCCGGCGCCCGCGATGGACCGGGACGCCGCCGAGTGAGCTAGGGGCAGCTGGTCGCCGCGACGCGCGTCAGGTGCTCGGCGCGGCTGTAGAGCGACATCGCGAAGCTGCCGCCGAAATTCATGATGTGGCCTTCGTCGGACAGGCCGGGGGCGTTCTGTTGCGAGATGATCGGCTGGGGGTTCCCGGGCTTCGAGCCGTCGCCCGCCACGTAGAGGAAGTTCTGGGAGCCATCGGGGTAGAGGATGGCGAACCCCGCGCCTTTGCCATCACTGGTCCCGCGCACGGCGTAAACGTTGATGGTGCCGCCGCCGTTGTAGGAGTATGCGAAACCTCCCGGGAAGCTGAACGTCGATCCCGCGATGCCGGAAGTGGAGAAAAAGGTTCCCAGCACCGACGCGACGTTGGTCCCTCCGTCGCCCGAATCGGTTCCGTTGTAAAGCACGACGAAGCCCTGGGAGGTGCTCGCTACGGAGATTGGAGAATGCTGGCCGCCGTAAGGGATTCCTGCTGGGCTTCCGACTTCGGTACCGCTGGGATTCAGAAGCGTCATCGCGGGGAAGGCTTGTGGAACGGCTTGGTAGGTCACCGCGAAGACGCCCCCCGAAAAGGCGAGGTCTCCATCTGCTTCAGGCGAATTAAACACGAAACCGGAGGGGTCATTGGTGGGCACGATGATGGTGTTCCCGGCCGGAGATCCGTCGGTGGCGTACTGCGCGATTTTCATGGGGCCATTGTTGGGCAGCCAGGACGCGACGAATGCGCCATCGAGCCACTGCACGTGCGACTGCCGACTGAAGCTGTCGAACCCGACCGCCTCGAGCTGCGTCGTTTGCCCGACGACCAGGCTGCTGTCGAGGAACGTCAGGTAGACGGCGCTCCCGGCCGTCGAGGCTGACGCCGCGTCGTAGATGACCGCGATCTGGCCGCTGGGCGCCACGGCGACGCCGTTCACCACGAGGGAGGCGTTGGTTCCCGTGCCGTTCGCCGCCGAGTTGAACAGCGGCAACGACGGCCCCTTGCTGGCGCCGGTCGCGAGATCGAAGTGCTGGACGTCGACCCGCTCGATGTAGCTCGCGACGCCGGCGTCGACCGACGGTCCGCCGTCGGTCGACGGTGGACCCACATAGCCGCTGAAGACTAGAAATTCGTTGGTGGTCCGGACGCCGATGCCGGAGGTGTAGCCCGCGTTCGAGGTGCCGGTCGCGGTGCGGCCAAACTTGGTCATGGCGGTGCAGGTGGTGCTGCCGCCCGCGCCGCCGGAGCCGCCGCTTCCCGACGCGCCGCCGCTACCGGACGTGCCGTGGCCGCCCGACGCACCGCCGCCACCCGACGCACCGCCGCCGCCGGACGCACCGCCGTGGCCAGTCCCGTTGCCACCGGTGCCGCCGCCGCTGCTGCCGCCCTGGGGAATGCCGACGCCCGCGTCGTTGACGACGAAGTCGTTGATCGTCGAGTTGTAGTCCTTGTCGATCGAGGGATCGGCGCAGAGGTGGCTGGTGGAGGTGCAGACCTGCCCCATCGGGCAATCGACGTTGGCTTCGCACTGGTCTCGACACTGGCGGTCGTCGCTGCAGACCAGTGGCGTCTTGCACATGCTGGTGTAGTTGCACGTGGCCAGCTCCGGCGCCTGGCAAGAGGTCCCTTGGGCGACGCCGGCATCCGCGCCGCCGCCCACACCCGCGTCGGCGCCGAGGGCGGTGACGACGACGCATCGCTCGTTGTTCGGGCAGTCGCTCGAGATGTTGCAGGGCTTGACGCAATACCCGAGCGCGCAGACGAGGCCGGGCGTGGACAGCTTGGCGCAGTCGCTGTTGAGCACACACTGCGGCGTCGTCGGCTTGGAGCTGCTCCCGCAGCCAGCCACCGCCACGATGAGCGCCAAGGACGCGACCGACAGGCCTTCCCCGAGCGTAACGCCGACGGCCCTCACTGGCTGCAGCCCGACGCGACGACCTGCGTCGCGTGCATCGTGCTGTCGTAGAGCGAAACGGCGAAGCTTCCGTGGTAGTTCGTCAGGCCGATCTCCGCGCCGTGCGCGGAGCTGATCACGGTGCCGCTGGTGAGGCGCTTGGATCCGTCGGCCGTCACGTAGAGGAAGTTGGCGCCGTTCGTCTCCATCAGAACCGCCCCCACGCCGCCCTGGCCGCCCGTGTCGTCGCTGACCATCTTGGCGGTGGTGGCCGTGGACGGGAGCGAGAAGTCGGTGAAAAGGCCCGGGAGGCCGGCGTCGCCGCCCGCATCTCTGGTGGTGCCGCCGTCCGTGAGCACGTCCCTGGCGCCGGAGGTTGGGACGAAGACGCCGTACACGGTCGACGAGTTGTTGAAGAGAGTCACGAAGCCGCCGGTCGTTCCCCCGATGCTCACCCAGTGGCTCGAATTCGTCGGGTTGACCGCGATGATGTTCCCGACCTGGAGGCCGTCGCCGTCGAGGAGTGTCAGGTAGGGGTTGCTCCCGCTGGCGGGGTTGGCGTAGGCGACGCCAATCAAATTTCCAGAGGTGCCGACCTGGCTCTCATCCCAACTGTAGTTGTTGTTCGTGCCCGTCATGGTGGGGACGTTGGCTGTGTCACCGCCAGCCGACTGGCCGTTCGGATGGAACTTCCGGACCCGGGTGAACCAGGAGGTCGTGTCGTACTTCCAGGATATGACGAAGGCCTGTGCCGACACGGACCAAATGACGTGCGGCATGGTCTCCTCCACACTCTCCAACTGAACCGTATCCACCACCTCCAGGCCCGCGACGCCGCCGTCGGTGCCACCGTCGGCGGTGTTGGTCAGATTGAGGAACGAAGCGTAGAGATTGACGCCGGCGCTGAACCCATAGCCTTGGGCTGCGCCAAACCCATTGCCGTTGCCGACGCTGTGGAGCACCACAATCTCCCCGGTGGGCGCGACTGAAACGTCGAAAATCCCGAAGGCTGGTCCGTCCGCAGCCTGGAACAGCCGCACCGCCGGTCCAGCCTTAGGCCAGTTGCCATTGCTGCCGGGAAGGAAATGCTGGACGTAAATGAAGTTGCCCATGGGGCCGCCATCCGACGGCGGCGTGACGTATGCGCTGAAGACGAAAATCTCATTCCCGTCCCGCACGCCGATTCCGGATGTAAACGCCGTGTTCGGGTCGCCCGACGCCGTGATCGCGAACGAGGTCTGTGGGCTCGGGCATACGTTCACGCTGCCCGCGGCTCCACCGGAACCACCCCCGCTGCCAGAAGCGCCGCCGTGCCCGCTGCCGCCGGTGCCGGTTCCGTTGCCGCCGGTCCCGTTGCCGCCGGTTCCGGTGGTGCCGCCCTGGGGGATGCCGGCGCCCGCGTCGTTGACGACGAAGTCGTTGATGGTCGAGTTGTAGTCCTTGTCGATCGAGGGGTCGGCGCAGAGATGGGTGATGGAGGTGCAGACCTGCCCCATCGGGCAGTCGACGTTGGTTTCGCACTGATCGCGGCATTGATGGTCACCGCTGCAGACCAGCGGCGTCTTGCACATGCTGGTGTAGTTGCAGGTCGACAGCTCCGGCGCCTCGCAGGCCGTCCCTTGCGCGACGCCGGCATCCGACGCAGCCGTGCTCACGCTGGCGTCGGGACCGCCGGCGCTCACCACGACACAGCGTTCGCTGTTCGGGCAGTCGCTGGAGATGTTGCAGGGCTTGACGCAATAGCCGATCGCGCAGACCAGGCCGGGCGTCGACAGCTTGGCGCAATCGCTGTTGAGCACGCACTGGGGCGTCGACGGCTTGGCCCCGCCCCCGCAGCCGACGACCGTCGCGGCAACCACCACCAGAACACCGGCACCGAACGCTTCCCAGAGCTTCATGTTGCTAATCCCCTTTAGGCAAAGAGCTGTATCACGCCGCACCGCAGGTGGGGCCTCAAAAAACAGGCTGTGGTGGCATTTGGGGCCGCTGCCGACGGGTTTGAGCACAGGTCCCGGCGTTGAGCACGCGGCGCTCGGGAGCGCTGCCCAACTTGTGCACCCGATGCTCAAGGCCACGGCCGGGCAGGACCGCAGCAGGGTCGGTGGGCGCGCTGCAGTGCCAGTTTTCTGCCGTTTTCGACGTTTCTGAAGGGCGCTGGCCGGCAGGAACGGAGGTTGGCCCGGCGGTTGCTCTAGGGACCAGACGTCATGAACAACGACGGAATCGAAAACGGACTTCACGAAAGGAATTCGGGAACCATGTCTTCACGCAAATCGCTCTCGCTCGTCGCCTCGGTCATCCTCTCCGGCCTCGTGGCCTTCGGCAGCTTCGGCGCCACCGCCGCGGCCGCCTCGCGGCGCGGGTCCGACGTGCGGGGCCAGACGGTGCTGACCGCGGCCGCCCCCCAGCTGGTGGTGGCGGGCCCGGCGCGGCTCCTTCACGTGGACGTCGAGGGAAAGCGGGCGGTCAGCTTCTACAGCGTCGACTCGCGCACTGGCGGCCCCGAGGCCTGCCGCGCCGGCTCGCCCTCTGCGAAGCGCTCGGCCTTGCGCACCAACGCGAGCAACCAGCTCGACCTCGACGTCGCCGCCGGCCAGACGGTCTGCCTGGTCACCACCGAAGGCCCGGTGCAGGTGGCCTGGCACGCGCAGCAGGCGGTGGCCGGGACGCTCGGCACCGACACCGTGCACGCCAGCAACCGCTAGTCGGCAGTCCGCGAACCACCGGCGCTTCGCCGACCCAGCGAGACGGCCGCCCGGGGCGGCGCTTCGCTCGGATGGGCGGCGCGGTATTTTCGGGGCCTGGCCGCGCCAACCGTCATCGACCTACGGCGAACAGGCCGATGCGACCAGCTGGGTCGAGTGGTTGGTGCTGCTGGCGCTGTAGAGAGATACGCCGAAGCTGCCCTGGTAGTTGGTGATCGCGACCTCCGCTCCCGTCGCGGAGCTGATCACGCCGGCGATCAGCTGATGCGTCACGCCGTCGGCGTTCACGTAAACCATGTTGGCCCCGTCCGAATCGAGCAGAACCACACCGACACCGTTGGCCCCTCCCGTGTCGTCGTTGATCGCGTGCGCGTGCGACGAGGTGGTGGAAAACGTAAACCCGGGCAGCGGCGGCGGTCCCGCGTCGCCGCCATCCACCGCGGCGGGCGGGAGAACGCCCGCATCGCCGGAGGTCTTCGCGAAGGCCTCGTACCCGGTGTTGCCGTAACGAAAGAGGGTCACGAAGCCGGTGGCCGTTCCGCCGATGGTCACCCAGGCTGGCTGGTTGCCGATGTCGTTCAGCCGAGTGAAGCCACCGACCGGGTTGCCGTTGCCGTCGAGAACCGTGAGGTACGAAAAGGAGGAGGCGAAAATGGGAGAGGCCGACGCGACGCCCAGAAAATTGCCCGAAGTGCCCACGTGGGTGTCGTCTGTGTAGCTGGGATCGAATTGGCTCCCGTTGGGCGGCGGGACCACCGTGGTGTCGCCGCCGGCCTGGGAGCCGTTAGGACGAAACTTCTTGACCGCCGACAACCAGGCCGACGTCTGGTACTTCCACGACAAAGCGAACGCGCCCTGGTTCGGCACGGACCAGGTCACGTGCGGATCGCCGAGCGGCGCGCTTTCAATTTGCACGGTGCGCACCAGATGGACCGGTGCGCCGGGGCTGGTGGGGCTGAAGAACGAGGCGTAGAGGGTGTCTTCAAAGGCAGTTTGCGCTCGCTGGTTGCTCGCGTGGAGCAGCACGATTTCTCCCGTCGGGGCGATCGAAACGTCGAAGACGCTGAAAGTCTTTCCGTCGGCGGCCTGGAACAGCGGCGCCGCCGGTCCCGTCATGGTTCCGGTGCCGGGATCGAAGGCCTGGACGTAGACCAGATTCACGCTGGGGACGCCGCCGTCGGCCCCGGCATCCACGCCGGCGGTCCCCGCGTCGAACCCTGTCGGTGGCGGACCGCTGTATCCGCTGAAGATGATCAGCTGGTCTGCGGTGCGGACGCCCACGCCCGATGTGAAGTGCAGGTTCGAATCCCCCTGGGCGTAGTAGGCGAAATTCGTCTGCGGCTTCGTCGGGCAGCTGGTGACGGTTCCGTTGCTCCCCGCCGTGCCGCCGGTGCCCCCGCCAGCGCCGCCGGTGCCGCCATGGCCGGTCCCGTTGCCGCCGGTCCCGGTGTTGCCACCCTGGGGGACGCCGACGCCGGCGTCGTTGACGACGAAGTCGTTGATGGTCGAGTTGTAGTCCTTGTCGATCGAAGGGTCGGCGCAGAGATGGGTGATCGAGGTGCAGACCTGCCCCATCGGGCAGTCGACGTTGGTTTCACACTGATCGCGGCACTGGTGGTCGCCGCTGCAGACCAGTGGCGTCTTGCACATGCTGGTGTAGTTGCAGGTCGACAGCTCCGGAGCCTGGCAGGCAGTCCCTTGCGCGACGCCGGCGTCTGAGCCACTCCCGCTGCTGCCGGCGTCGGGGCCGCCGGCGCTCACCACGACGCAGCGTTCGCTGCTCGGGCAGTCGCTGGAGATGTTGCACGGCTTGACGCAGTACCCGATCGCGCAGACCAGTCCGGCCGGCTGGAGCTTGGCGCAGTCGCTGTTGAGCACGCACTGAGGCGTC
>CALAOV010000397.1 GCA_937889515.1 uncultured Myxococcales bacterium | reverse complement strand
GAGTGGTGGGAGCCGTACAAGACCCGGGACGCGGCGATCGTCGCCAACGATCGCCTGGTCACGATCCGAGGGGACAAGCAGTTGACGCTCCCCACTGGCCTCATCTCGCGCGCCGCCGAGGTGGGCGTCGGAGCGGGCGTGATCGCGGGGGCGGGACCGGTGCTGGCCGCGGTCGCGCCCGTCGCGCCCGCCAAGCGGAGCGAGCCGACCTATCTGATGTTGATGTCGCCCTTCGACACTTCCGCGGTGGCGGCCGAAATCGGACTGCCGATCGCGCTATCGGATGGACGGCGTCTGGTGGCGACCAGCGACCCGCGGCGAAAAGAGGCTCTGGGCACGCTGGCGGGTAAAGAAGGCCCGGGGCGATTTTACGATCGGGTGACCGGCCTGTTTGCCGTCGCGATCCCCACGTCGGGGAGTCTGTGGCTCTGGGCCGTGCAAGACGTGCCGGCACCGGCCCCGCCGACCTCGACCTTCGGGATCTGGATCGTGGTGGCGGCCCTCTTCGCGCTATGCATGCCGGTAGTCTGGCGGCGTCGTCGGATGGCGGCGGCTGCGCCCGCGGGCGTGTTGCCTGTCATCCCGATCGCGCCGGTCGCCCAGATGGTTCCCGCGCCCCCGCCGGTCGATCCGGGCCTCGCTGCGGTCGTGCCCCCGCTCGTTCCGAAGACGGGCGGCCCCGCGGCCCGCAGCGGCGAACGCGTCGAGACCTTGCTCATGAACGACAACTCTCTGGGACACCGCCCCACCGAGGCGCTGGGGTCTCGCACGGCCGCGGCGCCGGCCTTGGACCAGAACACGTTCGGTCGATACCACCTGCTGCGACGTCTGGATGGCGGGGGCATGGCGGACATCTACACGGCGGTGTTGCACGGCGCCGAAGGGTTTCGGCGGGTCTACGTGATCAAGCGACTTCGGCCCGAGCTGGCGCGCAGCCGCGTCGCCGTCGAGCAGTTCATCGACGAGGCCAAGCTCGGTTCGATGCTGGTGCACTCGAACATCGTCCCGGTGTTCGACTTCGGGAAGGTCGGCGACGAATACTTCATGGCGCAGGAGTACATCATTGGCCGCGATCTGGGCCGTCTGCTGCTTCGCCACGTGGAGACGACCGGCCGCCCGCTTCCCGAGAAGCTGTTGTTCTACATCGCGCACGAGGTGCTGGACGCGCTCGGCTACGCCCACGCCCAGACCGACGTGAACGGAGGGCCCCTCGGCCTGGTCCATCGCGATGTCTCGCCCAGCAACATCATGGTGACCGCGCGCGGCGAGGTGAAGCTGTTCGACTTCGGCATCGTCAAGGCCACCCACCGTGTTTCGAAGACCGAGGTCGGCGTGGTCAAGGGCAACGTCTCATTCATGTCGCCCGAGCAGGCGCGCGGGCATCCGGTCGACCCGCGTTCCGATCTCTTCTCGCTGGGGCTGGTGATCCACCACAGCCTGACCAACAGCCAGCTCTACCTGGGCGAGAGCACTTTCGATCAGCTGCTGCGGGCAGCGAACGGGCCCAAGACGGAACAGCTGCGTATGCTCGCGGGCCTCCCCCCGACCCCGGCAGCGATCCTGATGCGCGCGCTGTCGGTCGATCCGAACGAGCGGTATCAGAGCGCCGCCGACTTCGCCGCCGCGCTGGCGCCCCACGTGGCCGGCGGCAAGTTCGAAGCCGCCGCGCTCATGCAGACCCTGTTCGGCGAAGAATTCCGCAACGCCGCTAGCGAGTAGCGCGCAGGCGGTAGAGCACCGTTCGCTGCAGGGGATGTCCCTCGGGGATGCGGGGGTGATCGAAATCGTCGGCGGGATCGCGCCGCATGCCGAGCTTTTCCATGACCCGGCGCGAGCGCCGGTTTGCGGGCGCGGTCATCGCGACGATCTCTTCGCGGCACAGCGTCTCGAACGCGAAATGCAGCACGGCGCGCGCCCCTTCCGTCGCGTAGCCGAGCCCCCAGGCCTCGTGGGCCAGACGCCAGCCGATCTCGGTGCAGGGGGTGAAGTGCGCGACGAAGCTCGGGACGGCGAGTCCGATGAAGCCGATGAAGGGCGCGCCGCCGACCACCTCGGCCGCCCAGAAGCCGAACCCCTGCGCCTCGAAGTGGGCGGTGATCCGCGCCGCGCCGGCATCGCTCTCCGCGCGCGACAACGTGGACGGAAAATGCTCCATGACCCGCGGATCGGCGTTGAGGGCGGCGAAGGCGTCGCGATCCGTGTCCCGCCACGGCCGCAGGATGAGGCGCGCCGTTCGCAGCTCGGTGGCAGGGCGCGCGGGTCCGACGATCGTCCCCGACCCTGTTCGTCGTCCGTTCATCGGGTCCCGAGGTAGCGGAGCACGTTTTCGCCCAGCAGCTTGCCGAGCGCCGGCGCGCGCCAGCCGCGACGCCAGAGCACCTCGGTCAGACGCGGCAGATCGGCGGCGTCGCGCAGGCCGCGCGGGAGCGGAAGGAATCCGTCGAAGTCCGATCCCAGCGCGACGCAGTCTTCGCCGCCGATCCGCGCCACGTGCTCGATGTGGTCGGCGATGCGCTCGAGCGTGCAGAAGGTTCCGCCCAGGTAGGCCGCGACGAAGATGATCCCGACCACCCCACCCCGCTCCGCCAGCGCCCGGATCTGATCGTCGCCCAGGTTGCGCGGGTGGGGATGGACGCCGGCCGCTCCCGAGTGCGACGAGAACGGGGGGCTGCGCGAATGATCGAGGAGATCCCAGAACGTCTTCTGGCTCGCGTGCGCGACGTCGAGCCGGATCCCGGCGTCGTTGCAGGCGCGGACGAGGACCCGTCCGTGATCGGTGAGGCCGGTATCGCGGGCGGACGCGGTCCGGCACGACGTCCCGGCGCGGCTGTCGCGCTCCCACAGCGGCCCCAGGAAACAGACGCCCGCCTCCGCGAGACGCGCCACGCCGGACTCGACGTCGTCGTCGATCGCGTAGCTCCCTTCGACGCCCAGGAATAGGGCGAGCCGGCCGGCCGCGCGTGCGGCGCGGATGTCGGCGACGTCCCGGGCGAGCGCGATCGCGTCGGGGTGTTCCGCAGCCAGCCGCCGCGCACAGTCGAGCTGTCGCCAAAATCGACGCCGCCCCGGATCGAAGCGAAATCCCGCGAACAGCAGACACCCCAGCGCGTCGATTCCGCCGCGCTTGATCCGCGGCAGATCCAGATCGAGGCGCAGCGGGTTGTAGAAGGTCGCCGGCGCGTGCGCGCGGGTGAAGTCGTACCGGGAGTGGGTCAGCTTGGTGAGGACATCGTTGTGAAGATCGATCACCGTCGCCGCGGCGTGCGCGGCGGCCGCTTCGGCGCTGACCTCGACGGGATAGCCGCGCACGCTTACGGCGTGCCGAACGGGTTCTTGAGCTCGGCGGGCGTGGTCTCCGCCGGCAGGTCGACGCGCCGGTGCAGCGGATCGCCCTTGGGCTCGTCGCCGTGCTTGTGGTGTGGGCGGCTGGTGGATTTTGCCGCCGACGTTTCGGGGGTCGACGCCGCTTCCGCGTGCGCCGGCTCGACGGCGTGGACGAGCGCGGGCACCACCGCGGCCGGGGTCGGCGCGGCGGCGGGCGGCCTCTGCGTCTGGGCCGGCGCCTCGGGGGTGGCGCCCGCCGTTGCCGGCACGGCCGGGGGTCGGCTGCCGGGACGCAGCGCCAGCACGAAGACGATCACCACCACCACGACGGCCCCCACGCCGAGAGCGATCTTGGTGCGCAGACCGAGGCCACCCGCCAGCTCGTCGGGTCGCTGCGGCCGCTCATCCTCGAAGGTGCCCGAAGGCGGCGAGACCGAGATGGCCGTCTTCGATTCTCGGGGAAGCGGGTTCGTGTCGGCCAGGATGGGATACTTGAGGCTGGCCGTGGGCGGGATGAACACGTTCGACGGCTCGAACGGTCCCCCGCCCGCCGCGCCGAGCGCGCGGTAGAACGCGTCCATGTCGGGCCAGCGCTTCTCGCGATCTTTCTCGAGCGCGCGCAGGCAGACCGCCTCGACGTCGGCCGGAATATCGAGATCCGGCCGACGCTGGCGTGGCGGCACCGGCGCCTCGACCAGATGCTTTGTCAGGATCCCCATGAAGCTGTCGGCCGTGAACGGCACGCTGCCGGTCAGCATCTGGTACATGATGCAGCCGACCGCGTAGACGTCGAGGCGGTGATCGGGCGGATGCCCCTGCGCCTGCTCGGGGGACATGTATTCGGGCGTCCCGAAGATCATGCCGGTCTGGGTCAGGCGCGGTCCGTCGGCCTCGTCGGCGGAGACCACCTTGGCGATTCCGAAGTCGAGCACCTTGACGAAGTCCGCCCGCCCTTCGCGCGAGATCAGATAGACGTTCTCCGGCTTCATGTCGCGGTGGATGATCCCGTGTCCGTGCGCCGCCCGCAGCGCCTTGGTGATCTGCATCAGGATCGGCCGCGCGCGCAGCCAGGGCATCGACCGCTCGGTCTTGAGCAGGCGGCCCAGATCCTGGCCGTCGAGAAACTCCATCGCGATGTAAACCAGCCCGTCGGCGGTCTGGCCGAAGTCGGAGATGTCGATCACGTTCTCCTGGCCGATGCGCGAGGCGCTCTTGGCTTCCTGGAGAAAACGCGCCACCAGATCGGGGCGCCGGGTCAGATCCTGGAAGAGGATCTTGAGCGCGATTCGCTTCTCGATGAGCGCGTGCTCCGCCTGGTAGACGGCGCCCATGCCCCCCTCCCCGATCTTGCGCATGATCCGGTAGCGGTCGGAGACCACCATTCCGATCAACGGATCGTCTGCGGGCGGCGGGCTGGCGTCTCCCACGGGCACGGCGGTTCAATTTATCACGCGCGGCCGGAAAAATGGGAGACCGCGGCGCTTCCCGGGGCTCTACCGCGCGGGCTTCCCTACGCTTCGAGGGCGCGCGCCAGGTCGTCGTACTCGTCGGAGATCGCGAAGCGGATCAACGTGAGCGCCTCGGGGCTCCCCGCGAGCGCCGAAGGGCTGAGGCCAGCCTCCCCCGTCGCCGGCGCCGTAACCGAACCGGAGAGCGACAGGACCACCGACAGCGCGGCCGGCAGATCGGCCGACGCCAGCAACCCCGCCTCGTTCGCGCCGTCGCGCACCGCGGCGTAGAGTGCGGCGAGATCGAAGGCGCCGGCGCTTTCGATCGCGAACGGGAGCACCTGCTGTTTGAGCTTGCGCGGGATCAAGCGCTCGGCCCGGGCGGCTTCCGCCTCGGCCAACGTGTCGCGCACCTCTGGGTGCCGGTAGTTGGCGACGAACTGACGGATGATCCCCACCAGCAGCGCGCCGGCCTCTTCCACCGGGAGGGCCAGAAGCGTGTCGAGGTGCGTGCCCGTCAGACGCAGCGTCCGCGCGGCGGCGAAGCGGACGGCGGCCGGGCCGAGCTCGGCGAGCGGAGCGCCCATGATGATGGCCGGCGGGTTCCCCGGCTCGGCCCGGAGGGGAACGGGACCGGCGACCGCCGCCGGGGTCTTGACGTAAAGCTCGAAGTCCCCGATCCCCAGCTCCGAGGCCACCGCCTCGAACGGCGGGCGCGGCGGCACGCCCCGGGCTCTCCGATCACTGCGGGCGACGCCGTGCCGGGCCAGCTTCTGTGCCAGGTCCTGGCCGCTGGGACGCAAGACCGGACCGAGCAGTCGAAAGATCTGCCGGATTCCCGGGGGTAGGCCCTGGGGGAAGGAGCGCTCGTCGGCCTCGGGCTGCCGGAGCGCCGCCAGGCTACGAACCGGCCTGGTGGTCGCGGCGCGCGCGGGCCCCCCTTTGCTGTCGAGCGCGGCGAAGAGCTGCGCGGCCGCCAGCGCCGCGTGCGGCCGCTCGCGGAGCGTCAGCAGGCTGGCCAGCGCGCGGAAGGTTCCGGCCTCGAGGCCGGGGTGACTCCCTTCCAGATCGTGGCGCAGCTGTCCGACCGCGCGATCGAGCACGGTGCGACGCCCCGCCTGGTCGCGGGCGCGCTCGAGGAAGTGCGCCAGCGCGCTCACCGCGGCCACGTCGCGGGGCGCTTCGTCGACCGCGCGGCGCAGCTCGGTGCCGGCGCGCCGCAGATCGCCCGTGTGCATCAGGATCTCGCCGAGCCGCACCCGAAAAGCCGTGCGGCGGCCGGCGTCCGTCTCGCGCGCGACCAGGCGATCGGTCACCGGGAGGGCCAGCTTCGTTTCGCCTTCCGCCAGGTAGAGATCCGACAGCGCCCGGAGCGCGGCGTGGTTGTCCGGATCGACCGAGAGCACCCGCTCGAAGGCCGTCGCGGCGCGCTTGGGATCCGGAGCGTGCTCGGAATAGATCTGGCCCAGGCGCAGAAAGATCTCGCGCAAGGTGACCGGATCGCGTTCCACGCCCGTACGCTTGAGATAGACCTCGCCGGCTTCGCCCCAGGCTTGGCGCTCCCACAGCAGCTCGGACAGCTTCGCGAGAGCCCGCGCATGCTCCGGCTGCCTGCGCAGGACCGTCTCCAGCTCGGCGCGGGCGCCCGCCGGGTCGGCCAACCGGGCGGCCAGCAGATCGGCGCGCGCGAGCCGAAGCGAAGTGACCTCGAACGGATTGCTGGCGACGGCGATCCGCGCGGCGAGGGCCGCCGAGAGCGCGGGCGCATCCCCCAGCCTGGTCAGCAGCTCCCTCAGTTTTTCGAACGCGCCGTCGTGGGTGGGATCGATGGCCAGCGCCGCCCTCAGCAGCTCGAGTGCCCGACTATCCGCCGCGACGATCGCGGCCGGATCGACCGTTCGGTTCTCCGAAACCAGCGCGGTCGCCAGCAACAAAGCGCGCACGCGGTGCGCCGGCACCAGCAGACAGGCGGCCTCGGTCTCGCACGCCGCGGCCGCCTCCAGCTCGTCGCCGCGACGGGCGGCCTCACGCCGCAGCGCGAGCGCCGCCGGAAGGAAGGTCGGCTCCGCCGTGAGCGCCGCCCGCGAAGAGGCCGCCCCCTCCGCCGCC
>CALAOV010000396.1 GCA_937889515.1 uncultured Myxococcales bacterium | reverse complement strand
CCCCACCGCGACGCCGAGGCCCGCGGCGCGTTCGTGGGGCTCTCGCTGGCCCACACCCGGGCGCACCTGACCCGCGCCGTGCTGGAAGGGATCTGCTTCGGTCTGCGCGACAGCCTGGCGATCATCGAGGCGCTGGGCCTGGCGGTGCCCGAGGTTATGATCACCGGCGGCGGCGCGAACGCGCCGTTCGTCCGCCAGCTCCAGGCCGACGTCTACGGTACGCCGGTGATCCCGGTCGACCAGGGTGAAGGCCCGGCCCTGGGGGCGGCGCTGCTGGCCGCCGTCGGCGCCGGCGCGTTCCCCGACGTCGCCGCCGCCGCGCGAACCATCCGTCGCCGCCCGGCGGTCCAGCCCCGCCCGCACGCCCACCGCGCCTACGACGAGCCCTACCGCCGCTTCACGCGCCTCTACCCCGCCCTGCGCGCCGCGCGATGAGCCCGGGTCCGGGCGACATCCACACGCTCACCAACGCCCGCGGATCGCTCGCGCGCATCGCGACGTTCGGCGCCACGCTGATGGAGCTGCGGGTTCCGGATCGCGACGGCCGCCTCGGCAACGTGGTGCTCGGGCTCGACGACGTGGCCGCCTACGCCGCGCAGAATTTCTTTCTGGGCGCGACCTGCGGCCGGGTGGGGAACCGGATCCGCAACGCGCGATTTGCCCTGGACGGAAACAGCTACCACCTGGAAGCCAACGATCCGCCGCACCACCTGCATGGCGGCTCGCGAGGCTGGTACCGGGCCGTCTGGACCGCCGAGCCGGTCACGTCGGCCGACGGCGAGGCGGTCGCGCTGACGCACGTCTCCCCCGACGGCGACGCCGGCTACCCCGGCACCGTCGAAGCGCGGGTGATCTACACCCTCACCAAGTACGACGCCCTGCGCGTCGAGATGAGCGCGACCACCGATCGGCCGACGCCGATCAACCTGGTCCACCACAGCTACTTCAACCTGGCGGGCGCCGGAACGATCCTCGACCACGCGTTGACCATCTTCGGCGATGCCTACACCCCGGGAGATCCCATCGTTCCCACCGGCGCCATCGAGCCGGTGGCCGGCACGCCGTTCGACTTCGGCTCGCCGAAGCGCGTCCTGCCCGATCTCGACCACAACTTCGTGGTCCGCCCCGCCACGCCCGGTCAGATGCGTGCCGTCGCGCGCCTTGCCGATCCCCGCTCCGGCCGCACCATGACCGTGGTCTCCGACCAGCCCGGACTACAGGTCTATGCGGGGAAGTTCCTCGACGGTTCGACCGCTGGTCGAGGCGTCGTCCACGCCCGCAACAGCGGGATCTGCCTGGAGACGCAGGCTTTCCCGAACGCGATCAACCTGCCGGACTGGCGGGATCAGGTGGTGCTTCGTCCCGGCGAGACCTACCGGCACTCGACGATCTATACGTTCACCGTCGGAACGTAATTGCGGCCCGCGTCCGTCCGCGCGACAACATTGGGATGTACCTCCCTGCTTCGTTCCGCCTCGACGATGAAGCCACCATCGAAGCCTTCATCGGACAGTACGACTTCGCGACCATCGTCAGCACTCCGTCGAACGGACCGATCGTGACGCACGCGCCGCTTCTCGCACGGCGAGCTCCGGATGGCGGCCTGGTGCTGGTGGGCCACGTCGCGCGCGACAACGATCATTGGCGGGCGATGGACGGCGCGACCCCGGCGGTCGCCATCTTCCACGGCCCGCACGGCTACATCTCGCCGACCTGGTACGCCAGCGCACCGGCGGTGCCGACCTGGAACTACGCCGTGGTGCACGCCCACGGAAAGCCCTTCGCCCCAGACGAAGACGACGTCACAGAGGCCGCCATCTCCGCGCTGGTCGACCAATATGAAAGCGGCCCCGCCGCCTGGCGCATCGAGGCGATGCCCCGGGATTTCTACGCCGGGCTGCTCGCGTCGATCGTCGGCTTCGAGATGCCGATCGAAAGGATCGAGGCCAAGTTCAAGCTCGGCCAAAACCGGAGCACCGCCGATAGGACCGGCGCGATCGCCAACTTGGAACGCCGGGCGTCGCCGCAGACCTCCGCGATCGCCGACCTGATGCGCTGGGCCCTCGAGCACCAGCGCTGAAGCGCTCAGCGGGCGGCGACGTCGAGGTTGACCTTCTTGACGTCGGTGGAGCTGCCGCCGACCATCACCTCGAAGCGGCCCGGCTCGACGGTCCGCTTCATCTTTTCATCGAAGAAGGAGAGCTCGTCGGGACCGAGCGGCAGCTCGACCTTCTTCGATTCGCCGGCCTTCAGGTGAATCCGCCGGAAGCCCTTCAGCTCTTGCACGGGCCGGGTGATTGAGCTGACCAGGTCGTGAATGTAGAGCTGCACGACCTCGTCGGAGGCGCGCTTGCCGGTGTTGGTGACGGTTACCGAAACCGTGGTGTGTCCCTCGGGCGCGATCCGCTCGGGCTTCACGCCCAGCTTGTCGTAGCGGAAGGTGGTGTACGAGAGGCCGGCGCCGAACGCCCAGAGCGGCCCGGGCTCCTCGAACAGGTACAGCCGGCGCGCCGACGGTTTGTAATTGTAGTACGCCGGGATGGTGCCGACGGAACGCGGGACGCTGACCGGCAGCCTCCCAGACGGGCTGACGTCTCCGAACAGTACGTCGGCGACCGCGTCTCCGGTCTCCTCGCCCAGATAGAAGCCGTCCAAAATCGCCGGCACGGTGCGCGCCAGCTCGTTGATCGAGAGCGGGCTGCCGTGAATGAGCAGCAGGATAGTCGGCTTGCCGGTCGCGAGCACCGCGCGCGCGAGCTCCATCTGCTTGCCCGGGAGATCCAGCGACATCCGATCGCCGACGTGGTTGTCGGCCCAGCCTTCCCGCGACAGCTGCTCGTTCTGGCCCAGCACGAGCAAGACGACGTCGGCGGTCGCCGCCAGCTTGGCGGCCTCGACGGTGAGGTGGGCGTCCTCGCGTGGATCGGGAAGCTGGATCAGATCGTCGGCCCAGCCCCGGTTCCCGGTGGTGAGCCCGCATCCGGGCGCCGTGAGCACCTTCACCTTGTCGCCGAGCTTGGCCCGCAGACCATCGACGACGCTGACCGGCCGGTCGGGGCCGCCGCTATAGCCGCCGAGGCGCACCGTCGCGGCGTTGGGCCCGATGACCGCGATCGACTTGAGGTGTCCGGCGTCGAGCGGCAGGAGATTCCCGCTGTTCTTGAGCAGCACGATCGCCTCGTCGGCCGCCTGCCGGGCCAGCGCCCGATCGGCGGGTCGCTCGCTCTCCAGCTTCGGCTCGACGTACGGCCGCTCGAAGAGGCCGAGCAGAAACTTCGCCCGCAGCACGCGCGCCGCCGCCGTGTCGATGGCGGCCTGGGAGACGCGCCCGGCCTTTTGATCGGCGATCAAGGTCTTGACCCCCTCCGCTTCCGGAACCTCGAGATCGACGCCGGCCTCGAGCGCCTTGCGCCCGGCCGCCGGGAGATCGGCCACCACGTGGTGCTTGCGTTCGAGCTCCGCGACGCCGAAGTAGTCCGACACCACCAGCCCGGAAAATCCGTACTCGCCGCGTAACAGATCGCCCAGCAACCAGTGGTTGGCGTGCGACGGCACGCCGTCCAGCTCGTTGTAGCTGGCCATCACCGTCGCGACGCCGGCCTCGCGAACCGCCGCCTCGAAGGGCGGCAGGAAGACCTCCCGGACCACGTGCATGGAATAGTTGCCCGGCGCCGTGTTGCGCCCCCCCTCCGGCGTCCCGTGCGCCGTGAAGTGCTTGGCGGTGGCCAGGACGTGCTGGGCATCCACCGGCGCGTCGGCCGCGCGCCGCCCCTGAAAGCCATGCACGGCGGCGACGCCCATCCGGGTCACCAGATAAGGATCCTCGCCGTAGGTCTCCTCGATGCGGCCCCAGCGCGGATCGCGCGCGACGTCCAAGACGGGGGCCAGCACGTGTTGCACGCCGCGCGCCCGCGCCTGGCGAGCCGCCACCGTGAACACCTGCTCGGCCAGCGCGGGATCGAACGTCGCCGCCAACCCGATGGCCTGCGGAAAGCTGGTGCCGGCCGGCGCCACGAACCCGTGCAGCGCCTCCTCGTGCAGGAGCGTCGGGATCCCGAGCCGTGTCTTTTCGACCAGGAACTTCTGGATGTCGTTGGCAAAGGTGATCGCGGCGGCCGCGTCGTGCCGGTCGCTGGGCCGGGTGATCTCGCCAATCCCGTCGGCGATCAGCTTCTTGGCCAGCTCGGGCGAAAACGCGTGCGTCTTGGGGTCGTCGAGGTGGGTGTGCTCCCAGTTGACCGACACCAGCTGGGCGACCTTCTCCGCCGGCGTCATCCGCGCCAGCAGATCGGCGACTCGCTTGTCGACGGGCAGCTTCGGATCGCGATACGGCGCGCTCGCCGCGGTCGCGCCGGGCTCGGCCGCACGTCCTGCCGATCCTGTCCAACCGAGCGCCACGACGCTCGCAATCGAAATCAACCTCGCCGGGGGCCTCATGGCGCCGAAGATACACCAGAGCCGAGGGCGCGGGCTCCGTCTTCCCCGACGCCGACGAACCGGCTAACCTGCCGCGCATGTCCAAGCTTGGGGCCCTGCACGGCGGATTTTCCGGCGCGTTTTCCGGCGCGTTTCGACGCGCGTGTCGATGTGGGTTGCTGGGGCTCCTCGCCGGAGCGTGCATCATGAGGACCGCTCCACCGCCGGGTGGCGCGACCGCGACGACGCCCGCTGCCGCCCCCTCGCCCGCCACCGAGGCGGCCGAGTCGCGGATCGCCGGCCTGTCGCACGTCGACCTGCTGGGGGGCACGGGCAGCGGCGCCTTCAAGGTGAGCGGCGAGGTGAAGAAAGTCGACCTGACCCCGATCGCCGTCGAGGGGCAGCCGTTCAAGGATGCGATCCGCGCCGCGGTCAAGGAGGGCTCCGGCCACGAGTGGGCGGTGCAGCTCGAGGCCCTCACCACGGCGCCCCTCGACAATGGCGACGCCGTCCTGGCGACGTTCTATCTGCGCACCGAGACGCCGCAAGAGGGGGGCGTGGGGCAGACGGAGTTCGTCTTCGAGCTGTCCGGGGCGCCCTACACCAAGTCGATCCAGTACCCCGTGCAGGGAAGCGCCGGGTGGTCGAAGATCGAGGTCCGCTTCAAGGCAGCCCGCGCCTACGCCGCCGGCGAGGCCCACATGCTGTTCCGGCTCGGGTACGACCCCGAGGTGATCGAGATCGGCGGCGTCAAGGTGGAGAGCTTCGGCAAGCAGGTGCCGGTCTCGACGCTGCCGAGCACGCAAGCCGCCGACCGAAAGCGCGAGAAGGCCGCCGTGGTCGCCGCGCAGCAGGCCGCCGACGACGCCGCCGCGCTGCCGCCCGTCGAGGGGGGCGATCTGCACTTCGACGTCGCGACGGGCGAGGTGATCCGCCCGATCAGTCCCCTCGTCTACGGTATCAATTCGCAGCCGGGCGACGGGGTCGGCGCCACCGTTCGCCGCATGGGCGGCAACCGCCAGACGGCCTACAACTGGGAGATCAACGCGTCGAACGCCGGGAACGACTACAACCACACCAGCGACGACTGGCCCTGCTCCGCGATGGGCTACAGCGACTGCAACGCCCCCGGCGCGCAGTTCATCGACTTCGCGACGTCGAACCGGCGCGCCGGCATGGAGTCGATCGCGACGGTGCCGATGGTGGACTACGTGACGGCCGACAAGCACGGCCCCGTGCCCGAAAGCGACAAGGCGCCCAGCAAGCGCTGGGATCAATCCATCGCGCAAAAGCCCGGCCCGTTCGCGGCCACCCCCGATCTCTCCGACGGGAAGGTCTACGAGGACGAGTTCGTCAATTACCTGGTCGGCAAGCTGGGCAAGGCGGCGCAGGGGGGCATCAAGTTCTATTCCCTCGACAACGAGCCGGCGCTCTGGCCGTCGACCCACCCGCGCATCCACCCTTCGCCCACCCGCTACGACGAGATGGTGACCCGCAGCGAGGCGACGGCCGCCGCGATCGTGAAGCTCGATCCGACGGCGATGGTCCTGGGCGGCGTGATGTTCGGCTGGTCCGAGTACCTGACCTTGAACGACGCGCCGGACGCCAAGGAGCAGAACGCCACCTATGGCACCTACCTGGACTACTTCCTGGCGTCGATGAAACGCCTGGAAGAAAAGCACCACCACCGGCTGGTGCACGCGCTCGACGTCCACTGGTACCCCGAGGCGCGCGGCGCGGCCCGGATCACCGACAAGGCCTTCGACGCCAAGACCGTCGCGGCGCGGCTGCAGGCGCCCCGCAGTTTGTGGGATCCGAGCTACGTCGAAAAGAGCTGGATCGCCTCGACCTGGGGCAAGCCCATCCGCCTCATCCCCTGGCTGCAGGAGCGGATCGCCGCTCGCTACCCCGGCACCAAGCTGACCATGACCGAGTACGATTTCGGTCCCGGCGAGCACATCTCGGGCGGGCTGGCGGAGGCCGACGCGCTGGGCGTCTTCGGACGCGAGGGGGTCTACCTGGCGACCTACTGGGGCAACGGCCCCGGCAACGGCCCCCTGCCCGGTTTCATCAAAGCGGCGTTCCAGCTCTACCGGAACTACGACGGCAAGGGCGCGACTTATGGCGACACCGCGGTCGCGGCCACCACCGCTGCGGCCGACCTGGCCAAGGCGTCGATCTACGCCGCCACCGATTCGAAACACCCCGGCGCCCTGACGGTCGTGGTCATCAATAAGGAGCAGCGGACGGTCTGGAATGCCAAGATCGACCTCAAGGGAAGCAAATGCACCAAGGCGCGCGTCTTCGCGCTGGACGCCAGCGCACCCACCGTTCGGCCGCTGCCCGAAGTCGAGATCAAATCTAACCAGATCGCTTATCGCTTGCCGCCGATGTCCGCGACCCTGTTCGTGTGCGCCGGCCGCTGAAAGGTTGTTCCGTGGGCTCACGCCTGTTCGTCGCGTCTCTATCGCTCGTCACGTTGGCCGGGCCGGTCGGCTGCGGGGGCGGCCCGGGATCCGCCGACGCCAATCCGCCCGCGCCCACCAACGTGACCGTGACCATCGACCCGACCACCACCTACCAGACGATGGTGGGGTTCGGCGCCGCCGTCGCCTACTTCGACGGCTCGGCCATGATGAACCCCATGAGCTCGGAGGTCTTCCAGACGATCTTCGCCGACCTGGGGTTGGAGGTGCTGCGGGTCGGGAACTGGAATCTCAACAACGGCAACGACGGCAATTCGGCGTTCAGCCAGACCGCGGCCTTCGTGCAGGCTGCCCGCCAGATGGGGTACGCGCCGGTCCTCCTCATGTCGTCCTGGAACCCGCCGCTGTCGCTCAAGAACAACAACAACCTCCGCGCTGGGGGAACGCTGCCCAAAACGGCCAGCGGCGCCTACGACTACGCCGACTTCGGCGCCTGGTGGGCCCAGAGCTTGACCGCCTTCGCCACGGCCTCGGGCGGCATCGTCCCCGACTACATCAGCATCCAGAACGAGCCCGACTTCACGACGACCAACGAGGGAACCTGCCTGTTCGATCCGACCGAGGACGCGACCAACGCCGGGTACGGTCAGGCGCTCGACGCGGTGAAGACCGCCATCGCCGGGACGCCCGGCTTGACGATGCCGAAGCTCATCGGCCCCGAAAACGACAGTCTCGCCGGCAGCGAGCTCGAACGCTACCTGACCGGGATCACCTCGTCGGGATATCTGGACGATCTCGACGTCGTCGCCCACCACCTCTACGGCAGCGGCACCGAATCGAGCCCGAATTCGTACAACTACAACCTCGGCAACGTGGCCACCGCTGCGGCCGCCGCCGGCAAGCCGATCTGGGAAACCGAGTTCGCCCCCAACAGCCAGGACGTCCTCCTGACCGCCTGGCTTATCCAGAACGCGGTCACCATCGAGGGGGTCTCGACCTACCTGTACTGGGACCTCTACTGGCCGACGGTGCAACCGCCCCAGGGGCTGGTCACCGTCACGTCGACCGGGTTCACCATCAACGACGACTATTACGCCGTCCAGCACTTCGCGAAAGGGATCGGGGTCGGCTGGACGCGGGTCGGCGCGTCGGCGTCCGAAGCCCCGGTGATCGTCTCGGCGTTCCTGTCCCCCGACGGCACGCAGCTGACGCTGGTCGCCATCAACACCGACGGCGCCGATCACCAGGTCGCCATCGATCCCGGCACCTTCGTCGGCGCCACGTCGAACGTCTACCGGACGTCGGGGACGGCCGAGCGCTTCGCGGCCGTCGGCCCGCTCGACGCCGCGGGCTCGTTCGACCTGCCGGGACAGTCGATCGCGACCGTGACGCTGGCGCCGTGACGGTCGCCTTCCCATTTCAAGATCCGGATCTGACGATCGAGGCGCGGCTCGACGATCTGGTGCCGCGGCTGACGCTGGCCGAAAAGGCGGCGCAGATGCTGCACGAGGCGCCGGCGATCCCGCGTCTCGAGATCCCCGCCTACAACTGGTGGAACGAATGCCTGCACGGCGTCGCGCGGGCCGGGATCGCGACGGTGTTCCCGCAGGCGATCGCGCTGGCGGCGACCTTTGACGTCGACCGCGTCGCGGCGGTGGCGCGCGCGATCGCCGACGAAGCCCGCGCCAAGCATCACGAATACCTGCGCCAGGCCGATCGCGGCATGTACAAGGGGCTCACCTTCTGGTCGCCCAACATCAACATCTTCCGCGATCCGCGCTGGGGCCGCGGCCACGAGACCTACGGCGAGTGCCCCTTCCTGACCAGCCGCCTGGCGGTCGCCACTTGCCGGGCGCTGCAGGGGGACGATCCAGAACATCTGAAGCTGGTCGCGACGCCCAAACACTTCGCGGTGCACAGCGGACCCGAGGGGCTGCGCCACAGCTTCGACGCGACCGTCGGCGAAAAGGACCTGCGCGAGACCTATCTGCCGGCCTTCCACGCCTGCGTCACCGAGGCCGGCGCCGGCAGCGTGATGACCGCCTACAACCGCGTCAACGGGGAGCCCTGCAGCGGCAGCCCCACGCTGATCCAGCAAATCCTCCGCGACGAATGGGGCTTTGACGGCTACGTGGTCAGCGACTGCTGGGCCATCAAGGACTTTCACGAGGGTCACGGCGTCACGGCCACACCGGAGGAATCGGCGGCGCTGGCGGTCAAGGCGGGCTGCGACCTGAACTGCGGGTGCACCTACGGCCACCTCCCGGCCGCCGTCGCGCAGGGCCTCTTGACCGAGGCCGAGGTCGACTGCTCGCTGCGCCGCCTGTTTCGCGCGCGCCTGCGGCTGGGGATGTTCGATCCGCCGGCGCGGGTCGCCTACGCGGCGATCCCCTACGAGGTCAACGACAGCGACGCCCACCGGGCGCTGGCGCGGGCCACGGCCGCGGCGTCGATGGTCCTGCTCAAGAACGACGGCGGCCTCTTGCCGCTGCGGCGGGATCTCCTCAGCGTCGCCGTCATCGGCCCCAACGCCGACGATCGCGCCGTGCTGCTGGCCAACTACGCGGGCGAGCCGTCGCGCTTCGTCACCCCGCTGGAGGGCATTCGCGCCGCCGTCGCGCCCGGAACCCGGGTCTGGTACGCCCAGGGATGCCAGCGCCTCGGCACCAAGACCGACGGCCTGGGTCGCGCCGGCAACCTCTCCGAAGCGGTCTCGGTCGCCTCGCGCGCCGACGCGGTCGTTCTCTGCCTGGGCCTCTCGGCCGACATCGAGGGCGAGCAGGGCGATGCCGGTAACTCGGAGGCGGCCGGCGACAAGACCGACCTGGCGCTGACCGGCCTGCAACAGACGTTGCTCGAGACCGTGGTGGCCCTGGGCAAGCCGACCGTGCTGGTGGTGCTGGCCGGAAGCCCGCTCGACCTGGCCTGGGCGCACGACCACTCCGGGCCCGGCGCGATCCTGGCCGCCTGGTACCCCGGCGCCGAAGGGGGCGCCGCGCTCGCCGACGTGCTGTTCGGCAAGGTCAGCCCCGCCGGTCGCCTCCCGGTGACGTTCCCGCGCCGCGTCGCCGATCTTCCGCCCATTGCCGACTACGCGATGAAGGGGCGCACCTACCGCTACCTCGAAGAGCCCCCGCTCTACCCGTTCGGCTATGGCCTCTCGTACACGCAGTTTTCGTATTCCGGCCTCGCGCTCTCCGCCGACCGCGTGCGCGCGGGTGATTCGGTCACGATCCGCGCGACCGTGACCAACGTGGGCGCGCGCGCGGGCGACGAGGTCGTGCAGCTCTACGTGAAGGACTGCGAGGCGTCGTGCGCCGTTCCGCACTGGAGCCTGCGCGGATTTCGGCGGATCACCCTGGCGCCGCGCGCCAGCGCGCCGATCGAGCTGACGCTCACGCCGCGCGATCTATCCCTCATCGACGATCGCGGGCGCCGCGTGCTCGAGCCCGGCCGCTTCCTGCTCAGCCTGGGCGGCAGCCAGGCCGACGGCCGCAGCGCCGCGTTGACCGGCGCCCGGCCACTCATCGTCGCGCTCGAGGTGGTGGGCGACCGCCTCGAGCTGCCGTATTGAAGGTTGCGAGCGGTCTGCCGAGCCGCGCCCGGGTCGCTAGTTGCTCGTCCACATGACGTCGGTGATCGTCATGTCGGGCGAGCAGCCTACTTGCACGCTGCCGTCGGGCGGCGCGGCGGAGGTGAACTGCCACTGCAGGCCGAACATCTCCTTCTCGAAGTCTGCAGGCGCAGACGGCATCCCCGTCCCTGCCAGGTCGGCGAACTTGATGACGGTCGCGGTCCCCGCGGTGGCCGGAATGGTAACCGGCACCTGTGGGAAGCTGTAGCAGCTCGACGCCGTGCAGGTCCCTTTTGCCGACGTTGGTTCCTGCGACTCCGTCTGCAGCTGGAAGGTGATGCTGCAGCCGTTGGCGGTGCCCCCCAGCGTGAACTGGATTCCAGTCCAGGTGGACGAGTCGACGCAGGTACCGAACGCCATCCCGCCGCCCGCGTAGTCCGCAGCCACCACAGTTCCACTGAGCTCGAGATTCATTCCGGTCGTGCGGTTGATCATCGCCTTCACCGACGACATCACGCCCGCATCATTCGTCAGCTTTCCCGGGTAGCCGAACACGGAGCCGGTGAGCTGCCCGGTCGTCCCCCACGTACCACTCGCGGTGACGCCGCCGTCCCCGGCCGCCGAGCCGAAGTTCGACAGCAGAGCGGTCGTCGGATTGGCGGTGCAGGGAAGAGCCGTGGTGCCGGACGTTCCCGCTGTTGCGCTCGTGCCGCCCGATCCGGTGGTCCCCGCCGAGGCGGCGCAGCCACCCGATCCGGTGGCCCCGGCCGACCCGGTGGTCCCGCCCGATCCCGGCCGCGCCGTGCCCGAGCCGCCGCAACCGACGACCGCCAGGCTCGCCACCAGGGCGCCAAACGTTCCCACCAGCTGAAGTCTCCCGATTGCCTTGGCCATCCGAATCCGTCCTTTCCGCATCCGAAGCGTCGTCGTATCGTAAAAACGGCTAGTTATCACGGATTCCCCGAGCGGAGAAGCGTGGGCCGGCGCTTCGAATTTACGGCATCCCGCCGTCGGGCTCGCCGGGCGCGCCGCCATCCGTGGGCGGCAGCTCCTCGCGGTACCCGAGCAGCGTGCTTTTCTCGTCCTGAGGCGTCAGCTTCACGGAGAGCTTGCTGTCGCCGAAGGTGTAAGCGCGCGTCTGGACCGTGAGGCAGCCGTCGGACTTGACCACCAGATCGAGCGGCCCCGAGTCGCGCGGGCGCTGCACGATGAGCGGCGCGTGCGGCGCGATCGGGCCGAGGCGCTTTTTGCCCCAGAAGACCATCGCCTTCTTGGTCGACGGAAGCACGGTGATGACGATGCGCACCGTCGTGGCGGGCGCCTTGTCGAGCGGCGGGTTCGGCGCGGCGACGTCGATGGGGAGCGCGGGCATCCCGCCGTGGCGCGACGCGGCGACCGCGACCGCCCAGGCCGCGACGAGCCCGCCCGCGGCCAGGCAGGCCAGGAGCGGCAGCCGCCGGAGCAGGACCGAACGCGTGCTCGCGGTGCGCATCTAGTCGCCGCCTCCCCCGCCCGCTTTCGCCTCGGCCGAATCCGGCGCCGGGGGCGGCGGTCCGGGCGGGTACTTGTTCCAGGGCTCGGGCACGTAGCCCAGGCTCGGCTTCTTCTGGTCGCCCATGATGTTCCCCTCGAGCACGTTGACCGGCAGCGGCGGGTCGAGCTCGTAGAGGTAGCCGCGCGACGGGATCCGCATCTCGAAGACGGTGCTCTTCGAGAGGAACTGCCGCGAAAAGCCCATCGGCTGATCCCCGGCCACCTTCATGTGCCGGTGCCGCAGGATGAACGAGTACAGACGAATGGCCAGGTGGTTGGGCAACCGGTGGCAGCCGTGCGAATAGCCGTTGGAGCTGTAGATCGACAGGTAGTCGGACGAGCCGTGGGCGCGAACGCCGTTGTCGAAGTCCTTGGCGCCGTTCTGTCCAGGGACCACGAAGTAGCCGGCGATGAGGCCGTAGGCCGACAGGAACCCGGGGCCGAGCTCGTCGTAGTTGACGATGCTCATCCACTTGCCGTTGACGATCTTCCCCTTGATGAGCGAGCGGATCGGCGTCGAGGTGGGCGCGATCCAGACCGGCCCCGAGACCACGTGGCGAATCACCCGCGGCCCGACGTCGGAGCCCTTGTAGCGAAAGTATTCGTAGCCGTTGCTGGCCTGGTCGGCGCGCCAGCCGCCGATGGTGGTGCGCCAGTGCGCCAGCGCCACCAGCTTGCCGCCCACCCGATTGTAGAGCGTGAGCGAGGGGTACTTCTTGCGCGGCTGCGGCTTGTAGTGCCCCTTGTCGTCGAAGGGAACCTCGTACCAGACGTCGCCGCGATCGACGACGATCGACAGGTCCATCTCGGGCCCGTAGTAGTCGGGGCGCGGCGGGAGCTTGACCGCGACGCGCAGCCGTTTGAGATCGTCCGGGCCGTGGCGCTTGAAGAACGCCAGCGCCGCCCCGGCGTTGGGCAGCCCCATCTGTTCGAGCGCGGCCTTGGTGTACTCGTCGACGAGGTTGCGCACCTTGGAGGTCGAACCGTCCTCGAGGATCGTGGCGGCGGAGACCACCCGCTCGCGCAGCGCGCGCACCAGCGCATCGTAGTCGTTGTCGAGCAACGACCGCGAGAGAGCCTCGACGGTCTTGCGGCGCAGAAAGTTGGCCTCGTAGATCATGTGCTTGCGCTGGAAGCTACGGACCGCCAGTCGCATGGCGTCGTCGTAGATGCCCGCCTGGTGGTGGTTCTTGCCGGTGCCGAGGAGGCCCTCGCAGGTCAGGCGCTTTTCCACCGCGGCCATGGCCGGCTTCTCGGCGGCGCGCTTTTCGACAAGCTTCACCTTGGCCGCCAGCGACGGCTGTTTCGTGACCAGCTCGTCCAGCGTCGCGGCGTGGAATTTGCGGCGGGCGTCCTCGAGCTCGGCGCGGAGGCGGGAGAGGTGCCGCTCGTCCTTCTTGAGGTCGGCGGGCGCGACGTAGGTGACCGTCTCGACGGCGTCGAGCGCGTCGGCGTTCTCCTGATCGACGCAGGGGTGCTGCTCGTCGTCCAGGAAACGCGCGCGCAGCACCGACAGCGACGGGAAGATGCCGTACAGCTCGAGATAGTTCTTGGTCCCGGGGGCAAGCGGCTCGCCGTCCTCGTCGAGCTGATCGTTGGCCAGGCCCAGGAAGATTCGGCGGTACCGATTCGCGAGCGACTGCCCGTCGGCCCCGACCTGCTCGGCGAAGATGTACGGCGTCCAATCATCGGATAGATCGATGAGCGTGAAGCCGGCCGCCTCCGCCTGGTCGGCGTCGATCCAGCGCTCGGGCGCCTGCCCCGGTTGCACCGGCTGACCTGGTTGCTCGGGCGTCACGACGAACAGGGCCCGCCGCTCGGGCAGCAGATCCGACCGGGGCTTGAGCGCCTCGGCCTCCGAGACCGGCGCCCGCGGCGCCGATGGCGCTCCCGGCTTGCCGGGAGCACGGGCGGGTGCGACCGGCGCGGAGGGCTCGCCCGCGTTGCTGGCGGGCGCACCTTCGCCATGCAGTCCGGCCGATTCGCGACAGCCGGCAACTGCGACCAAGCCCGCGATCGCGAGCCCGCGCCGCCAAGGACGTCCCCTCATCCAGCCCCACCATACCAACGACCGTGCCCCTAGGCTAAAGAACCGACGCGGCCCCTGACCGGCTGCAGCTAGGACTTGTGCAAGACGACGCGGTCGCGGCCGGAGCGCTTGGCCTCGTACATGGCGGCGTCGGCCGCCGCGATGAGCGGCTGGGCGTCCCGCGGCGCCCGGACCACGGCCACCCCGACGCTGATGGTCACCGGGATGGTCTTCCCGTCGCGCTCGAACCGCTTGCGCGAGACAGCGACCCGCAGCCGCTCGCCCAGCGCCTGCGCCCCCTCCGGCTCGATCTCCCGGCAGATGATGGCGAACTCCTCGCCGCCGTAGCGGGCCAGGACGTCCTCCGCGCGGATGGTGGCGATCATCTCGCGCGCCACGGCCGCCAGCACGTAGTCCCCCGCCTGGTGACCGTAGGTGTCGTTGACCTTCTTGAAGTGATCGATGTCGACGAAGAGCAGAGCCAGCGACTTGTCGTGCCGCTCGGCGAAACGCATCTCGGTGCGCAGGCGATCGGTGAAGTAGCGCCGGTTGAAGGTGGCGGTCAATCCATCGCGCAGCGCCGACTCAAAAAGCTGTTTCTGATAGCGCTCATCTGCCTGATCTTGAAAGGTAAACTTGAGGATTGTCGAGGCCCCCACCGCCACCTTGTCGCCGTCGATCAGATCGCAGCGATCGATGCGGGCGCCGTTGCAGAAGGTGCCGTTGGTGGACTTGAGATCGCGGAGCACGATCTTGCCCCCCTCCCGCTCCACCGCCGCGTGCGCGCGCGAGATGCCGTCGTCGAGCAGGCGGACATCGGCGGTGTCGTCGCGGCCCAGCACGGAGCGGTCGGTCTTCAGCTTGTGCATCTCGCCGAAGCTCGGTCCGGCGATGACCAGCAGATAGGCGGTCGGCCCGCGGGGAAGCGGCGCCGGCTGCCCTATCGGAACGCTATGGTCGGTGGTGTCGTCGGGGGCCTTCGACATCTGGTTTTCATGTTAACAGAAGTGCTCCCGCCACCGACGGCGCGATTTTCCGGACGCGCGATCGATAATGCACTAGTCTTCAGGTCCAACTTATGTCGACCTCCGAGCCCAAGCCCAAGAAGGATGAGGCCCCGGCGAGCGAAACAGCCGCGGAGCCGGGTCCGACGGACACTGCTGCCCCTGCGGAGACACCGGCTGCGACCCAGGCGGACGCAAAACCGGAAACCGAGGCCGAGCCGCAGCCCGCCGCGGCAGCCAGCCAAGCCGGCGAGCCCGACCCGGCCCCCGCCGGCGAGCCAGCCTCGGCGAGCGCCGACGAGCCCGTCTGGCCGCCGCCGGAATCGAAGCCCGACGAGTCGCTGCCGACCAAGCCCGACGAGCCAGCGGTCCTGACCAAACCCGAGGAGCCACCCGCCGCTGTCGGGCCAGACGAGCCGGCTTCTCTGCCCAAGCAAGAATTGGCGCTCTCGGAATCGACGCTGCACTGGTTGGTGGACGGCGAGCAGCCCATCGAAGTTAGCGAGCCCAATCCGATCCTGGCGCCGATCTACGACGCCCGGGCCCCGGTGGCGGGTCGCAAGCGCACCTTCGCGATCATCGGCGGCGCCGCGGTTCTGTCGCTGGGCATCGCCTGGGCGCTGCACGCGCAGGCCGCCCACCACCGGACCGTCGCCGTGGCGTCTGCCGACGATTCGGCCGATCTTCTGGTCCATCGGGCGGAGGCGGCGCTGGCCCAGGGGCGAGCGGGCGAAGCCCTGGACCTGGCGCGGCTGGCCATCGTCACCGATCCAGGGCTGGCGAACGCCTATATCATCATTGGCGCGGTCGAGCGCTCGGGCGGCCAGACGCTCGACGCGCGCGACAGCTACCGCCACTACCTGGAGCTGGCCCCGCTCGGCACCCACGCCGCGGAGGCCCGCGCCGCCCTCAAGACACTGCCGCCGTGACACCGCCCCGGCCTCCCCTGCCGATGGCGGCGCTGCGGGCCCGTTACGTCGAGGGGGGCCGACCGCTACCGGCTGCGATCGAAGCAGAACTGCGCGCGGATCCGCGCGCCGGCGCCCGCGCGATCCTGGGCGCGATCGCACGCCGCCGGCGGGACAACCGCGCGGAGGGGCAACGGCTCCGGACCATGCTTCGCTTCGAGACCGCCCTGTGGAAGACCGGCGTCGTCCACGTCGCCGGCGTCGACGAGGCCGGCATGAGCCCGCTGGCCGGCCCGGTGGCCGCCGCGGCGGTCATCTTCGCCCCGGGCACCCGCATCCCGGAGGTCGACGATTCGAAGCGGCTCGACCCCGCGTCGCGCGCGCGGCTGGCGCCCGTGATCAAGGCCCGCGCCGTGGCCTGGGCCGTCGCGTTCGCCGAGGTCGAGGAGATCGACGACATCAACATCTACTGGGCGGGCCTGCTGGCCATGCGCCGCGCGATCGAACGGCTCGCCCCCGCCGCCGAGCACCTCCTCATCGACGGCCGGAAACTGCGCGAGGTTCCGTTGCCGCAGCAGGGGATCGTCAAGGGCGACACCAAGAGCCTGTCGATCGCGGCGGCGTCGATCCTGGCCAAGACCACGCGGGACGCCCACATGGTCAACCTGGACGCCGAATTTCCGGGTTACGGCTTCGCCAAGCACAAGGGCTATCCGGTGCGCCAGCACGTCGGCGCGCTGGAGCGCCTCGGCGCCTGCCCGATCCACCGACGGTCCTTCGCGCCGGTCCGCGAGGTCCTGGGGCTCCCGCCGCTGCCCCCCTGGCCGATCCGGACATCGACCACCCTCGCCTACCCCACCGCCGATGTGGCAGGAACTCCGCCGAAAATGTAAGGCACGGCCCCTTACACCTTTCATCGTGCGCGGCGAGTGCCACAATTGTCTGGAAGGCAGTTGATGACACAGCCCCGGAGAGTCTCTCCTCGGATTCCGTACGAGGAGGCGATCTGTCTCACGCGGATTGACGGCAAGGGACGACTCTACGGACGCGGTCTGGATCTGAGCGCGACCGGGCTCTCGGTCATCTCCGCCGAATCGTGTCCGGTCGGGACCGCCGTGCGCTGCAGCCTGCTCCTGCTGAGCGGCCCCCGCGCCGTCTTCGGGCGGGTGGTGCGGGCGACCGCGCTGCCGCGCGGGCTGGGGCTGGCGATCGCCTTCGAGGGGCTCACGCCGGGCGTGATCGGCGCCCTCGATCGTTTCATCCAGGCGCACACCAAGCAGGCCCAGCCCGCGAAGCTGCGCATCGATGGCGTCGACCGGCCGCTGCGCTGCGAGGCGCGGGTCGACGAGCAGGTCGTGCGTCTGACGGCCACGCTGCCGTTTCTGCGTCTCGACGGCGGCGTCGACGTGGTGCTGGGCGAGGACGGCGGCGTCACGGCCGCGGGCGTGATCAGCAAGATCGCGGTCGATCCGTCGACCGCCAGCGACGGCATTCCTCGGCTGTCGGTCGACGTCGCGCTGGACGGGGCGCCGCGGACCCACACCGCCCGTTACGGAACGCCGGCCCACCCGTCGACCGAGCCGAGCCCGCCGCCGATCCGACTGCCGCCCGCCTGTGGAAACCCGCTGCCGTCCGTGGTCGTGGCGGCCGGACTGCATCGCGATCTGCGCGCGGTCGAGGCGCGCCCGCCACGGCGCCGCGTGCATGGAACGGCGGAGGTCGCCCGCCGCCCCAACTTCGCGCAGTGGAGCTGGCCCGCGACCGCGCTGGCCACCCCGGCGCCGGCGGCCGCGTCGGCGTTGGCAACCGAGCGCCTGACGATCCTCGATCGGGCCGGCTCCCGGAGCCTGTGGCTGCTGGTGCCGGCCCTCTTGGCGCTCACCGCCGCGATCGTGCATTTGCGCGGCTGAGCCGCGCCCGGCGCGGCGCGCCCGAACGCACCTGGGTTCAGGGTTTGAGCGCCCCCTGCGCGGGCCGTGAGTCGTGGTACGAACGGGGCATGCACAGCGCCGAAGAGGCCGAGCTCGCCACGGCGAAGGGCCGGGTGGAGGAGCTGCGCGCGCGCATCGAGCACCACAGCCACCGCTACTACGTCCTCGACGCGCCCGAGATCTCCGACGCGGAGTTCGACCAGCTCCTGCGCGAGCTCGGCACCCTCGAACAGCGCCACCCCGAGCTGCTGACGCCGGACTCGCCCACCCAGCGGGTAGGCGGCGTCGCGGCGGCGCGGTTCGCGCCTGCCAAGCATTCGTCGCGCCTGCTCTCTCTCGACAACGTGTTCGACGGCGAAGAGCTCTCGGCCTGGCACGATCGTGTGGTCAAAGGGCTCGGACGTGAACCGAGCTACGTCTGCGAACCCAAGATCGACGGCGTCTCGGTGGCGGTGGTCTACGAGCGCGGCATCCTCATCCGGGGCGCCACCCGCGGCGACGGCGACGTCGGCGAGGACGTCACGGCCAACGTGCGAACCATCCGCGGCGTGCCGACGCGCTTGCGCACCGCCGATCCCCCCGCCTGGCTGGAGGTGCGCGGCGAGGTGTTTCTGCGGTTGGCCGATTTCGCGCGCCTCAACAAGGAGCTGGGGGAGGCCGGCAAGCCCCTCCTGGCGAACCCACGCAACGCGACCGCCGGCCTCCTGCGACAAAAAGATCCCAGCGTCACCGCCGCACGGCCGATCAGCGTCTATTTCCACGGTCTCATCCGGATCGAAGGCCGCGCCCCCGCGAGCTACAGCGAGACGCTCGCGCTCCTGCGCGAGGTCGGGCTGCGCACGCACCCGGAATCGAAGCCGTGCGCCACGATGGACGAGGTGCGGGCCTACGTCACCGATATGGAGGCCCGCCGCCACGCGCTCGAGCACGAGATCGACGGCGCGGTCATCAAGGTCGACCGGCTGGCCGACGCCAACGAGCTGGGCGCCACCTCGAAGTTCCCGCGCTGGGCCATCGCTTACAAGTTTCCGGCCGAGGAGCAGACCACCAAGCTGCTCGACATCCAGGTCAGCGTCGGCCGCACCGGCGCGGTCACCCCCTTCGCGGTGCTCGATCCGGTGCGGGTCGGTGGGGTCACCATCTCGATGGCGACCCTGCACAACGCCGAGGAGGTGGAGCGCAAGGGTGTGCTCATCGGCGACAGCGTCGTCGTGCGCCGCGCGGGCGAGGTGATCCCGGAGGTCGTCGCGCCGATCCCCAGCCTGCGCAAGGGAGACGAACGCCGGTTCGTCATGCCGACCGACTGCCCCGTCTGCGGCACGCCGATCGTGCGTCCCGAAGGCGAGGCGGTCGCGCGCTGCCCGAATCTGCAGTGCCCGGCGCAGGTCCTCGGTCGCATCGTCCACTTCGCCGGGCGCGGCGCGATGGACATCGAGCACCTCGGCGAGCGGACCGCCGCCGAGCTGCTCGACCGGAACCTCATCGCGACGCCGGCCGACATCTTCTACCTGACCGCCCCCCAGATCGGCCAGCTCCCGGGCTTCAAAGATCGGGCGATCACCAATCTGGAGACCGCCATCGCCGAGGCCAAGAATCGCCCCATCGATCGCCTGCTCTACGGGTTCGGGATCCGCCACGTCGGCGCCTCGGCGGCGCGCGCGCTGGCCGATGCGTTCGGATCGATCGATCGGATCGCCGCGTCTTCCGCCGAAGAGATCGCCGCGGTCGACGGCGTGGGCGACGTGATCGCCGGAGCGGCCCGCGCCTTCTTCGATCGGCCCGAGACGCGCGAGCTCCTCGAAAAGCTGCGCCGGGCCGGCGTCCGGCTGGACGAGCAGCGGGCCACCCCCTCCGGCCACCTCGACGGCAAGACCTTCGTCATCACCGGCACGCTGGCGGCGCTGTCGCGCGAGGCGGCCAAGAGCCGCATCGAGGCCCTGGGCGGCAAGGTGACGAGCGGCCTCTCCGGCAAGACCGACTATCTGGTGGTCGGCGAGAGCCCCGGCACGAAGCTCGACAAGGCCACCAAGCTGGGCGTGGCGACGCTCGACGAAGCGGCGTTCCTGGCGCTGCTCGCGGGAGATCAGCCAGCCGCCGCCGACGACGCCAGCTGATCGTGGAAGAAGGCCAGCGTGCGGGCGAAGGCGTCGCGGGTCGCGGCGACGTCGTAGGTCGGGCGGCCGTCGTTGAAGAAGGCGTGCCCCGCTTCCGGGTAGACGCGCGGCTCGAAGTCCTTGCCCGCGGCGCGCATCGCCTCGACGAACGCCGGCAACCCGCCGGTGATCCGCGCGTCCTTTCCGCCGTAGAAACCGCGGACCGGACAGCGAATGGCGGCCAGCGCATCGGCCGGCGGCGCGCTGCCGTAGAAGATCACGGCGGCGCCGAGATCCCGATCGTGAGCCGCGAGCAGCGCGGAGAGCCCGCCCCCCAGGCAGAATCCGACCGCGCCGATCCTTTGCCCCCGCGTCTCGGGCCGCTCGCGCAGCCAGGCCGCCGACGCCCGCAGCCGGGGCAGGTACGCCGCCTGCTTTTCGGGCGAGCCCACCCGCGAAGAGACCGCCGCATGGGTCTCGGCCAACCGCTGGCGCTCCGCTTCGGCGCGCTTGGCCAGCGCCGCCTCGCGCACCTGCGGATCGCTCCAGACCGTCGGGGGTGAATCGTTGACGAAGGCCACCAGCTCGCGGAGACGGTCGCGCGAGAGCGGCTCCGGACGGGTCCCGTCGCTGCCGGCGAAGAGATCGGGTGCGAAGGCGGCGTAGCCGGCCGCGGCGAACCGCCGGGTGACGTCTTCGATGTGCGCATCGACACCCCAGGCCTCCTGCAGCACCAGCAAGCCCGGCAACCCCGCGACGGCGCGCGCCGGCCGCGCGAAGTATCCGGTCAGGCCATCGCCTCCGGAGATCCACTCGGCGTCGATCGACATCCGTCTCCCTTCTAGCCGTTGATCGAGCGCATGCCCGCTTCGTTGTAGCGATCGCCGGCCGCGACGCCCTTGGGGAGGACGGCGTCGAG
>CALAOV010000395.1 GCA_937889515.1 uncultured Myxococcales bacterium | reverse complement strand
GTGGCCTGGGTCGCCGCCAGTCGCGCCACGGCGGCGTTGTTGGCGGCGGCCGCCACCACGCTCGCGCGCTCCATCTGGCGGCGAATGCGGAGCGTGTAGATCGTGCCCGCCGCCGACACGGCCAGCAGGACGACCATTCCGATCGCGACCGCGGATCGGCTGCGGCGTGGCTGGCCGGTCATGTCGGCGGTGGTTCCGAAGCGTTGCGCCGCCGTCTGGGTCGGTAGCATCCCGGTTCCGAGCGGCGTCTGGCTGCCGAGCGGCGCCAGATCGTGTCCGGAGATGTCGCGCGCCGTCGGCATGGAGGCGCGGACGTTGGGCGGCAGCGGCGTGGCCGGGCCGCTGGTCGCGCCGAGCACGCCCTCGAGCACCTCGCGGAACGCGACCGCGTTCGGGTAGCGCATCTCGCGCTCCTTCTCCAGGCCCCGCAGCACGATGTCGTCGATGATCTTGGGCAGGCGCAGATCGGGCCGGCGGCGGCTGGGGGGCATCGGCGCCTCGACCAGGTGCCGGCTCACGATCGCCATCGGTGAATCGGCGCGGAACGGGATGTCCCCCGTGACCAGCTGATAGAGGATCACGGCGGTCGCATAGAGATCTGCCCGCCCGTCGAGCGGCTCGGCGCGCGCCTGTTCGGGGGCCATGTACTCGGGCGTACCGCAGACCAGCCCCTGGATGGTCAGCATGGCGGCCCGATCGTCCCCGTCGGCGAGCGTCGCCTTGGCGATCCCGAAGTCGCAGACCTTGACGAAGTCTTTTTCGCCGCGGCGCTCGATGAGCATGATGTTGCTCGGCTTGAGATCGCGGTGAATCACCCCCTGCGCGTGGGCTTCTTCCAGCGCCGACAGGACCTGGGACATGATCCGGACCACGCGCGGCAGCGGCAACGGGAAGTCGTCCCGGATGGCCTGGGCCAGGTCCCGGCCGGTCAGCAGCTCCATCGCGATGTAAAGCGTCCCGTCCCGATCTTCGCCCGAGTCGATGATCTGGATCGAGTTCGGGTGGTTCAGCAGCGACGCGCTCTTGGCCTCGCGCTTGAAGCGCGCCACCAGCTTGGCGTCCCCCATCAGGTGCGGGTGGAGCACCTTGATCGCCACGCCCTTGGCCAGCGAGAGCTGCTCGGCCTTGTAGACATTCCCCATCGCGCCGCTGCCGATGAGCTTGTCAATCCGGAAATTACCGGCGACGACCCGCCCTGGTAAGGGGTCGAGGCCCTTGAAAGCCGGATCCTGCTCCTGCGGCGGCGGGCTCATGGATGGGTGGAAGCCGTCGCACTCTACCCCAGACCGCGCGCTCTGAATAGACGCGCGGCGGCGGGCGTACGAGCCGTTACCTCAATCGCCCAGACAAATACCGAGATCCCGCGCCGTCTGGACCGTATCCGAGTCGAGCGGGACGGTCTTCATGACCGCGATCGCCTCTTCCATCAATACGGGAACCATGTGCGGCGGCTGATAGGCCACGATATGGCCGAACTTGCCCTGCTCGACCATGCGCACCGCGGCCGCTCCGAATCGCAGCGCCAGCAGACGATCGCGGTGGGTGGGGCTCCCCCCCCGCTGGAGGTGTCCAAGCACCAGCGACCGGCTCTCGAACCCCGTCCGCTCGCCCAGGTAGTGGCCGATCTTTTCGGCCAGCCCACCGAGGCGAACCTCGCGCCCGAGCTCGGTGCCGATGGTGCTGATGTCGCCGTCCTTCGGCATCGCCCCTTCGGCGACGACGACGATGCAGTACCGCCGTCCCGAGGCGTAGCGCTTCTTGATCCGGTCGACGACGCTGTCAATGTTGTACGGGATCTCGGGGAACAGAATGACGTGCGCGTTGCCGGCGACGCCCGCGTGCATGGCGATCCAGCCGGCATCGCGGCCCATGACCTCGACGACCATGATCCGCTCGTGCGACTCGGCGGTGCTGTGCAGCCGGTCGATGGCCTCGGTCGCGACGGTCACGGCGGTGTCGAAGCCGAAGGTGGCCTGGGTACAGGAGAGATCATTGTCGATCGTCTTCGGAACGCCCACGATCGGCATCCCCATCTTGATGAAGCGGGTGGCGATCCGGAACGCGCCGTCGCCGCCGATCGCGATGACCGCGTCGGCGCCGATCTCGCGGTAGCGCTGCATGATCTTCTCCGAGACGTCGATGGTGGTCTTCTTGCCGTCGACCTCGGTGATGAACTCGAAGGGGTGGCCTTTGTTGACCGTCCCCAGGATCGTGCCGCCCAGGTGGGCGATGCCGCGGACCCGGTCGCGGGTCAGCTCGATGAGCCCCTCGCCCGGTGGCTCGAGCAGGCCGTGGTAGCCGCGGCGGATGCCGGTGACCTTCCAGCCGCGGCGCAGCGCCGACAGGGTGACGGCCCGGATGACCGCGTTGAGGCCCGGCGCGTCGCCGCCACCGGTGTTGACCAGGATATGCATGCCCCCAAGGCCATATCCCGCCTTGGCCTTGTTCGCAACTCCGACGATGGGGGCGGGGATTCAGTCCGAGGTCGGCCGGCGGAACTTGGCGCGCAGCTCAGCGAGCTCGGTCGCCAGCTCGACCGCGGCGGTCACGGCGGAGACCGTCTTGCCCTCGAGGTGTCTCTGGGTCCGGTTGCCGACCCGGAGCTGACGGAGCTGCCAATCGAGGCGCGCCTGACTGTCGTCGGAGAGAGCCAGCGCCGTCCGCTCGTAGAACGGGTTTTCGCAGGCCTCCCCGCGGACGATCGCCACGGGATGGGTTCGCAGCACATCGCGGACCCGATCCGGAGGTACGACCGAACGCGGGTAGCGACAGAGGCCGGAGAACGGCAAGCGGGCAAAGTGGTCGTTGAACTGCGCTTCGTACCAGACGATCTTTCGCCACTCGTCGGGCGCCGGGACGTGCATCAGCTCGCCGGTTCCACTCAGGCCGGTGAACCCGTCCGCCAGCGCTTCCTCCAGGAGGGCGGCGAAGCGCGCCAGCACCCGGTTCGGATCGAAGACGCCGTCGTGGAGATAGGCCTGCTCGGGGGTGAGAAAACGGAGCGCGTCGCGGGCCTGCGCTCGAACGGCGCAGATCCCTTCGATCTCCAGTTGCCGGCCCAGCTCTTCGAACTCCTCGGGCGTCCCAATGAACAGGCAGCGGCTGCCGTGCGATAGGCCCTCGTGCAAGAACGAGACGACGGCGGCCTGTTTTTCGTCGTCGGTTTCGAAGGGAAGGCAGATATGCTGGCCACGATGTGCCGAAGCGTTTACCGACAAACTCATTTTCTCACTGGTTCCTGTCTGCCAAGTCTAACCCCCCGTAGCTGTCCCCAAAATCCCGTTTGTGGCCAGGAGTCTACACCCCTTGCGCAAATTGCAGCGTAAGTTTGTGGGGCGCCGAGCCGCAAGTGGGCCGCGCCCTACGGCATGGAGGGAGGCAGAGGTGCGTCGCCGCCAGACGGTGGGGACTTCGGGGACTTCGGGGACGACGGAGACGACGGAGACGACGGAGACGACGGAGGTTCGGTGGATGGCGTCGGCGTCGGGATCGGATCGCGCGCGGGGCTGTCCGCCAGCGCCGCCGGCGGCTCGATCGGAAATCCGTCGGGCATCGTCGCCGGCGATGGGTCCGCCACCGCCGGTGGGGCCAGCTCGATGCTCCCGGGGTGCCCGCGGAATCGGGATGAGGCGGCGCGGTGGTGATGGGCGGGCGCGGCGACCGGCTCCGCGACATCCGGCTCCGGGGGTGGTGTCGGCGTGACGTCCGGGGGCGCCGGAGCCGGGGGCGCGCTCTGCGCGGCCACGACTGGCGGCGCCGGCTGCGGGGTGGGGGCGACCGGGGTGAGGGCGACCGGTGTGGGCGGCGCCGCGGGCGGGGGGAGGGCGAGCGGCTTCGGCTGCAGCCAGGCCGCGAGGCTTTGCCGGACCCGCGGCAGCGTTCCTGGAATCTTCCGGTACCACCGGGTCGCGATCAGCAACCCGGCCAGCATCAGAACGACCGTACCCACGGCGGCCGCCCGGTGGTGCGAGACCGGGACTCGGTCGAGCCTACCGGCCAGCTCCCCATCGAGGTCGTCGAGGCTCTCGTCGGAAATCGCTGGGGGGGGCTGGAGGTCCAGTCTCGGCGGACCGGGATGTCTCCGAAGCGGTCGGATCGGCACCGGCGCGGACATGGGCCGGACGCTCTCGAGCGGGATCGGTGTGGCCGTGGCTTCGGGTCGCGCGCCCCCGAGCGCGATCGGGCCGGTTGGGATTGGCGCGACGACCGTCGGCTCGAATGCGGCCTGCGCGGGTGCGACCGGCGCGAATGCGGACAATGCGGGTGCTGACAACGTTTGTTCGGCGGCCGCTTCGAAGGCGCGTGCGAGCTCCATCATGCCGCCCCAACGTTCGGCCGGATCCTTGGCCATGGCGCGATCGAGCACGGCCTGGAGCGGACGCGTGTCCCACGAAACCGGCAGATGGTGGGCGAGTGGCTTCGGCGCCAGGTGGACGATCTGGTGGAGCACCGACGAGATCTCCGGACCGGCGAACGGCTCGTGGCCGGTCAAGATCCGGTATGCGATCGCGCCGAGCGCGAACTGATCGGTGCGCCCATCGATCTCGGCGGTGGCGCCCCGTACCTGCTCCGGGGACATGTACGGCGGCGAGCCGAGGATTTCGCTCGGCGCGGCGGACGGCGTCGTCGCCGCGCGCATCTTCGAGATCCCGAAGTTCAGCACCTTGACGAGCTCGTCGGGCTGGCCGTCGACCGCCACCAAAAAAATGTTCGCCGGCTTCAGATCGCGGTGCACGATGCCGTGCGCGTGCGCCGCCGCCAAAGCCGAGGCGACCGCCTCCACCACCCGCACCGTGGCCGGCAGGGTCAGCCGCTCCGAATCGTCGAGGCGGCTCTGGAGATCGCGTCCCTCCAGGTACTCCATCACGAAGTACGGCCGCTCGTCGGGGGCGGTGTTGAAGTCGAAGATCTGGACCAGGTTGGGGTGCCGCAGCTCGGACAGGACCTCGGCCTCGCGGCAGAAGCGCGCGAAGGCTTCGCGGTTGCCGACCAGCTCGGCCGCCAGGATTTTCACGGCGAAGCGACCGGGCAAGCGCGCGTGGGTCGCCTCGTACAGCTCGCTCATCCCCCCGCGACCGATGAGCCGGCCGAGTAGATAGGTATCGCCCAGCAGGACGCTGCCGGTCGAAGCTGGACCGCTGGCATGCAAGAGCGTGCGCAATTTTTCTCCGCCGTCCGCTCACAGGCCGGACAGGCAGAATCTAAGACCGGCGCGCGGTTGGGGAAGTCCCTAGCCGAAAACGATGACCGGCTTGACGTCGCCGGCGGTCCGGACGAGCGCTTTGCGCCAGTCGGCCAGCGGGACGCGCCGCGACACGATCCCCTCGAGCCAGGGTCGCTCGGCCCGCGCCAACGCCTCGACGGCCGCCCGGTAGTGGCGGAGGTTGGCGTTCACGGCCCCGAAGACCACGTTGTTTTCGAGGACCATCTCCTTGTTGAGGGCGGTCATGTTCACCGGGATCTCCCGGGTCCCCGACGACACCCCGGTCAGACAGACGATTCCGTCGGGGGCCACGATCTCCATCACGTCGAACACCAGCTCCCCGACGCCGGTGCATTCGAGCACGATGTCGGGGGCCGGAACGTCGCGCGCGGCGCCGCTGTGGTAGCTGGCGCCCAGGGCGGCCACCAGCGCGGGCTTCGGTCCATCGGTGACCCGGTCGAGCACGTGCACCTCGAGGCCGCGTTGCCGGCCGAGCAACGCCGCCAGCAGACCGATGGGGCCGGCGCCCGTCACGAGGACCCGGGTCGGTCTCCAGAAGGCGCGCGCGCCGATTCGTTCGATCTGTTCCCAGGCCTTGGCGACGATGGTGGTCGGCTCGACCAGGACGCCGAGATCGCCGAGCGCTGCCGGGACCGCGACGGCGAACGCGGGCTCCAGGCGGTATCGCTCGGCCGCGTAGCCGTCGCGCCCGCTGATGCCGCGCTCGGTGTAGAGGCCATTTTTGCACATGTCCCACTCGCCCGCGGCGCAGTTCGCACAGGGCACCGGGTCGGGGCGGCGCACCACGCCGACCACCAGATCGCCCGGCGCGAAAGGGCTCCCGGCCGGCGCCGTCCGCACGCGACCCAAGTTTTCATGCCCGATGATGAGGCGTTCGCGGCCCGGCGGCGCCTTGCCGTACGCGCCGCTCAGAATTTCGGCATCGGTGCCGCAGACCCCGACGCCGATGCCGTCGACCAGCAACGTGCCCGGCTCGTCGGTCGGTTCGGGAAGGTCGTCCAGGCGGGCGCTGTCGGCGACGCCCGGAGCCGTGGTGATTGCGCGCATCGGCGGCTAGTCTTACACCGAGGCCAGGGGTTGCGCTCGTCGTGGGCAGATCGCTAAATAGCGCCATGGGCGGAACCGCCGCGCGTCACCTCCGGATCGCCGTGCGTGCGGCCGCAGCCGTCGTCCTCGGGGGCGTCGTCGCGACGGCGCCAGCCGGCTGCCAGCGTCTCGCCTCACGCCTGTCGCCGGCCGAGTCGCCGGCGCCGGCGCAGGCGCCCGCATTCGGCGAGACGGGCGCCGCACCCACCCTGCAAGCGGGCGGGACGGTGACGCCCAAGACCGAGGCCCCCAACGAGGCGCGCGTCCTCTCGTCGGCGTTCTCGGCGGCGGCGCGCGCGCTCGGCCCTTCGGTGGTGCGGATCGACGTCGAGATCCCGGCGCGGGTGGCCGAGAATGAGGGGCAGGGCGAAGGAGACGACGGGGAGGATCCGGAGTTGGCCCCCTTTCTGCGGCGTTTCTTCCAGTTCGGGCCGGGGACGCCGGAGCCAGCGCCCGGCCCGCAGCAGGGAACCGGCTCGGGGGTGGTGATGGACGGGCGCGGCGACATCGTCACCAACCGGCACGTCGTCTCGGGCGCGACAAAGGTCAAGGTTACCTTCAGCGACGGACGCGAGTTTTCCGCCAAGACGCTGGGGATGGACTCCGAGACCGACGTCGCGGTGATCCGCCTCGAGAAGCCGCCGCGGGATCTGGTGGCCGCACGCCTGGGCGATTCCGACGCGCTGGAGGTCGGTGAGTGGGTGCTGGCCATCGGCAGTCCGCTGGGGCTCGATCAGACGGTCACCGCCGGCATCGTGAGCGGCAAGGGGAAGGTGGGCCGCCACGTGCAGATGTCGGGCGGTCGGGTCCGCCACTACATCCAGACCGACGCCAAGATCAATCCGGGCAACTCCGGTGGGCCGCTGGTGAACCTCTCGGCCGAGGTGGTCGGCATCAACACGCTCATCAACACCGGCCCGGGCGGCGCCTACGGCTTCGCCATCCCGATCAATCAGGTGCGGATGGTGGCGGAATCGCTGCTCAAGGATGGGCACGTGCGCTACGCCTATCTCGGCGTCGTCGTGGGGGATCTGGGAGAGGTCGAGGCGGGCGGCGTGGGGAAGAAGAGCGGTCTCGATCCGTCGGTGGTCGGCGCCTTCGTGAGCGAGGTGACGCCCGGTGGCCCGGCCGCCAAGAGCGGCCTGCACGCCGGCGACGTCATCACCGACATCGACGGACGGAAGATGGAAGGCGCCGGCGACGTGATCGACTACGTGTCGACCCGGACGATCGGGGCGCGGGTGGCGGTCGGGATCTGGCGGGAAGGCCGCCGGCAGGCGATCCCGGTCGGGCTCGGCGAGCTGCCCTCGCAGGACGGACACCCCAGCGCGCCACCGACCAAGCTGGGGATCGCGCTGCAGACGTTGACGCCGGGGCTGGCGGAATCGATGGGCCTCAATCCGGCCACGCGCGCGGCGGTCGTGGCGGAGGTTGCGCCGGGCGGTCAGGCGGCGGCGGCCGGTGTGCGCGAAGGCGATCTGATCCTGGAGATCGATCGACAGCGGGTCGCGACCGCCGAACGGGCGGCCGCCATCCTGGCGGTCCCACGCAAGGGCGGCCACCTGGTGCGCCTGCAGGGCGCCACCGGCCTGCGCTTCATCACCCTCGGCGGCGAGTGACGGCGGCCGCCGGTCTGTGCGCGGCGCTGGTCGCGCTCGGCCATTCGCCCTGGATTCCGCCGCCCGATGCGCCGCCCGTGGCGGAGTCGTTTCCGTCGGCCGCGGCCGCGGTGACGACCTTCCTGGGAGACGCCACCGGCGTGGTCGCCTTCGGGGAGCTCCACCAGACCGCCAAGACGGCGGGCGTTCGCTCGACGCTGGCGCGCTTCACGGACGAGATCCTTCCGGCGATCGCGCCGCGCGCGGCCCACCTGATCGTCGAGACCTGGGTGTCGAGCGGCAGCTGCGGCGAGCCGGAGAAGCACGTCACCGCGGAGGTGGCCCGCACGACCGAGCGGCCCGCCGAAACCGAAAACGAGATCGTGCGCCTCCTGCGGCGCGCCAAGGAGCTGGGCGTGGCGCCGCACGTCCTCGACGTCGGCTGCCGGGAGTACGCCTCGCTGGTCGGGGCTGGGGGCGGCGTCGACTACGATCGCCTGCTCACCATCACCGGGCAGCACCTGGGTCGGGCGATCCAGCAGGCGCTGGCGTTGCCGCGTCCGCCCGATCGGCCGCTGGTGATCGTCTACGGCGGCGCGCTCCACAACGACCTGCATCCCGATCCGGCGATGGCGGGCTACAGCTTCGGCCCCGCGATCGATGCCCTCACGAACGGCGCTTACCGGGAGATCGATCTCTATCTTCCCGAGCTGGTGCGGACGCTGCCGGCTTTGCGCGGGGAGCCGTGGTACCGCGTTTGGCGACGGGTGCGCGGCGTGCCGGCGGCGGTGATGATTCGCCGGGGCCCACGCTCGGCGATTGTTCTGCCTGCGCCCGCGCTGCCGGCTCGATGACCGGGGGGAGGGCAATCGATTCGAGGTAGCTGATCTGCGCGACCGTCAGCTCACGCAGGCCGGCGTGCCAGCGGGCGGTCACCGTGTCGCCGGTGGTCTTTCCCAGCAGCGCACGGCCCACCGGCGACTTCCAGGAGATGTCGCCGTGGGCGCCGTCGCTCTCGTCGACGCCGACGATCCGGTAGGTCGCGGCCTCGCCGGCCTCGTCCTCCACGGTCACCGTGGCGCCGAAGAAGACGCGATCTCGGTGGGGCTGCTTGGCCGGGTCGACGATCTGCACGTCGTCGATCCGCTTGGAGAGAAAACGCAGCCGCCGGTCGATGTCACGCAGCTGGCGCTTTCGGTAGATGTACTCGGCGTTCTCCGAGCGGTCGCCCTCCGCGGCCGCGTCGGAGAGCGCCCCCAGCACCTCGGGGCGCTTCTTGGTGTGCAGATAGGTCAGCTCGTCGGCCAGCCGTCGGAAGCCCACCGGCGTGATGTAGTTCGTCTCGCTCGGCTTGGTCGGCCGGGTCGCTCGTGCAGCCATCGCGCCCAGGGTAGCAGGCTCTTGTGTTATACGATTCGCTCGATGGCCCCGAGGAAAATCGCGGTCCTGACCAGCGGTGGCGACGCACCCGGCATGAACGCCGCCATCCGGGCGGTGGTGCGCACCGGGATCGACAAGGGCTGGGAGGTCTTCGGCGTTCGCAACGGCTACGCCGGCCTGTGCGAGGGGCAGATGGAGCCGCTGGGCGCCCGCGAGGTGGGGAACATCCTGCAGCGGGGCGGCACCTTCCTGGGGAGCGCGCGGCTGCCGGAGTTCAAGGACCCCGCGGTTCGGCAACGGGGCCTGGCGCATCTCGAGGCCAAGGGGATCGACGGTCTGGTGGTGATCGGCGGCAACGGGTCGCAGTCGGGCGCGCTGGCGCTTTCGCGCATGGGCCTGGCCGTAGCCGGCGTGGCCTCGACCATCGACAACGATCTGGCCGGGTCGGAGATGACCATCGGGGTCGACACCGCGCTCAACATCGCGCTCGAAGCGATCGATCGCCTGCGGGTCACCGCCTCGTCGCACAAGCGCGCGTTTCTGGTCGAGGTGATGGGGCGCAACTGCGGGTACCTGGCGCTCATGGCCGGCATCGCGGGCGGCGCCGATTCGGTGGTGGTGCCCGAGGTCGAGGTGGCCCCCGAGGTCATCGCCCGCGATCTGCAGGGCGCCTGGGAGCGCGGCAAGGCGCACGCGCTGGTGGTCGTGGCCGAAGGCGCCCGCCACAACGCCGTTCGCCTGGCGCAACACTTCGAGCAAGAAAAAGGCCGGCTCGGTTTCGATCTGCGGGTCACCACCCTCGGCCACGTGCAGCGCGGCGGGGCGCCGGGCGCCTTCGATCGCCTGCTGGCGACGCGCCTGGCGGCGGCGGCGACCGATCACCTCGCGCGCGGCGAGCACGGGCGCCTGATGGGCCTGATGCGCGGCGAGATTCGCGCGACCCCGCTCGACGAGGTGGTCGGTGTCCCCAAGAGCATCGACCTCGACCTGCTGAAGCTGCAGAAGGTCCTCGCGCAGTGAAGGCGAGCTGGGCTCGCCGGAACCCAGGATTGTCATGAAGATGCTCGAACGTCTGAGCGAGCGCCAGATGGCGCTGCTCGTGATCCTGTTCGGACTCCTGCTCTATCTCCCCTTCGCCGGCAGCTACGGGATGTGGGACCCGTGGGAGACGCACTACTCCGAGGTCGCGCGCCAGATGACCCACCGGGGCGACTACATCAGCCTGTGGTGGCCGGGCTCGCCGCGCGATCCCGACGTGTTCTGGTCCAAGCCGGTGCTGTCGTTCTGGTTGATGAGCCTGACCATGCACCTGGCCGGCATCGGCCTTCGCGGAAATCCGGCCGGCGAGATGGCGCTCGGCCACCGGGCAGAGTGGGCGGCGCGGATTCCGTTCTGCCTGACCGGCGTCCTCGGGATCTATGCGGTCTATCTGCTGACGGCGCGGTTCGTCTCGAGGCGGGCGGGCCTGCTGGCCGCCGTCATCGTGGCGACAGCGCCGATGTACAGCCTGGTGGCGCGCCAGGCGATGACCGACATGGCGTTCGTGGGGCCGATGGCGATGGCGCTGGCGCTGGCCGGCCTGGCGCTGTTCGGCGACGACGACGACGGCGAGCTGCCGCGCCGGGGGCGCGGATGGCGAAGCTGGCCGCACCACAACCTGTTCTACGGAACGCTGGCGCTGTTCGCGGTCACGACCATTCCGCAGCTCGTCGTCAATTCGATCCAGCTCAAGGTGGAGATCCCCTGGGGCGACCAGACCATCGTGATGTACGGGGCGCTTGCGATGATTCCCTACTATCTGGGGTTCGCCTTGTTCGTCCTGCTGGCCGCGCGCACCCGCCACAAGGCGCCGCTCTACCTCTACCTGTCGGCGATCCTGTGCGCGCTGGCGGTGCTGGCCAAGGGCCTGGCGGGGCTGGGGCTGCCGCTCATCGTGTTCCTCGCCTACCTGGCGTTCACCCGGAGCTGGGGCCGTCTGCGGCGCGCCCAGCTGGGGTTCGGGCTGGTGGTGTCGGTGATCGCGTTCGCCGTGGTCGCCGTTCCCTGGCACCACGCGATGCTCATCCGGCACGGGATGCCGTTCTGGAACGAGCTGTTCGGCGACAACCACTGGCGCCGGATGGTGATCGGGCGGCACGGCGACCGCGGCTCGTTCGAATACTTTCTGCGCGAGCTCGGCTACGGCCTGTGGCCCTGGGTCGCCCTCGCGCCCGCCGCGCTGGGCTGGGCCGTCCTGCGCCGACCGGGGCCGGGGGCCGACGCGCGCAAGCAGGGGGTGATCTGGCTGGGGGCGATCTGGTTCGTCTCCGCCTACGCGCTGGTCTCGCTGTCGATGACCAAGTTCCACCACTACGTGTTGCCCGCGATCCCCGGGCTCGCCATCGTGGTCGCCTGCTTCGTCGACGATCTGCTCGAGCGCCGCGCCTGGCGCACGGCAGCCGCCACGTTGGTGATCGGGTTGCCGCTGCTCTGGCTGGTCTCCGTCGATCTGGTCGAGGCCAGGAATTCCGCGCAGCGCTTTCTCTGGTTGTTCTCGTACGATTACGTGCAGAGCCCGAACGGGCGGCCCTGGCCCGAGACCCTCGACTTCTCCGGGACCTTGCTGGCGTTCGCGATCGCCTTCGCGCTCGGGACCATCGCGCTGTTCGTGCCCAGGGCCCGTCGCTTCGGCCAGTACGCGCTGCCCGTGGCCGCGATCGTCTTCACCTACTTCGTGCTCGACGATTTCATGCCCAAGCTGGCGCCCTATTGGTCCCAAAAGGGTCCGATCGCCGCTTACTACGAGCACCGCCGCTCGCCCGACGAGCGGCTCATCGCCTACATGCTCTACTGGCGCGGCGAGACCTTCTACACCTCGAACGAGATCTACGACGGACCGATCGAGGAGCGGACCGTGTTCGACCAGGAGGGCGCGGACGATCGGCTCAAGGACTGGATCTCTCACCACCGCGGCCAGCGCGCGTTCTTCCTCTACGAGCGTCACCAGCAGGGGCACATCCGGGACGAGCTGCCGGCCGAGGCGCGCGCGTCGTTCCAGGTCGTCGACGAGCTGAACAACAAGTTCTCGCTCTCGCAAGCCGATCTGTGATGGGCGACGATAGCGCCACCCGCCGCCAGCGATTCATCGAGCGGGGGGGCGAGGTCCCGGCGGACGCCGAGGGCCGCGCGCTGCTGGAGGCGATCCTGGCCAGCGGGGACTTCCTGCCCGAGCTGCTGCTGGCGGACGTCGGCGCGCTGGCCCGGCTGGCCGCCGATCATTGGCTGCGCTGGTGCAAGCCCGCGGAGGTCATCGCGCAGGAGGTGCGCGCCGCGACCGACGGCGCGCGCGACTTCGCCGATCTCTGCCGGCGACTCCGGGTCGTTCGGCGCCACGAGATGCTGCGCCTCGGCGCGCTGGAGCTGGGATGGGGGATCACCGAAGAGGTCGCGCGTGAGCTGTCGGCGTTCGCCGACGCCTGCCTGGAGGTCGCGGTGGCCTTCTGCGACGCCGAGCTCACCCGCGAGCTCGGTCCACCGCGGACCGAAGGCGGGGCGTCCGCCCGGTTCGTGGTCGTGGCGATGGGGAAGCTGGGCGGCGAAGAGCTGAACTTTTCGTCCGACATCGACGTCTGCTACTTCTATTCGACCGACGCCGGTGCGGCGGGCGATCACACGCTGCACCACTACTACGCCGAGCTCTCTCGACGGGTGACTTCGGCGATCGAGACCTCGACGGCGGACGGAATGATCTTTCGCGTCGACCTGCGCCTGCGACCCGAGGGGCGCAACGGCCCGATCTGCAACTCGCTCGCCGCGGCGGAGCGCTACTACGAGACCTTCGGGCGCACCTGGGAACGCCAGGCCTGGCTGCGCGCGCGCCCGGCCGCCGGGGATCGTGCGCTCGGCGACGAGCTGCTCGCGATGCTCGACACGTTCATCTACCCGCGGCACGTCGAGCCCCGCATGGTCGAGGAGGTGCGGGGCCTGCGCGCGCTGTTCCGCGATCCGGCCGATGCGCCGGGCCAGCTCGGTGAGACAGGATTCGACGTCAAGCTTGGCTCGGGCGGCATCCGCGACGTCGAGATGGTCGTGCAGGCTTTGCAGCTCCTGCACGCGGGAAAGCGCGAGGATCTGCGGGAGCGGAACACGCCGCGCGCGCTGCCGCGCCTGGTGGTGGCGGGCCTGCTCACCGATCGCGAGGCGCAGACGCTGCTCTCCGCCTATCGGTTTTGGCGGCGGCTCGAGCACCGGGTGCAGGTGGCGACGGGCGCCCAGCGCCACCGGCTGGCCGCGGACCCCGAGGCGCGCGCGCGGTTCGCGCTCGGGCTGGGGTTTGCCGACCTGGCGGCCTTCGACGCCGAGGTGGCCGCGACGCGGGCCGCGGTCGAGGCGATCGCCGCCACGCTGGGTGAGCCGCCGGCAGAGGCCCATCTCGAGGCGGCGCGGCTGCTCGACCCGCTGCGCGATCGGGAGGAGCTGGAACGCCGGGTGGCGGCGGCGGGCTTTTCCGAGGTCGAGGCGACCGCCGACATGCTCGAGCGGGTCGGGGCCCGCATGCCGGTCGCGTTTCTCGAGCAGGCCATCGCTTCGCCGGATCCCGATCGGGCGCTGGGCCACTTTCGCGATCTCGCGCTGCGCGGCTCGGTCGGGCTCATGGCTCTGTTGCGCGATCACCCGCAGCTGGTGCGCATGCTGGGGACGCTGTTTGGAACCAGCGATCGCCTGGCCGAGCTGCTGGTGCGGCACCCCGAGATGTGGGCGCCTTTCGTGGAGGGGCTGGGCGCGCGCGTTCGTTCGGCGGACGACCTGCGCGAACGGCTGGGCGCCTCGTGCAAGGGCGACACCCGCCCCGATCGGGCGGGCGACGAGGACGGTGACGGCGACGAGGACGGTGACGAAGAGCGCCAGTTGCGCGCCATCCGCGTCTTCCAGACCGAGGAGATCTTGCGCATCGGACTGCACGACGTGGCGGGTAGCCTCGACCCGGGCGAGGTCTGCGCGCAGCTCAGCGATCTGGCCGAGACCTGCCTGGCGGCGGGGATCGCGGCGGCGTTGCCGGCGCTCACGCGGCGGCTCGGCCAGCCCGGCACCGCGCTGACCGTGCTGGCCCTGGGAAGTCTGGGCGCGCGGGAGATGCGCTACGGGTCGGATCTGGATCTGGTCTTTCTTTACGGCGCCGATGGGGAGAGCACGACCGGCGTCGATCACGGCGAGTGGTTCGCGCGCGCGTCGCAGCGGGTGATCGCGACGATGGAGACCATCCTCGAAGAGGGGCGGCTCTATCAGATCGACATGCGGCTGCGGCCGTCGGGCGAGCAGGGGCTGCTGGTGACCTCCTGGGCCGCGTTCGAGCGTTACCACCGCGACGAGGCGGCGGGCTGGGAGCGGGTCGCGCTCCTGCGCGCGCGGATCGTCTGGAGCGGGGAAGAGGCCGGCGCCCGGAGGGGGCGCGAGCGCACCCTCTCCAGCGTCGCGTTCGACCGGGGGTTCGACGACGAGCGCTTCCGCGCCGACATGCGCGCGGTTCGCGGGCGCGTCGAGCGGGAGCGGGGACGGGTACCGGCCGGCTCGCGCCACCTGAGCTTCGATCCGGGCGGCCTCATGGACATCGAGCTCCTGGTGGCGCTCGGTCAGTTGCGGCATGCGGCGGACGCCGCGGTCCGGACCACCAGCACGGTGACAGCGCTGGTCCGGTTGGTGACGCTGGGCTGGCCGTCGTCGCTCCTCGACGACTACGCCGCGCTCCGCCGGATCGCGCTGCGCCTGCGCCTCCTCCTGGATCGGCCGCAGGCGGTGGTCTCGCCGCGCGATCTGCCGGCGCTGGCCCGCAGTCTGGCGACCACGCCCGCCGCGCTCGGCGCCGATCTCGACCAGCGGATGGCGCGCGTGCGGGCCATCTTCGAACGCTATTTCTGAAATCAGTGAAAGTCGTGCGAGACGTCGATGGCGGCGGAGCGGCCGCCGAGCGGCTCGAAGTGGTCGGCCTTGATCGAGACGACGCCGTCCTGGTTTTGAACCACCCCTTCGATGATGAGCGCGCTCACGCCGATGATGGTGTGGCGGTGGTGCTCGAAGAGGGGCGGGGTGACGATCGCGTTCGAAAATCCGGTCTCGTCCTCGAGGGTGATGAATACGAACCCCTTGGCCGTCCCCGGCCGCTGCCGGACGATCACCACCCCGGCCACGCGCGCGCGGTGCCCGTGCGGTAGGCGCGCCAGATCGGCGGCGCGGGTGACCCCCTGGCGATCGAGCGTCGCCCGCGCAAACGAAACCGGGTGCGGTCCGGTCGACAGGTTCGTGGCCGCGTAGTCGGTCGACATCTCCTCCTCGACCGTCATCTCCGGCAACGGAGAGACGCCCGCCGCTGCGGCCCCGATGAATAAATCCCCCGAACGGGTGAACGCGTCGACTTGCCAGAGCGCCTCCCGGCGGGTGCCCCCCAGGGCGGCAAAGGCGCCGATCTCGGCCAGCGTCGCCAGCTCGCCCGGCGTCGCCTCGGTGCGCTTCGTGAAGTCGGCCAGCGAGGTGAAGGGCCGGACCGCCTCGACGCGCGCGCCGAGCTCCGCCCGCAGGCCGCTCACGGTGCGCAGGCCGAGCCGGACGGAACGACCGCAGTCCTCCAGATCGCTGAGCCAGCCCGAGCGGGTGACGTCGATCGGGTGGATCACGACGCCGTGGCGGGCGGCGTCGCTCACCAGCGTCGACGGGTGATAAAAGCCGAGCGGCCAGTTGTTGAGCAGGGTGGCCAGGAACGCCGCCGGATGAAACGCCTTCAGATATGCCGAGGCGTAGGCGAGCAGCGCGAACGACGCCGCGTGGGATTCGGGGAAGCCGTAGAGCGCGAACGATTTGATCCCCTGGACGATCTGATCTTGCGGCACGCCGGTGATGCCCTTGCCGGTCATGCCGGCGCGCAGGTCCTTCTCGATGACGTTCATCCGTTCTTGAGATCGCTTGAACCCCATGGCCCGGCGCAGCTCGTCGGCCTGGCCGCCCGAAAAGCCCGCGGCGACCATCGCCATGCGAATGAGCTGCTCTTGAAACAGCGGAATCCCCAGCGTCCGTTTCAAGATCGGTTCCAGCGACGGGTGCGGGTAGGTGATGCGCGCGCGGCCGGCGCGCCGTTCGAGATAGGGGTTCAGCATCTTGCCCACGATCGGCCCCGGTCGGATGATGGCCACCTCGACCACCAGATCGTAAAAGCGCTCCGGTTTCATGCGCGGCAAGGTGGCCATCTGCGCGCGCGATTCGACCTGAAAGACGCCCACGGTGTCGGCGGCGCGCAGCATGGCGTAGACCGTCGGATCGTCGGGCGGCAGCTTGGCGTAGTCGATCTCGATCCCCTCGTGCCGCCGGATGAGCGGCACGGCGTCGGCCAGGACCGCCATCATGCCGAGACCGAGGAGGTCGACCTTCACCAGGCCCATGTCGGCGCAATCGTCCTTGTCCCACTGCACCACCACCCGCCCGGGCATGCCGGCCGGCTCCAGCGGCACCACTTCGTCCAGGGAATTGCCGGCGATCACCATCCCGCCCGAGTGCTGGCCGAGGTGGCGTGGCAGGTTGAGCAGCGCCGTGGCGGCGCGCGCGGCCAGGCGCGTCCGCCGCTCCCGCAGCGAAAACCCGCCCAGCTCGAAATAGGCCGACAGCGGTTTTCCTTCGTCGACGATCCAGCCCGGCAGATGCTTCGAGATCCGTCCCAGTTGTTCTTCGGAAAATCCCAGCGCCCGTCCGGCGGTGCGCACGGCCAGGCGCGGGCGGTAGCTGATCACGTTGGCGGTCATCGCCGCGCCCCGCGCGCCGTAGGTCGCGTAGACGTACTGGATCACCTTTTCCCGCTCCCCGCCCGACGGCAGGTCGAGGTCGATGTCGGGCATGCGGTCGGCCATGTTGCTGGCGTTGGTGACCCGCTCCTCGGAGAGGAACCGCTCGAACAGCAGCTCCATGCGCACCGGATCGACCGCGGTGATGCCGAGGACGTAGCAGACCACCGAGTTGGCCGCCGAGCCGCGCCCCTGAACCATGATCCGGTTCCGCACGGCGTATTCGACGATGTCCCAGACCACCAGGAAGTAGCCGGCCAGCTTGAGATGCTCGACGATGCGCAGCTCGCGGGCGAGCTGCGCGCGCACCTTGGGAAGCAGGGGATCGCCCGCGGCATAGCGGGTCTCGACGCCACGGCGGCAGAGCGTCTCCAGATAGGCCTGCTCTGTCTCGCCGGCCGGCGTCCGGTAGCTGGGGAAGACGTACCCGAGATCGGCCAGGGTGAACGCGCAGCGCTCGGCGATCGCGCGCGTGGCGCGCAGGGCGTCCGGGCGATCGCGAAAGAGGTCGGCCATCTGGCGCGGCGGTTTCAGCCAGCGCTCGCCGTTGGGCGGCAGGCGCCGCCCGATCTCGTCGACGGTGCGCTTTTCGCGCGCGCAGGTGAGCACGTCGTGGACGATGCGCCGGTCGGCCGTCGCGTAGCGGACGTCGTTGGTCGCCACCAGACCCACGCCGAAGGCGGCCGCCTGTTCGGTGACGGCCCGCTCCTGCCAGGCCTCGCGCGATTCGAAGTGCCTCTGCGCTTCCAGAAAGACGTTCTTCCGTCCGAACGCGCCGACCAGCGCGTCCAGATCGTCGCGCGGCGCCGCGCCCGCGAGCGCGACGAGGCCGGCCGCATGTTCCGAGAGGAGCGCCGGCGTCGTCTGCGCCGGATCGGACTTCAGCAGACCGGCGCGCGCCCGGGTCAGCAGGCGGCAGAGGTTTTGATACCCGCGCCGGCTTTCGACCAGCAGCAACAGCGGCGGTCCGTCGGCCAGCGTGACGTCGGCGCCCACGATCGGCTGGATCCCGGCCCGCCGCGCCGCCGCGAAGAACCGCGGCGCCCCGTAGACGCCATCGCGATCCCCGATCGCGAGCGCATCCATCCCGTGCGCCGCCGCCGCCGCCACCAGATCCTCCGGCAACGACGCGCCATCGAGAAAGCTGAACGCCGATCGACAGCGCAGCTCGACATAGTCCGCGGCCATCGCCCGGAGTCTGAACGTATGTTCAGGTCAGGGCAAGCGGTCAGCGGATGTCGATTTCGTCGACGTAGATCGTGCCGAAGTAGCCGACCGTGTTGGTGACCTCGAGGGCGATCTTGATCGCCGAATCCGCGCCGGCGTCGGCCGAGAGGGTCGCGCTCGCGGTGGTCCAGTTGGCCGTCAAGGGCACATTGCGCAAAAGGAACTGCTGCGCCCCGGAGGCGTCTACGATCACGAAATTCATTTTCAGCGTGGGATCACAGGCGGGATTCGCCGACACGTGGACGGTGAGGGTTTTCCCATTGAGGTTCATGGCACCGCCGTCGGTGCCGAGCGGGAGGTCGACCTCTCCTTTGACCGAGAGGCCGGCCGAGCCGGCGAAGCTGGCGGCGATCGCGAGCGCCCCGGACCCGCAGTAGGTCGGCGAGCTGGTCTGGGTGACACTCTGGAACGCGAGCTGCGTGCCGCTGCCGGCGGCCGTCGCCTTGTCCGTGCCGCTCTCGAAGTTGAACATGGCGTTGCAGCTGGTCAGCGAGTGATCGATGAGCGCGTCGGTCAGGAGGCTGCAGCCGGCGTCCTTGGCGGACGTGCCGGCCATTCCACCCTTGCCCCCGCCGCCGCCCTTGCCGGCGCTGCCGCCATGTCCACCGGTTCCCGCGCCGCCGTCGGTCTTGCCGCCACCGCCGCCCGTGGACACGCTGCCGTCGCTGGGGGCGACCATGCCCCGGTTGGCGCAACCGAGCGCGCAAGAAACGGCGAAAGAAGCCGTGAGGGCCAGACGCGCGGTGGTGGGCCGCAAGGAAAGGGGCCGCAAGGAAAGGGGCCGCAAGGGGATGCAGAAAAGCATAGTCGAAAATCCTCAGTCGTAATAGCCGTCCAGATAAAAGCGGCCGTCGCGCGCGTCCCGGTGCAGCCGGTAGATGGCGCCATCGGAGGCGTGGACGTCCCAGTATTCGCGGGCCCAGCTCCCGCCGGTCGCGCTGCCTTGCCACCAGTCGCCAGAGAGTCGGTAGGGGCCGGCCGCGACCAGCACGCGCGCCGTCGTTTCGAGGCCCCGCAGCGCGGTCGGCCCGGCGCGTCCCATGAGGACCTCGACCTCCTCGGGTGGCCGGCGGTGTCGGAGGGCGAGGCGCATCTCCGACGCAGGTGACACCTTGGACGGTCCGCTGGGCGCGTAGGGGGTGAGGGCGATCGCCTCTTCGCGCCAGTTGTCGACGACCGCCGGGGCGCCGACGTTCTCCGGCCCGACCAGCGCGGCCAGGCGCGCCAGCGTGGTCGCGAGGCGATCGGGGGCCGGGCCCGCGGGGCGCAAGATGTCGAGCTGGGTGGCCCGCACGCGGGCGGGCAGGGCGATCAGGTGAACGCCCACCACCGCAGCCTCGGGCGGCCGTCGCGCCAGATCCAGGCGAATCAAATCGACCAGCGTCTTCGCCTCGCGCGTCGGCGCGGCCAGGGGGACCTCACGCACGTCGAGACCACGCGGATCGAGCGCGAGCCGCAGCGTGAGCCCCGCGCAGGCCAGGCTGCGGCCGGATAGCCGAGCCAGCGCGCGGTCGGTGAGACCCCGCAGCACGAAGGCCAGCGGCTCGATCTCGTAGATCGGATAGTCGAGCTCGACCGCTTCTTCGAGTGCGTCGGGGGGAAGCTGCGGGTGAAACGGCTCGTCTTCGCCGCGCGCGAGCCGCGCCACCGCCGCGCCGGCCGGACCGAGTCGCAGCGCGACCGCATCGGTGGGCAACGCCGCGATCGCGCCAGCGGTGCGCGTCCCCCAGCGGCGAAACGCCGCGCGCAGATCGCCGTCGTCGGTGAGGAGGTGCACCGGCAGCTGCGCCAGGAAGGCGCGCGCCCCGGCGCGGTCTTCCGGCACCACCGCCAGATCGTGGGCCCGCGTGGCCACCCGCGCCGCCCCCTTCGTGGATGCGAGCGCGACCCGCGCGCCGAAGCCGAGGCGCCCGGCGTGCGCCTGCAGCGCCTGCGCGATCGCGGGCTCGCCCGCGGGATAGAGCCGCTTCAGATCATCGGCGGAAAAAAAGATCCGCTCGCCTTCCCGCTCCACGCGCGGCGCGAAGGCGTAGCCGACGTCGCCGAGCGCGGCGGCACCCGCCTCGGCATCGGCGACCGTCGCCGTGAAGAGCCGCAGGCCAGGGGCCGCCGCCGCTGCCTGCGCCGCCGTCATGCCGGGACGCACGTCGGCGCGCCGCGCCTCCGCGCAGAGCTCGGTGACGCGCGGCTTGTTCTTGCCGGTGGCTACCAGCAACGCCGACGGCGTCCCATGCGCCTCGGGGCAGCGGCGCAACGCCGCCTGCAGGGCTAGCTGCGGGACGTAAACGCAAGCGAGACGCATGGCAACTGGTTTTCGCGATCGCTGGGCCGGTCGTGGTCGCCGCGCGCGCGCGTGGCCCGCGCACCCATCCCCGCGAAGAGCAGGGGGGGGCCGAAAAATATCGGTCGGCTGTCGTCGAGCTCGACCGACGCCGCCGCGAACGATCCGAGCCGGCGCGTCCCGGTGGCGACCAGGACCGTCGTTCCCTGTGCGCGCGCCGCGTGCCGCAGCC
>CALAOV010000394.1 GCA_937889515.1 uncultured Myxococcales bacterium | reverse complement strand
CCGCCGATGGACCGCAGGTCGCCGCGGTGGCGCGCGCCACGGGGGCCCGCGCAGGCGTCGTCGTGAGCTCGGGGCGCATCGCCGACAGCGCGGCCGAGAAGCGGCGTCTGGCCCTGCAGGCGGGCACCGACGAAGCGGTGGCCGTCGTGGATCTCGAGTCGGCGACCTACGTCGCCGCGGCCACAGAAGCGGGGATTCCCTGGCTGGTTCTGCGGGCCATCAGCGACACCGTCGACGAGGCGCTCCCGGAGCTCCTCAATCAGAGCCGAGACGGCGGCGGGGCCGTGCGACGTGGGCAGGTGCTATTTCGGCTGCTGCGGCAGCCGCAGGCACTGCCGTTTCTGCTCGCGCTGCGCGGCCGCGTCGGCCGATGTGCCGAGGTCTTGGCGGGCGCCGTCGCGGCGGCGCTGCCGTCGTTCTGCGCGGCGGGATCTGCGCGATGAGCTTCGCGATCCTCGACGAGCTGGCGGCGCGGGCAGGGGAAAAGTTCGCGCTGCACGACCGCTACCTGAATCCGCAGATGGTGCGGGTGCTCAAGACCATCGGGTTCGACCGCCACTACACCCGGGCCGAGGGGGCGTATCTCTTCGATCAGGCTGGGCGGCGCACCCTCGATCTGCTCTCGGGGTTCGGCGTGTTCGCGATCGGACGCAACCATCCGACGGTGAAACGCGCGCTCGCCGACGTGCTCGCCGCGGACCTGCCCAACCTGGTCCAGATGGACGTTTCGCCGCTGGCGGGTCTCTTGGCGGAGCGTCTGCTCTCCCAGCTGCCGGGGCAGGAGAGGGTGTTTTTCTGCAACTCGGGGACCGAGGCGGTGGAAGCGGCCATCAAGCTCGCGCGGGCCGCGACGAGGCGCGCCAAGCTGATCTTCTGCGAGCACGCGTTTCACGGTCTGACGATGGGCGCGCTCTCGCTCAACGGCGATCCGACGTTCCGTGAGGGGTTCGGTCCTCTCCTGCCGGACACGGCGCGGATTCCTTGGAACGACTTGCCAGCCCTCGAAGCCGCCCTGCGGGGCGGGGATGTCGCCGCCTTCTTCGTCGAGCCGATCCAAGGCAAGGGGGTCAACCTGCCCGCCGACGACTACCTGGCCGAGGCGGCTCGACTCTGCCACCGCCACGGCGCGCTGTTGGTGGTCGACGAGGTGCAGACCGGCCTCGGCCGCACGGGGCGGTTCTTGGCGACGGACACCGAAAAGGTCGATGTCGATCTGGTTTTGCTGGCCAAGACACTCTCGGGTGGCTACGTCCCCGTGGGCGCGGTCGCCGGTAAGCGTTGGATCTTCGACAAGACCTTCGATCGAATGGACCGGGCGGTGGTTCACGGGTCGACGTTCGGCAAGAACGACCTGGCGATGGCCGCGGGTCTGGCCGTTCTGGCCGTTTTGGAGGAGGAGCGACTGATCGAGAACGCCGCGCGACGGGGGGAGAGCTTGTTGCGACGGCTCCGAGCCTTGATGTCCCGTTACGAGATGCTCGTGGACGTGCGGGGGCGCGGCCTCATGATCGCGCTCGAGTTCGGGCCGCCGAGATCGCTCGCGCTACGTGCCGCCTGGGCGCTGCTCGAGAAAGCGACCAAGGGGCTCTTCTGCCAGATGGTGACCATCCCCCTTTTTACCCGCCACCAGATCCTCACCCAGGTGGCGGGGCACGAGATGTACGTGATCAAGCTTCTGCCGCCCCTTTGCCTTTCGCAGGAGGACGAAGATTGGATCGTGCGGGCCTTCGACGAGGTGATCGCCGACTGCCACAAGTTCCCGAACGCGATCTGGGATCTCGCGACCACCCTGACTGGCAACACCCTTCGGAGCAGCGCGGGATGACGTTTGCGATGGGTGAAATAGAACCTATTGTGTTCCGGTCGAACGGATTGAGGGGAGAGACCTGATGGACGAAATCGGCGATCTTCTGCTGAAAACCAGTCGGACGTTTGCCCTCACGATCCCGGTTCTCCCCGAGCCCACTCGGGCGGAGGTCTCCATCGCCTATCTCCTCTTCCGGATCATCGACACGTTCGAGGATGCGACCGGCTGGACCACCGGTCGCCGGATCGAGGCCCTCGGCCACTTCGTCGAGCTCTTGGATGGACCACCGGCGGCGGCCGCCGGGATGGTCGAGATGTGTCGGCGCGAGCCACCGGTCGATCATGCCGGATATCTGGAGCTCCTCGCGAAGATACCCTTCGTACTGAGCGCGTTTCAGCAGCTCCAAGAGGGCGCGCGCGATCCGATCCGCAGGCACCTCGCCCGCAGCGCCGACGGAATGCGCGCCTTCGTGGCGCGCTCCGACGGACCGAATGGGCTGGAGATCGAAACCATCGAGGACCTCCGCAACTACTGCTACGTCGTCGCCGGTATCGTTGGCGAGATGCTCACCGAGCTCTTCTTGCTCGGGCGCACCGGCCTCTCCGCGATCGCAGAAGATCTCCGAAACCGAGCGGCCCAGTTCGGAGAGGGACTGCAACTCGTGAACATCCTCAAAGACGTCCGTCCCGACGAGGCGGAGGGCCGGGTGTATCTGCCGCGGAAGTCGAGCCCACGCGAGATCTTCGCGCTGGCTCAAAATGACCTCGAAGTCGCCGCGACCTATACCGAGATGTTGCGCATCGCCGGTGCCGAACGGGGCCTCGTCGGCTTCAACGCCTTCGTCACCAAGCTCGCCGTCGGGACTCTGCGCGTTCTGCGCGAGCGTGGATTGGGGGCCAAGCTCTCCCGGCTCCAGGTCGCGGAGATTGCCGCCGACATCATGCGAGCCATCGGGCAAGGGAGGCCGCTCTTCGAACAGCGCGGATTGTCGAGCGGCGGATAGGGGTGTTTTCGCGTTTCGCTGTCACGCGGGCGGGGGTGCTACTGGCGACGATCGGCGTCGGCTTGGGGTTGTCCGCGGCCGCCCATGCAGAGAACCGCTGTCCGGCGTCGGCGGCAGGTAGCCCCGCGCTCGACGAGCTGGACCCGCCTCGACGCCTGGCCTGGATTTCGGCGCATCTTTCCCGTTCGGAAGAGCGCGCACGTCTTTGGACGTTCGGATGGGGCGGCGGGATCGCATTGGCGGGGGTCGGGAGCCTGGCGGCCGTGCCGTTGGTGGCCCCGGAGACCCGCGTCGATTGGTACACGGGTGCCGTGAGCGCCGGCGTCGGCGTCGCCGCGTTCGTGGTGGCGCCGCCCGCGGTTCTCGCCGACGCGCCGGCGCTCCGGGCGGAGATCGCCCGCTCGGGATCGGGCGCCGACGTTTGCCCCTTGCTCGCGTCCGCCGAGGCTCGCCTCGTGCGCGACGCGCGCGACGAGGAGCGAAGCGGTCGCTGGTACGTCCACGTCGGTAACCTTCTTTTCAATACCGGTCTCGGCCTGTTCCTGGGACTCGGCTATCACCACTGGGGCGCGGGCGTCGTGAACGCTCTGGCGGGCGCCGCCGTGGGGGAAGCGATCATCTTCACGCGACCCACCGCCGCCATCGATGATCTCGGCGCCTATTCCAAGGGCGCGCTGTAGTCGCCCCTAAGAAGCCAGCCGGTCCGGAAAGTGGACCTCGCGTTCGGCGCCGGCCATCCACAACGTCTGCGCCAGAACCACCGTCGCGGCCTGGTGGGGCTCGCCCCAGGTTTCGAGCCACGCGATCATGTTGCGGACGTCGTGGGCCTCCAGCAGGTCCAGGTGCTCGACGGCGACGCGGACGGCCCGATCCAGGTGGTTGCCCTCCGCGTACAGCTCGACCAGCAGACGCGCGGCCGCCCCGTCGAAGGCCGGCCGGTGTCGCGACCGCTCGAGCGCTTCGGTGGCGCGGTCCACCCCACCGTCGGCGCGCTCGATCGCGGCCTCCAGGCAGGGATCGACGAGCCACGGCGGTCGCATCCGTCCCAGGATCTCTCGCGCGGTGTCGCAATGCTTCTCTTCGAGCGCGACGCGCACCATGACCGCCAGCGCTTCGTTGCACAGCTGTCGTCCGTCCGTGGCGCGCGCGACCGCGCAGGCCGCGTTCCAGGCCGCGGCGCGGCTTCCGTCGGCGAGCAGGCTTTTCGCCGCCTCGATGTCGTCGCGCGCGACAGCGTCGGCGCGTCTCCGATGTTTTCGCGACCAATCGAAAGCGATCGCCAGCCCGGCGCCGACGAAAAGGAGCCCAAGCACAGGCCTTCTTTGAAGGGAGATGAAGAGGACCGCGCAGACCTCGCAGACGAAGACGCCGACGATCAGAACGACGTCGTGAACCGTGCCGCGCGTCGCCCGCCCCGGTCCTGGGGGGATGGCCCGAGCGGGCCAGCGGCCGTTCACCAATCCCGAGTCAGCCGATCTTGGGTCAGTCGTCGCGACGCGCATGTTGGGCTTCCTCCGCGGCATCATCGTCGATATTGCATTTCGCAATTGTTTCCAGATCCATATTCTTTCGTAACTACATAGATTTACAATGGTGACGCGCCAGTTCGGCCACAATTAGTGCAAATTACAATCATTCGTGGACTTCCCCTGGCTGGCGTTTGTCGCCCGCGAATCCAGAGGGAAGATTTCGGGTTGATCCCGTTTGGGGGACATGGCCGGGGATTCTTCGAGCAGCAAGGTGCAAACGTTCGCGACCATCGTGACCACGGTGCTGGCGGTGGCCGCGTTCATCCAGGGGTTGTCGAATCGCCAGCAGGGCGCCTCGACCCAGAGCGCCTCCCGTAAGTCCTACGGCGCGGTGGGGGGGCAGCTCGCTCAGCTCGGGACGACCTCCGAGCAGCAGAGTGCCGCGATCGAAAAGCTGTGGGAGGCCGTCTCGGAGATTCAAGGTCGTCAGGCGGGCGCGTCGGCGCCGGTGGCGACTGCACCCACTGCGCCGGCCGCAGCGCCCCACCATGCCCACGCGACGCACCGGGCCCCCGCGACCGCGGAAGTGGTACCGCCGGCCCCGGCCGCGGGCCCACCCGCCCCGACGCCTGCGGCCGCAGAGCCCGTCAAGCCGGTCGCCGCATCCGGCGTCCGTGCCCTCGGGCCGTTACAGCTTCAGCGCTTCACAGAACGAAAGCTCCCCGCCTACGAGGAGCTCGAGAAGTAGACCGAGGCGCTCAGGGGGACGGCGGGCTCGCCGGGGCCCGCGCGGCCGGCGCCGCCGTCTGGTTGAACGGCCAGATGTGATTCTGGGTGAGCAGGCCGACCAGCCCGAAGGCGCCCAGCACGCCAAAGATCACCAGCAGCCAGGGCAACGACTTCGGGGGAACCTTGGTGAGCGCCATGTCGGCGATACTACCTCGCGATGGGGGTCCTGCTCTTCGTCTTCTACGTGGCGGCGGCCGTCGGGGCGCTAGTCGTCCTCAACATTCTGCTCGGACGCCCGGTGCCGTTTCTACGTTGGTCCGTCCTGCGCATGCTGTTCGGCACGAAGCGCCTGCTGTCCGAGTGGCAGGGGGGCGACGGGCGCGAACAGGCGGCGGCCAGCTACGTCGTCGCGAACGCGCCCGCGGGCAACGTCGACGCGGCCATCGCCGCCCTCGACAGGTTCGCTTATCGGCACAAGTTCCTCATCAACGTCGGCGACGAAAAGGGCGCCATCTTGGATGCGGCCGTCGAGCGCGTCGCGCCCCGGCGCGTGCTCGAGCTGGGCGCCTACGTGGGGTACTCCGCGCTGCGAATGGCCCGTCGCCTTCCCGCGGGCGGCCAGGTCTTCTCGGTCGAGCTCAATCCCTCGAATGCGACCATCGCGCGGCAGGTCATCGAGCACGCGGGCGCCGCCGACCGCATCACGATCGTCGTCGGATCGATCGGCGACGGCGGCCAGACCGTCCAGACGCTGGAGGAGGCGCACGGGTTCACGGCGGGCAGCCTCGACTTTGCCTTCATCGATCACGCCAAGGACGCCTACCTGCCCGACCTACAGCGGATTCTGCAGACCGGCTGGTTGCACCCGGGGAGCGTGGTGGTCGCCGACAATGTCGGGTTCCCGGGCGCGCCCGAGTACCGGGCGTACATGGACGCGGAAGAGGGAAAGCGCTGGCACACGCGGGCGCACAAGACGCACGCCGAGTACCAGAAGCTGATCGCAGACCTGGTGCTCGAATCGACGCTACTCCTTGGGTAGCAGGACGAACGGATACTCGACCACCACCCAGTCGCCGTTTTGGGGCAGGGGAAACTGCCAGCTGAGGATGTCGTTCAGGATGCAGAGATCGATCGCAGGATCGGTGACGGTGGTTTCGATGGCGCACGAGGACTGCACGCGTCCATCGAACCCGATCGAAAAGCGAGCCAGCAAACGGCCCCGCGGATAGGGCGGCGCGCTCATGTGCTCCTCGTAGCAGTCCTTCACCGCGGGCAGGTGCCCCTGCACGATCCTTTTAACGACCTCTTTCTCCAAATTGCCGGGCGGGCGGGTCTCCGGCGCCGGCGGGCTCTTCGTGTTTTGGCAAACGATGGACGACGGCTGGCGGGTCCATTCCAGACGCGGGGGCGCGGGGGGCTCCGTGAGTTTGATGAACGCCCATTCGCCAGGCTGTCCTTGGAGCCCGCGCAGGGAGAAGTCAAAACGAAGATAGTGGACGACCCGACCGCCCGGCTGGGCCGGGAGCTTCCACCGGCTCGCATCCTGGATGAGGCAGGCCTGGAGGGATTGGCTCAGTCCCGCCGACTGCACGACGACGGGAGCCTCGACCTGGCCGGATTCGGTTAGGGCGAAGCGGATGGTGGCGTTTCCTTCCGGATAGGGGGCGGCTGCTTGCGCGTGGGCGCAGCGACGTGGGTCGGTGCCGCGGCCTATCGCGGTCACGAGGTCGACGGGCGCCCCGGCCGGCCCCGCGGCAACGACGGGCTCGGTCGGTCGATCGGCGGGCGCTCCCGAGGTCGCGCACGACGACTGCAGGGCCACCTGGCAGAGGGCCGCGAAAGCCAAAGCGACCGGCGAGGGGGGTATCCGGGCTCCTCGTCGGCGGGCCGGGCTCACTTAGCCGCCGCGGCCGTGAGTGCTTCGACGGCGGCCAGGATCGGCAGCAGCTCGGCGGGGAGATCGTGGCGCTCCCCCAGATACGCCGCGCCGTTGGTGGTGAGCCAGGTGGTTCCTTCGGCGTCCTGCCAAACCAAGATCTTGAGCGGCAGGTCGATCGCGCTGCTGGGCGCGGCCAGCATCAGCGGCGTGCCGGCCTTGGGGTTGCCGAAGATGAGGAGCTTGGTGGGCGGCATCTTCAGGCCGACCCGCTCCGCCTCGCCGCTGTGATCGACGAGCGCGAAGAGCGTCGCCCCCTTCGATCGCAGCAGCTCGGTCAGACGTTCGACCGTTTGCTCGACCGAGTGATCGCTCTTGAGATCGACCAGGCCATTGCGGGCGGGCGGTGTCCGGAGCATGGGCGAAAGAGTAGATCCACCGCCGACCGCCTGGCAATCGCCCGGCCGCGGTCAGCGATGCGACGGCGGCGGTGGTGCGGCCGACGGCAGCAGGCCGGGCGTGGCGACGATCGGATAGCCCTTGTGCTGCCAGGCGAAGATGCCTTCGTCGATGACGGCCGTGTGCTTGTAGCCGCGCTTGCGAAGCTCGTCGACGACCTGGCCCGAGACGTGGTGGGGACAGGCGCAATAGGCCAGGACCCAGGTGCCGTCGTTGGGGATGTCGTCGAGCGATCTCGCGTCGTAGTAGGGCGTCGAGATGGCGCCCGCGATGTGCAGGTTCAGCCAGTCGGAGGGCGCGCGCGCGTCCGCGATGACGAGGCGCCGTTTTTCGTCGAGCGCCTTCTTCACCAGGTCGATCGACACGAAGCGGTCCTCTTTGAGCGCGAAGTCCGCGGCGCGTCCTGCCGGATTGAGGACGACCGGTCCGGTGCGCGGCAGCAGCGGGGTGCCCGCGCGCGCGCCGGGCGGCGGCGCGGCCGGGATGCCGGGACGCACGGCCATCGATCGCACGTAGGCGACGACGTCGACGATCTGCGCGGGTGTCAGCGCGCCCTTCCAGGGCACCATCGACGTCGGCGGCCGGCCCGCCTCGACGGCCCGGCGAAGAAAGGCGAAGCTCGCGGTCTCCAGCAGAATCGGGTTGGCGAGATGAATCGCGCTGCTCCGCCGGGTCTGCGTGCCGTGGCAGCGGGCACAGTTGGCCTGGTAGATCACCCGACCCTGTGTCAGGTCGCCGTTCACCGGTCCCGGCGGCAGCGGTTGCGGCGGCGGGCCGCCCTCGCGCAGGAAGGCGATGATCGCGTCGACCTCGGCGGGAGCGAGCGGTCCGCCCAGGGCGCGTCCGAAGGCGGCCATCGCCGTGCCGGGTCGTCCCCGCGCGATCCCCGCTCGGAGAAAGGCGTCGGTGGCGGAGGCGAGAAAGGTGGGACTGCGCAGCGACGGCGAGTTGTCGGCCGCGTAGCCCTGGGCGGTCGGGCCATGGCAGGTCGCGCAGAGCCTGGCGTAGGCTTGACGACCCCGCTCGACGAGGGGACCGGTCGGCGTCGCGTTCTTGCGCGCACAGCCGGCGGCCGAGAGCGCGAGGAGGAGAACCAGGGTTCTGCGCATCGGCGGCCGCTCTCACGCCCAGGATCGCCGACGGGAAATCATCTAGTTGGCCGTTGCCGTGAAGCTGGTGAAGCCGTAGTCGCCGTTGGTCCCGACGCACGAGGTGTCGCCGGTCTCGAGGTTCATGCCCATGCCGGGATTTCCCGTCGCGTAGGTGGCGTCCGTCGCGGTGCCGACCTGCACCCCGTTGAGGTAAGCCGTGATGAGGTTGCCGGCGATGGTCGCTTTGACCACGTCGCCGCTGGTCACGCCGTACTGCGCGCCCGAGACGTTCAGCAGGTAGCTGAAATCGCCGACCGCCCCGTTCCAGCGCACGATGATGAGGTAGGCGCCGGAGGTCTTGGTGGCCTTGAACGAGATCTCGTACCCCGTGCAACTGTGGGCCGTCAGCGTGCTGCGTAGGCGCAGCTCGACCTCCTGATAGCAGGCGTCGTTCGGGTTGACCGCGTGCACGACCGCCTGGACGGTCTGGGTCGGTCCCCAGCTTCCGGTCAAAAGGGCCGTCCCGTCGGTGTAGGACGAGCCGCTCTGGTGGCCGATCGCCAGGCCGGGCGTGGTCGACATGTCGTGCCAGTCGAGCCCGGTCGTCTGTCCGTTGATCCAGTTTGAATTCTCCGAGATCGGGTTCTCGGTGAGCGGGAAGGCCGTCGTGCCGTCGACGCAT
>CALAOV010000393.1 GCA_937889515.1 uncultured Myxococcales bacterium | reverse complement strand
GGTTGCGGGCGCCACCGCCGGCGCGCCCGGAGCGCCGGCGCCCATCGCGCCGCTGCCCGCCCTGGCGCCCCCGCCGGTGCTGCCGGACATCGACACCAAGGGGCTCATCGTGATCGACTCGAAGCCGCAGGGCGCGACGATCTACCTGAACGACAAACGTTCGGGACCCTTCGGCAAGACCCCCTGGCACGGCTCGCTGGAATCGAAGCCGGTGCGCCTCATCCTCGAGTCGAAGGGGTACAAGCCGGAGGAGCGCGCCATCAGCCCGCGATCCGACAAGCTGATCGACGTTTATATCGCGCTGTCCGAGGAGCATTACCTGGGCTGGATCGAGATCGTCTCCAATGTGCCGGGCGCCGACGTGTTCATCGATCGCAAGGACATCGGCGCCATCGGGCGAACGCCATTCACCGGACAGCTCAAGCCCGGCAAGCACACCATCTTTCTGGAGAAGTTCGGCTGGCAGCCGACGCAGCAGGAGATCGACGTGCCGCCGGGGACCGCCACCCAGCACACCCTGACCATGCAGCAGAGCCAGGCCGGCTGGATCGCGATCACCGGGAGAACCACCCAGGGGGGGCGGCTCATCGTCGACGACAAGTTTGGCTGCGCCACCCCTTGCCGGACGGAGGTCGCGCCCGGCAAGCACAAGGTCCTGGTCGAGAAGAAGGGGATGGAGGACTACCAGACCGACGTCGAGCTCGGACGCGGCATCGAGACCAGCATCGAGGTACAGATGTCGCCCAGCCCGCCGCGCACCCGCGCGATCTCGACGACCATCGTCGCGCTGGTCATCATCGGCGCCGGCGCCTACGTGGGCCACCTGTCGCAAGAGGCCAAGGACGGCCTGCAGAGCGACATCAACAACCACGCTCTCGTCGACAACAACGATCCCCGGTTCCTGCGCGGGAAGATCGAGGCGATCGGGGCCGACGTGCTCTATGGGTTGGGGGCGATCATCGCGGCCACCGCGGTGTACGCGCTCTTCGAGCACGGCCCCGATAGCACCGGCGTCGCCGATCACAAGTCGATCACGCTGGCGCCGGTGTTCGGGCCGGACGGCGCTGGGCTCGCCTTTTCGGGGAGGTTCTGATGCGCCTCGGGGCCTGGTTTGCGATGGGTGTGGTCGGCTTCGGGCTCGGCCTGGCGGGGTGTGATTGGCGCGACTTCGACAACCTGCAAGCCCAAGCACCGGTCTTGAGCGTGGGTCCGCCCTCCGGCTTCGCGACGTCCAATGACTTCGGGGGCGTGGTGCTGGCCCTGTCGTCGCCCAGCGACGGCTCTGCGGCGGCCCGTTTCCTCGCCACGGCCGTCGATACGACGGGGCTGGCTTTGGTCGACCTCGATGCGACGGGAAAGGCCTCCAGCCAGAACATCACGAGCGGCGTACTCGACAGCCTCGGCAACGAGCCGCTCACGGCGATGGCAGAAATTCCGTTGGCCGGGGAAGTGCTCCTCGGGTCGCCGGCGCTGTCGGGCGGGACCCTGCTCACCCTCAACCTGACTACCCTCGTCGTGTCGCAGTTCGTCTTCGCGGCGGAGCCACAGTTCGCCATGGGCGTCGCGGCCGGCAGCCTGGGCGGCACGGCCGCGCCGGATTTCGTCGCGGTCTCCGGGTCGGCCGTTCACGTCTTCCTCGATGGCGCTTCGTCGCCCGATCTGGTGGCGGCCGACAGCGCGGCCTGCCCGCTGGCCGTGTCGACCTCGTTGCCGAGCTCGGAACGGATCAACCGCGCCGTCGTCATCGGCACGTTGACGGGAGCCGGTGCCCAGATCATCGTCGGTACCCCGGCGCTGTCGGGGGGCGGCAGCGTCTCCTTCTTCACCGTCGACGCGACGGCCGGCACGGTGACCTGCGCGCAGCGCCTCACGGCGGCCGAGAGCCAGTTCGGTCAGGCCGTCGCGATCGGCGATTTCGACGGCGACGGCGTCTCGGATCTGCTGGTCGGGGCTCCGCCCAGCCATGCCTATCTTTACAAGGGGCCGATCGCGCCGGGGGCGGCACCCACCGCGACGATCACGGACGCCTCGACGGGCGGCGCCTTCGGGGCGGCGCTGGTCGCGCTCAATCTGGACGGTGAGCCCGGCGACGAGGCGCTCATCGCCGATCCCGAGGCCACCGTTGGTGGGCAGATGCGGGCCGGGAACGTATTGGTCTTCTCGGGGCCCGCCCTCGCCACCAAAGGCACCACCACCTTGGCGGCCCACGATCCGAGCAGCGGGGAGGCCTACGGGTCGGCGCTCGGCGCGTTGCCCTTCTGCGCGACCATGCCGTGTCCGGCCAGTCCGCCCCGACTGCCGCTGGTCGGCGCGGCTGCGCAGGTCTTCACGTACTTCGATCTGGGCCTCGGTTCCACCACCGACCCCAGGGCGAAGTAGGCGGCGCGGGCGCCGACGGCGGGCCGGCGCTGTCGCGCCAAACCCCGTGCTGGTTGGGCCTAGTTGCGGCGCCGGTGCTTCTTCGACGACTTCTTGCCGCCGCCGTTCGAGGCCGCCGGCTTGTCGTCCGACGCCAGCAGACCGCTCAACCCATCGCCCCCCGTGCCACCGCCCGACGGGTTGTCGGGCTTGACCCCTTCGGAGTCGAGCAGGTTGTCGAGCGAGTCCTTGTGGCGCGGCTCCGCGACCGCGACCTTCTTGCTCTTCTTCGCGGTGGGCGTCGCGGCCTTCTCGATGTCCATGGTGGGCAGCGAGGCGCTCCCGGCGGCGTCCACGCCCTTGGCGCGCTCTTGCTTCTTGGGCGGCTCTTTCTTGCGCTGGGCCTCTTCGCGCCGCCCCTGCTCCTGAACCGCGGCCAGGTGGTCCTTGTCGATCCCCTCTTTGGGTCCGACGACCTTGTTTTCCCACTCGAACTGCTTGTTCATCCCGGCGGACACTTCGGCCGAGTCCTTCTTCTTGGTCTTTTCGGCCCGGCTCGCCGTGGCGCCGGTCAGAATCAGGAGCGCTATCGCGGCCGATGCCGCGAGCTTGAACTGCATGGGAACCTCCAAAATCAGCAAAATCGGGTTTGCAGGTGCAGGTCGGGGTAGCACCGATTATCGCCCACACCGCGACGACGGCAACCACATTGTGTGGAAGATCATCAATAACTACATAGAACTACATATGCGCGGGCACCAAACCCGCGCATATACTCTCGCGCCGTCATGGACGAGCCCCCGAAACCTGACGCCCCGCAGCCGGCCGGCGTACAACCGGCGGCGGGCGCACAGCCTCCCGCGAGCCCGCCGACCGGCACGCAGCAGCCGAGCTCCAAGCCGAGCAAGTCGCCGGCTGGCTCGAAGCCGCCGGCTGGCTCGAAGATGTCGCGCGTCCGCAACATCGGCATCGTCGCGCACATCGACGCCGGGAAGACCACGGTCAGCGAACGCTTCCTGTTTCTGTCGGGGCGCATCCACAAGATCGGCGAGGTCCATGACGGCGAGGCGCAGATGGACTGGATGCCGCAAGAGCGAGAACGCGGCATCACCATCACCGCGGCGGCGACCAGCTTCACCTGGCGCAACTTCGACATCCACCTGATCGACACCCCCGGGCACGTCGACTTCACGATCGAGGTCGAACGCAGCTTGCGGGTTCTCGACGGCGCGGTGGTGGTGTTCGACGGCGTCTCGGGCGTCGAGCCGCAGTCGGAGACGGTCTGGCGCCAGGCCGACAAGTTTCGCGTTCCGCGGATCTGCTTCATCAACAAGATGGACCGCGCCGGCGCCGATTTTGCCGCGGCTGTGACCGAGATTCGCGAGCGGCTCGGCGCGAGGCCGGTGCCGATCCAGCTTCCGATCGGCGCCGAGGATCGCTTCACCGGCGTCGTCGATCTGGTCCAGCTGCGCGCGCTCACTTTTTCGGGCGACGAAGACGAGGGGCCGGTCGAAGAGGACATCCCGGCCGCCATGGCCGACGAGGTCGCGGCGGCGCGCGAGAAGCTGATCGAGGCGGCCGCCGACGTCGACGACGGGATCGCCGCGGCGTTCCTCGAGGGACAGCCCATCGAGGAGGCGACGCTCAAGGCGGCGATCCGGCGCGCCACCATCGATTGCAAGATCGTTCCGGTGCTGGCCGGCGCGGCGCTGCGCAACAAAGGTGTCCAGCCGCTGCTCGACGCGGTCTGCGACTACCTGCCATCCCCGCTGGAGGTGCCGCCGATCGTGGGAACGGTCCCAGGCACGGACGAGCCGGCCACGCGGCCGCCCGACGACGCGGCGCCGTTTTGCGCGCTGGCGTTCAAGGTCGCGATGGACGAGGGGCGCAAGGCGGTCTACCTGCGCATCTACTCGGGCGTCCTCAAAACGGGCGACGAGGTGCAGAACGCGCGCACGCGGCGCAACGAGAAGGTCGCGCGGCTGTTCTCTGTGCACGCCAACCGGCGCGAGCGGATCGAACGGGCAGGGGCGGGGACCATCGTGGTCGCGATGGGGCTCAAGGACGCCGGCACCGGCGATACGCTGGCCAGCCCCAAGGCGCCCATCATCCTCGAGCGGATCGACATCTACGAGCCGGTTATCGCGCGCGCCATCGAGCCCAAGACGCAGGCCGAAAAAGAGAAGCTCGACTTCGGCCTGGCCAAGATGGCCGACGAAGATCCGACCTTCCGCTGGAACGAGGACGCCGAGACCGGTCAGACCATCATCCGGGGGATGGGCGAGCTGCACCTGGACATCATCGTCGACCGGCTGCGCATCGAGTACGGCGTCGAGGCCAATGTCGGCCGGCCCCAGGTCGTCCACCGCGAGACGCTGGCCAAGCCGGCTGACGGCGAGGCGCGCTTCGAGCGAACGGTCGAGGACGAGACGCTGTTCGGCCAGGCGCGGGTCCACGTCGCGCCGCGCCCGCGCGGTGCGGGCAACGAGCTCAAGATGCAGCTCGTGCGCCCCGCACCGACCGGCAACGTGAAGATCGTCGAGACACCGCCAGCGATCCTGGACGCGGCGATGGAAGGCGCGCGCGAGGCGATGCGCTCCGGGCCGCAGGGCTACCCGATCGAAGACATTTCCGTCACCATCACCGGCATCGAATACCGCCCCGACGCCTCGACGCCCGCGGGCGAGAAGGCCGCCGTCGGTGAGGCGCTGCGCCAGGCCTGGCGCGAGGCGGGGACGCGACTGCTCGAGCCGATCATGAAGGTGGAGATCACCTGTCCCGAGGCGAACGTGGGCGACGTGCTGGGCGATCTGAACGCGCGGCGCGGGCAGATCGAGGACGTGGGGTTTAGAGGCCAGCAGCGGGTGATCACGGCGAAGGTGCCGCTGCGGCGCATGTTCGGATATTCGACCGACCTGCGCAGCGCGACCCAGGGGCGCGCCAACTACTCGATGCAGTTCGACAGCTACGACGCCTGGGAGTAGATATATTTAACATAATTATTTCAAATAGTTATAGTTTTAAATAAAAACTGTATCGACGCTGTATCGAGGTCGTGCTGTAATTCGAGGCATGGGATCGATACAAGTCCGGGGCACGCGGGATCGCTCGAGGGTCTACTTGTCGTTTCGAGTCGGCACGAAAGCCGACGGGTCTGCGGCCTACGTGATGCGCAGGTTCCGCGGTCTCCTGAACAGAGCCGAGGGCAAGAAGGAGTTGGCGCGCATCGAGACCGCCATCTCGCGCGGCGAGCCCTGGGAGCCGTCCAAGGTGCCTCAGGACGACGTCGGTGATTTGCTGGATCGCTGGGCCGATACGCTCAAGAACCGAGGTGCCTACGAGGACAGGTTGATCATCAGGCGCGATCTGGTGCCTCGCTTCCGTGGACTGAAGATCGATCAGCTCACCGTGCGAACGGCTCTCAAGTGGCTCGAAGAGCTGGGGGCCACCACCATGGCCCCGCAGACCCAGCGTCATCGCTTCACGCTGTTGTCTCGATTCTTCGGATGGGCGATCGAATCCGAGCTGACTGACACGAACCCTTGCCTGATGGTGCCTCGCGGCCGTCGGCCATCCGCAAGGCGACAGAAAGACATCGCGTGGCTCGACGACGACGGAATGATCCCGGCCATCATGGAGGGCCTGGGGTCGTCGCTCGGGCTCGTCTACTACCTGGCTCGGTTCAGTGGAATGAGGGAAGGGGAGGCTGCGGGGCTGCGGATGTCCGATTTGGAGTGGCTCGGGGAGGGTCTGATCCGGGTCCGATACTCCTTCAACGGCGAGCTGAAAGAGTCGAGGAACGGATCCAAGCCGGTCAAGTGGTCGCCTGCGCCCGTCGACGTCCTCGACGTGCTGGGCCTGCACGTCAAGCGCCGCAAGCTCCAGGGCGCGAAGGAGGAGGACCTGGTGTTTCCGTACATTCGTCCCGAGAAACGAAGAGGCCGCACGCGAACGTCGTCCTGGAAGGACTGGCCGGGGTGGCACCCGAAGGAAATTCGCTCGATGTGGCGAGACGTCGCCAACCAGCTCGGTCTTCCCAAGGCGCTGACGTTCTACGGAGCCTCCCGACACACGTTCACCACCAAAGCGTTGAAGGCCGGCGCGTCTCTCGACGAGGTCTCGGCGGCGTTGGGGCACGCCGATCCTACCACGACGAAGCGCTACTACGACCATCTGATCCGACGCAATTTCGCGCCCATCCTGCGCCAGGGCCTCAGCGCAATTTCATCAACTCCGACCGCCGGAACCGAAGCCGACGCCCAATCCGAACGCACGGGATAGTTCCGCGGTAGGCCGCCTGTCGGAGCGCGGACCGAGACAGCTGCAGCAGGTCGGCGGCGCCTTGGACGTCGAGGAGCTGTCCATCGTCAGGTCGCGCCAGCTTGGCTTCAAGGTCGTTGACCTGTGCCTGGAGCCGCTGGACAAGGCCAGGTAGCGCAGCGAGTTCCGAGAGATCGACAGTGCTCATGAAATTCGTCTGTCCAGTCGGCTCCGGCCACCACGGCTGCTCCGCGGCGGACCCTCGACGATCGTTTCTCGCAATGAGACATCCGGGCGTTGCCGCTCAGACAGTTCTCCCTGCTATTATCGGTCACGCTCGTCGAAATGTTTCCTATCTCGCGTCCCGTGGGAGGCGCCAGCCAAATGTTTTGCCCTTGTACGGACGTACGAGGCACACCCCATCCCGTGTCGGCTCCCAGCCGGGCATGTCGCAGCTGGCCAGATCTCGGATACCGCCAGCGTCCGCCAGTCTATGAGCGACCTGTCCCTCTGCGCTGTTGGCCCACGACATTGCCGCCGCCATGTATCCGCACTGCTGTCTCGCTCCGTCTCTCCCCAATGCTTCGCCTCGCGTTTGGCCCGTCTTGAACGCCAAGACCCAAAGCGCAACCGCCCCGACAACGATTCCGCCCGCCACCCGGCCGACTCGTTTCACCAGCTCTGCCCGCGCTCCGTCCTTCCTCGATGCAACGGCCGCTTG
>CALAOV010000392.1 GCA_937889515.1 uncultured Myxococcales bacterium | reverse complement strand
GTCACGGCGGCGCGGGATTTCGCCGCCAGACGAACGGCCAGCGCAACGAACGGATCGACCTGCCGGTAACGCCGCAGCTCGGCGGCCGCCTCGGCGGTCTTCCCGGTGGCGAGGAGCGCGCGGGCGAGCAGGTAGTGGACGCGCGGCGACACCGTCGGGATGGCGGTGGCGGCTTCGGCCAGTGTGAGGGCCTTGGCGGCGTCACCGGCCAGCAAGAAGACCGACGCCCGGGACAGGACCGCATCTGCGCGGAGCGGCGTCCGCGCGAGCACGTCGTCGAGCACGGCCGCGGCCTCTTCGGCGGCCGCCGGCCAGTCGAGCGCCGCGGCCAGCGCCAGCGCGCGCCCGGTGAGCGCGCGATGCTCCTCGGCGAAGGCCGGATCGGCGACCAGCGACCAGGACTCGTCCAGGAGATCGTGGATCTTCTCGTCGACCGCGCCGGCGCCCCGCTTGACGACCAGCGACGGTCGCTCGGAGATCGTCCGCTCGAGGTGCGCCAGATCGCGCTCCAGCTCGCGGACGTGGCCGAGGGAGCTGTCCTTCTGGACCCGGATCCGGTAGGCGGACGCCTCGGCGCGCAGGGTCTTGCCGTCGAAGAAGACCGGATCGCTGGACCGGGTGGACTGGCCCTCGACCGCGGGCGCTTCGACGGTCACCCACTCGTCGTGCAGCGTCCCGGCGATCACCGTCATCTTGCCGCAGGCGCCCGCGCCGCGCGCGCGCACGACCAGGTCGCCGCTCTTCAGATCACCGGGCGCCACGGCCTCGTAGAGCCCCTTGGAATTCCTGGCCTCGTCGGCCAGCAGGAGCGCGGAGCGCAGCGGGCTCGGGTAGCGCCACCAGGCCGGCGGCGCCTGCGCGGGGTCCTCGTCGATGTCGGGGACCACGCCCCCGTGCCGCTCCACCTCCTGCCACGAGACCACCGACGAGCGCTCCCAGCCCACGTACCCGGGCGGCGTGGGGACGGGGTCGTCTTGCGGGCAAGTGGCGCCGGCGCGGGCGGGCGCGGCCTCGACCCGGGCGGCCGGCGCGCCGGCGAGCAGCGTGGCCAGGGTGGCGGCCGAGATCGCGGCCCGCACGTCAAACGCCGATGAAAAGACGGTGGCCGAAGTTCGGCTCGAGGTCGGTCGCGAAGATCTTTTCGGCGGAGGCCTTGACGTCGTAGTCGACGCGGCGGAACTCGAACAGACGCTTCTCGGTGTCGAAGATGACGTAGCTGGCGCGCGGATCGTAGTCCCGCGGCTGTCCGACGGACCCGACACTGACGATGTACTTCCAGCCGGGGCGCAGCTCGAAGCGATCGGAGACCACTTCATGAACGCCGTCCGGCGAGAGCGCGAACGATTTGCACAGGTGCGAGTGGCCGATGAGCGTCAGCGGTGACAGGTCGTCCCAGATCTCCAGGCATTGGGCCGCCTGATCCTTGGCGAAGATGTAGTCGAACTCTTCGATGTTGAGCGGCGAGCCGTGGCAGTAGTGAATCTCCCCCTCGCGGACTTCGTAGGGCAGGTTCTTGAGCCACTGCATGTTCTCGGGAGTGAGCAGCCGCGCGTGCAGGTCCAGCGCGTGACGGGCGGCGTGGTAGTAGTACGAATAGTCCATGCGCCCGGCCACCGCGGCGTCGTGGTTGCCGAGGATGGTGTGCACGGTGCGGGTACGGATGATCGAGCAGCACTCGTTGGGGCTGGCGCCGTAGCCCACGGTGTCGCCCAGACAGACGCGCTCGTCGACGGCTTCCGCATCGATGGCCTTGAGGACCGCCTCGAGGGCTTCGATGTTTGCGTGGGTGTCGGAAAAAACTCCAATCCGCATCGATACGATCGCGAAGGTTAACACCTATTTGAAACCCGGGAGGGCTCCAAACCGATCACCTCCTCACTGAAGCTCGGGGGAACCGGAGCGGGGCTGGATCTGGATGGTGACGCCGCCGAGGGCGGAGGAGAGCTCGAGCAGGGCGGTGTGGGTGCGGGCGGCGGGGTGGCGGCCGACGTAGTCAGCGCGCAACCATTCGCCGTCGCGCCGGGCGCCGCGCAGGGGCACGGCGGCCGCGAGCGGGGTGGCCGAGCGGGCGCGCAGCTCGAAGGGCGCCGATTCGCCCGTCGAGACCACCCGGACGTCGCCGGCGTAGCTGCGGAGATCGTAGTGCGCGCCGGGGCGGATGACGCCGATGAGCACGATCTGTCCGGTGGTGGTCACGAGCCGGACGAAGGCGTCGCGCACGTCGTCGGCGTGGATGCTGCCGTCGACCAGCCGCGCGTCGAGGCGGCCGCCGGCCAGATTCTTGAGGTCCATGTCCCCCTCGACGCCGTCTAGATCGACGTCGCCTTCGATGGCCGCCAGGCGCTGGCCGCCGCGCAGCTGGTGGGTGACGACGCCGCCGCGCACGTCGGAGACGCCGATGCGCCCGCCGGTGGTCTCCAGCTTGGCGCCGGCGCGCAGGCCCGAGGCGGAGACGTCGCCGCCGAAGGTCTTGGCCTCGACCGCCACGTCGGGCGGGACTTCCAGCCACAGGTCGACGCCGCTGCCGGCCAGCGGAAGCGAGCGCTCGCGGCCCCCCAGCTCGACGCGCGTGTCGATCTGGATCTCGCCGCTCTGGAAGGAGGTGTAGTGGACCCGCAGGCGTCCCAGCGCCTCGGCGGTCGAGGCACGCTTCTCGGCGACCACGTGGATCTCGCCCGGACGGGCCGTGCCGCGGATGCCGACCCGTCCGAGGAGGTTGTCGATCCGGACCATCTCGGCGCCGCGGGCGGGGACGATGATCTTGCGCCGCTCGACCAGCATGGCCCGGCCGCCGCTGCCCCCGCCCGCGCCGCCGATCGGGTCGGCGGCCAACGCCGGCGCCGCCGTCGCGAGCGCGAGCACCAGCGAGCACCCGACGCGGATCATGGCGTCGCCCCGCCCCGATGCACGGCGGCGGCCAAGAAGGTGATCTTCTGCTGGTAAGCCGCGAAGAGCTGCTCGTTGCCGGTGCTGTCTCCCGGGCTTCGGCGTGCCAGATCCTGCGAACGCGCGATCGCTTCGTCGAGCTGAACCAACCGCTCGGCGTAGAGCGCGCGCTCCTCGGCGCTCCAGCGCGGCTCCTCCCGGACCAGCAGGCCGCGCAGCTTTTCGATCGAGCTTTCGTAGGCGGCGGCCGCCGCCGCGAACTCCGCCTCGGCTTCGGCCAGCAGGGGATCCGTCGCGGCGATGGCGACCGCCTCGGGGGTGGCCTGGAAGACGGGCGCCCGGTGCGCGCGCCAGGACGCCAGGCCGAGGGCGACGATCGAGACCGCGGCCGCGCCGGCCAGCGCGCCCGTCCCGAAGAGACGCAAGGTCATCCACCAGGGACGATCGTGTCGCTCGAGGGCGCCCGCGACCGCGGGCCATAGCGTCGGGGGCGGCTCGGGGCGATCGAGGCCGCGGGCGGCCGAGACCATCGCCGAGAGATCGGCCAGCACCTCCGCGCAGCGCGGGCAACCGGCGCCATGTGTGCGCACGGCCTCCGCCTCGGCCGTCGCCAGATCGCCGTCGACGAAGGCCGACAGCGTCTCCGCGGGATAGGCGGCACAGCCTTGGCTATCCACCTTGCCGACCCTAGCCATGGTGCAAGGTTCCCGCGGTGATGCCGTCGGCGGCCAGCAGCTCGCGCAGCTTGCCCCGCGCCTTGTGCAGCTGGGATTTCGAAGTTCCCACGTGGCACCCCAAGATCGACGCGATCTCTTCGTGCTCGAGCCCCTCCACGTCGTGCAGAACGATGACGGTCCGGTAGCCGGTGGGCAGCCGGCAGAGCGCGCGTTCCAGTCTCGAGCGGAGCACGGCGTCGCCGCGCGGCGGCTCGGCGGTCTGTGGCTCGCCCGCCGCTTCGGCCTGGGCCTCTTCGATCGGAAGACGCGCGGCCGCGCGCCGCGTCCGGTGCGAAAGCGCGGCGTTCACCGCCAGGCGGTAGATCCAGGTCGACAGCGCGGCGTCGCCCCGGAACTTCGCCAGGCCCCGGAAGATCCGGATGAAGGCCTCCTGCGCCACCTCTTCGGCGTCGATCGGGCCGACGATCCGGAGAGCCAGGCCGAAGACCCGGCGTTTGTAGCGGTGGTAGAGCGTCTCCTGGCTGCCGGGATCGCTTCTCTGTATGGCGGCGATCAGAGCGGCATCGTCGAGCTGCACCCGCGTCCCCTCCGTCGGCGCCAGACGTAGCCCTTCAATTGCCGTGACGCCAAGCATCGTCGTGTGGGGAGGTTTGACTGCCATGCGCCGCGTCCGGTTGCCCCCGAATAGACCGCCTGGGCCCCCACGTCAATCCGCCGGCGTCACGCCCGGCCGGTGTTAGAGTCCCGGCCCCATGCGGGTCGTGGTGCTGGCCTGTTTCTTCCTGTCTGGCGCCTCGGGGCTGATCCTCGAGATGCTCTGGACACGCATGCTGACGCTGGTCTTCGGGTCGACCACGCTGGCGGTGTCAACGGTCCTCACGGCGTTCATGGGCGGACTGGGCCTCGGCTCCTACCTGGCCGGCAAGTACGCCGACCGGCTCAAGAACCCGGTCCGGGCCTACGCGCTGGCCGAGGCAGGCATCGGGTTTTACGCGCTGCTCGTGCCGCTGGTGATCCTGGCCTACCCGGGGCTCAACCGTGGGCTCTGGAGCGCCTTCGGCGATCGTTACGCGCTGCTCTCGTTCCTGCGGTTCGCCGCCTCGGCGGCGCTGCTGATCGTGCCGACCACCCTGATGGGGGCGACCTTGCCGTTTCTGGCCCGCCACTTCGTGACCCGGCCCTGGGAGCTACGCCGGATCGGGCTCCGGATCGGCACGCTCTACTCGGTGAACCTCTTCGGCGCCGTGGCGGGCGCGTTCTTCGCCGGCTTCGTCTTCCTGCCGTCCTTCGGCCTGCGCTGGACCAACGTGACGGCGGCTTCCTTCAACCTGACGCTGGCGGCCGCGATCCTGCTGGCGCGCCGCTACCTGCCCGCCAAGCCCGACGAGGGTATCTCGATCGACGAGCGTCTCGACGCGGCGGTCGCCGAGGCGAACCTGGAATCGCCGGCGGCGCTGCCGGCCCTGCCGGTGCTCGACGATCGGGCGCGCCGCGCGGCGCTGGGCGCCTTCGCGGTCTCCGGGGCGACGGCGATGACGTTGCAGGTGCTCTGGACCCGGGCGCTGGCGGTGCTGCTGGGATCGTCGATCTTCTCGTTCACGCTGATCCTGCTGGCATTCCTGGTCGGCCTCGGTGTCGGGGCGGCCGTGTTCGGGCGGGCCAGCCAGCGGACGCCCCACCCGCTGCGCTGGCTGGCGGCGCTGCACCTGGGGACCGCCGCCGCGGTGGGCGCGACCTACCTGCTCACCGACAAGATGCCCTACGTCTTCACCTGGCTCCTGCAGTCGACCAGCTTCGCGGTCGACACGATCCTGGCCTGTCAGTTCGTGATGGCCTGCATGATCATCCTGCCGGCGACGATCCTGATGGGCGGCGTGTTTCCGCTCACCATGCGGATCGCGGCGGGCGGCCTCGATTCGGTGGGCCGCGACGTGGGGCGGGCCTACGCGCTCAACACCAGCGGCGCCATCGTCGGGTCGTTCTTGTCGGGGTTCGTGGTGCTGCCCAAGCTGGGCCTGCAGCGCGGGATCTACGTCGCGGTGCTGTTCGATCTGGCGCTGGCGGCCTATCTATTTTGGGTCGCGCCGGGCCTGCCGCGACGCCGGCGAAACGCGGGCGTCGGGGCGGCGGTGGCGCTGGCGCTCTTGGGGCTCATCTTGCCGCGCTGGGATCTGGTCAGCTTCTCGTCGGGTTTCTTCCGGCTGTCGATCGCGCGGGAGTACATCAGCCGCAAGATCCGCAAGCACTTCTGGCACGACCCCAAGCTGGTCTTCTACGAGGACGGCATCGCCACCACGGTCAGCGTCGACCAGTGGGACGCCAAGACTTACTCGCTCAAGAACAACGGCAAGGTCGACGCCTCCAACGACGCCGACATGCCGACCCAGATCGTCGTCGGCCTGCTGCCGCTGCTGTTTTACGGCGGGGCGGCGCCGCCCAAGGTGGCGCTGGTCGGCTTCGGCTCGGGCGTGACCGCGGGCGCGATCACGCAGTACCCCATCGCATCGCTCGAGGTGGTCGAGCTGGAGCCGGCGATCTACCGGGCCTCGCGCTTCTTCTCCAACGACAACCACCGGCCGCTGGAAAATCCCAAGGTCACGGCGCGCGCGGGCGACGGACGCAATTTTCTGACCCAGCGCAAAGACAAGTTCGACGTGATCGTGAGCGAGCCGTCCAACCCCTGGCTGACCGGCGTGTCGAACCTGTTCACGCGCGAGTACTTCCGGAGCGTCAAGACCCGCCTGAAGCCGGACGGGATCTTCTGCCAGTGGGCACAGCTGTACGAGATGGCGCCCTGGAACATCAAGACCATCTACGGAACCGTCCGGGAGGCGTTCCCCTACGTCTACGTGTTTGCCGCCGAGGATCTGTCGTCGGACACGATCCTGGTCGGCAGCATGAAGCCGTTGCCGCTGGACCTGGACGTGCTCGAGCGGGCGTTCCGCGATCCGAAGACGCGCGCCGAGGCGCGCCGCGGGGGATTGAGCTCGCCCCACGACGTGCTGGCCTATCTGCTGCTCACGCCCGAGGAGCTGGAGTCGTTCACCGCGGGCGCCCCCATCAACACCGACGACAACGCGCGCATCGAGTTCGGCGCGCCCCGCGATCTGCTGGGCTACACCCGATTCGATCCCTACCTGGCCAAGGTCTACGGCCCGCTGTGGCCATACGGGCGGCTGACGGAGATCGTGCGCGGCTACGACGGGCCCGATCGGGGCGCGCGCTGCGGGCTGCTCGGGCGGAGCCTGCTGGCCCACGGCAAGGCGCGCGAGGCGGAGCTGTGGACCCGGCGGGCCGAGGCGGCCGGCGATCCGCCCGAGGCGCAGCGCGCGCGGCTGCTCATCGATCTGGTGTCGACGCGACTCGATCGCGATCCCGAGATTCCGCTGGCGCCCGGCGAGGAGCCGACGCCGCCGGTGGTGCCGGCCAAGCTGGCCGCCGCGCACCCCGATTACGTCGCCCAGGTGAAGGAAGAATATCCCGACGTGCTGGCCGCCTACCGCGCGCGCCGCTACGCGACCGGCTACAAGATCCTCGAGAAATGGCCGGAGGAGATCTGGACCGGCCTCGGCCAGGACTTCTCGCTGCTGGTCGGCTTCCTCGACTACAAGGCCGAGTTCTACGGCGACGCCATCGACGAGCTGAAAGCGCTCAGCGACGACGCCGCCTTCGCCGCCCGCCGCCCGGAGGCGCTCTACTACCTGGGCCGCGCCTACTACGCCAACGCCATGTACACCAAGGCCATCGACGCCCTCGAGCGCTACGTGCGCTCGCAGACCGTGCTGGGCCGGGAGCTTTTGCCCGTGGCCGCGGCGGCGAAGGCGTCGCCCAACTGACGGAGGCCTCGCCGTCGCTGATTCGTGATATTTTCGCGGCGTGGCTGCCCCCAGCACGTCTGATCGGGTCGTCGGGCTCGGCCAGGTAACCGTCGAGATGCTGGGCGTCGGGCCGCGCTCGCCGGAGGCCGTCGTCGAGCTGGCGACGTTCAGCATCCAGAGCGGCGGCGCCGTAGGGACCGCGCTCGCGACGGTCGCCGCACTGGGCGGGCGGGCAAAGTATTTTGGCCGGCTTTCCGACGACGAGTTCGGAGCGATCGTTCTGCGCGGCCTCAAGGAGTTCGGCGTCGACGTGGCCTCCGTTTTGATCGAGCCGGGCAAGGTCTCGCCGGCCTCGTTCATCCTGGTCGACGAGCGAACCGGGCGGCGTTTGACGCGCTTCACCCGTGGCAGCACAACGCCGCTCGATCCGGGCGAGCTGCCGCGCGATCTGTTCGACGACGCGAAGATCTTGCTGGTCGACGGTCGCACGCCGGCCGCGCACATCGCCGCCGCGGAACGCGCCAAAGGCCTGGGCGTCACGGTGTTGCTCGACGCGCGCAGCCTGGGCCCGGGGATGGGCGAGCTGCTCGATCTTTCCGACATCGTGATCGGAAACGAGCGCTTCGCGGCCGAGTTCTCGCACTCGTCGGACATGAAGCGCAGCCTGGTCGAGCTGACCCAGATGGGCCCCAAGATTGCGGTCCTGACGCTGGGCGAAGAGGGCGCCATCGCGCTCGAGAACGAGACGTTGGTCCGCCAGCCCGCATTGCCGATCGAGGTCTACGACACCACCGGGGCGAGCGAAGTATTCCGCGGCGCCTTCATCTACGGCACCCTGCAGGGCTGGCCGATCGATCGCTGCCTGCCGTTCGCCAACGCCGCCGCCGCGCTCAACTGCCGGCACCTGGGCGGCGTGGGCGGCATCCCGTCTCTCAGCGAAGTGACCCGCGTGGCGGGCCTATCGTCCTAAACGTTACTTTGGGCCGGTGGTCTTGGGGTCGGTGCCTCGGTGGCCGGGGGGGCCCGCGCTCGCGTAGAAGGCTTCGGTGACGTTGGCGGCGGTTCCCCAGCGCGCCTTGGACCAGTTCGTTTCGTAGGCGTAGAGCAGCCCCAGGACGCCGCGCATCCCGCGTAGCGCGATCGGGCGATCGGCGGCGACGTCCTTCTGCTCGCGCGGGTCGGTGAGCTCGTCGTAGAGCTCCATGTGGCCGAAGCCCTTGTGCACCAGGCGATAGCGATCGACCTTGAGGCCGCGCGCCACCTGCCCGTCGACGGTGAGCGCGGCGCGGGGCGAGACGCCCACCTCGTCGAAGCAGAGCGGGACGAGCGTGGTCCCCTCCATCTGCGGGTCGGGCTTGACGCCGGCCAGATCCAGCAGCGTCGCCGCCAGGTCCATCACCTCGACGTCGGCGTTCACGACGTGATCGGGCGCCAGCAGCCCCGGCGCGCGAATGATGAGCGGAACGTGCGTCAGCTCCTGGTACACGGTGTCGCCGTGGCCGACGCTGCCGTGCTCGTAGAACTGGTCGCCGTGATCGGAGACGACGATCACGACCGACGTATCGTAGACGCCCATCTTCTTGAGGTCGGCGATGAACCCGGCGAAGAGCGCGTCGCTGCCGGTGATCTCGGCGTCGTGCAGCGCCTCCAGATAGGCCTTGTCGTTGTCGTTGACCTTGAGCTTGCCGACCTTGATGAGGCCCAGCTGCACGCCGGTTTGCACCGGCCTTATCGGCCCGACATAGGGCTTGTTCCAGTACTTGACCAGGAACTCCTTCTTGGGCGTGTAGGCGACGTGCGGCTCGATGGTGGCCAGATAGAGGAACTGCTTCTTCGCGAGCAGCGGCGTCATCCAGGTCTTGGCCGTCTTCCACAGATAGTCGGCGCCGTTGGGGAGCGATTCCCGGATGAAGTTGCGGTTGATGTCCCAGCCGCGGTCGAAACCCCACTTCGACGAGATGTAGCCGTTCGACGAGAACATCCCGGTCTTGTAGCCGGCGTGCTTGAGCTCCTCGGCGATGAACGGAACGGTGGGCGAGAGCTTCGAGTCGGCCGCGGTCGCGCGGTGCACCGTCGGGTAGACGCCGGTCAAGAGCGACGCGTGCGAGGGGAGCGACCAGGTGCCGGCGACCTGCGCCCAGGCGAAGCGGGTCGCGTCGGCGGCGAAGGCGTCGTAGTTGGGGGTCAGCACCCGCGTCTTCGGGTTGTAGGCGTGCATCTTGTCGGCCCGGAAGGTGTCGACCATCCAGACGTAGAGGTGATCGAAGCGGGGCTGCGGGACCGGCGGCGCGACGTGAGCGGGGGCCGGCACGACGATGCGCGGCTCGGCCCAGGCGCCCGGACCGCCGCGGTTGACGAAATCGATGCGCGCCGCGTGGCCCGCCGCCGAGCCCAGATCCAGCCGGAGGTCGTTCCAGTGGTTCGCGATCGGTCCCTCGTGCAGCGTCCGCGTCGGCGCGCCGTCGACGGCGACCCGCACCAGCGCCGTGCCGCCCGCCCCGGCCTCCACGCCGGTGCCGACCGCCAGGTGCGCGTCCTTGGGGAGCTGAACGTAGTACGAGATCCGCCCGTCGTGCCCACCCGACACGAGCGCCCGCCGGCGCACGCCGCCGAGGATCGCGTCGCGCGTCTCTGTGATAGCCAGGTCGGCCGGCGCGGGGCCGAGCGCGGCCGGCCCGAAGGCGATCTGCTGGACGGCCGCCGCGGCGCGCTTGCCGCCCGCGATGTTGGCGGCGCTCTTGAAGGTCATACGTAGGCGGTTGTCGCCCGCGTGGAGCGCCTCGGCGGGGATGTTCAGATCGTAGCGCTTGGGGGTGGTCGCGATATCCAGCGTTCCGACCGGCTTCTCGTTGACGAAGACCGACACCTTTTGCTGCGGCGCCAGCGCACGCATCGTGACCGAGAGCGTGCTCGGCGCCGGGCCGGGGGCGCCGCCCGCGCCGTCGCCGTCGCGATCGATCGGCAGGAAGACCAGCGCCGAGAGGCCCGCCACCAGCGCCGCCGGCCGTCCCTCATCCTTCTGGCCGAGCAGCCAGGAGGTCTTCCACCCGCCGTCGATGTACTTGAGAAAATCGAGCCCGCCCGCGTCGACGACCAGCCGGCCGTCGCGCTGGGAGACCGCGTGCACGCGGTTGGCGATGAAGTCGAACGCGGTCCGGTCGCCTCCCGCGCTCGTCGGAGCGGGCGGCGCCACGGTCTCGACCGCAGGCGCGGCGACGGCGGCGGACTGGGCGTCCAGGCTCGGGGCGTTCCTGGGCGCCCCGCCGCAGGTCGCGAGCAGAAACGCAACGACCGGCAGAATCCGCGCGATGCGCGGGTGGCTCGATGGTCCGGTAGCGATCGAGGATCTTCTAGAGGGCAACCGCTTCGCAGTATCGCGCCCGTTCGACCGCGTCAAGATCCGCCGCGGTCTGCAGGCGCGAGCCTCGATCATTGTGCTCGACACAATTCGGCTATCTTGTGGCGCGGCGATGGGCGACGAGCGGAAAACGGACGCCCGGGTCCTCGTCGTTCAGTTTCTGGTGCCCATCTACGACCGCAAGGGCAGGCCCTATCCGAGGTCGGTCCAGAATGGGATCAGACGCGATCTCGAAGACAGATTCGACGGCTGGTCTCTGGCCGCCGACAAGCCTCTCACGGGTGCGTGGCGCAATCCCGAGTCGGGCCAGATTGAATATGACGTTTCATGGCGATACGAAATCGGGATCGCCTTCGGCCGACTGAGCGACCTCGACGGGTACCTTGGCCAGCTTGCTCATCGACTCGGCCAGAAAGCACTGTGGCGCGTCGCGTATGCTGGAGGAGAAGGCAAGGTAATCCCAGCCAAGCGCCCCTGAAGGCGCAACCGCGGCTTGAGGGTTTGGTTGTTAAATACGTAGCAAATGCTACTCTTCTTCTTAGAGGGGCGCTCATGAAGTATCTGCTCTTGAACGGCAAGGGTCTCGATCTCTCCGTCCTGCCGAGGGACGATATGGAATTCCTCTTCGCGCTCATGCAGCGTGCGATGGAAGACCAGGACTACTTCTCACTGGAGCGTTCCGTCTGCGGTCCCGGCGCGTATCCTCTCAAGGGTCAGGCGCGCGTCACCCGTGAGATTCACGACTCTCCACTCTTTCTGGCAGCGGAGGACATCGCGGATCGCGCGGGGATCCGTCAGGGAACCCTGGCTCCCGATCCGGGTGACGAGCGGATACCGATAGAGGACATCATCAGCGTTACCGAGGCCGCAAAATTTCTTGGGGTGACGCGGTCCGCGGTCAGCAAGGCGGTTCAAGTGGGCCGCATCAAGGGTAAGAAGATCGGACACGCCTGGACCCTGCTTCGCAGCAGCGTTGACAGCTACAAGGTGGCCCAGCACCGGGTCGAAGCCGGCCGCTCCGCGCACCGGGCGTAGCATTTAAATCGCGCTGGACGCCGTCGCTAGGTCGTCGCCAGTCCGCGGGTCATCAGGATCTTGCCCGAGCGGACCAGCTCGACGATCTGGTAGCTGCGCAGGAGGCTGAGGAAGATGTCCAGCTTCTCCGCCGCGCCCACGATCCGGACGATCAGCGAATCGGCCCCGTAGTCGACCACCTTGGCGCTGTAGAGCTCGGCGATCTGAAGGATCTCGGTCCGCTCGGTGAGCTTGCATTCCAGCTTCACGAGCGCGACCTCCGTCTCGTAGACCGCCTGGCCCGTGTGGTCGAAGGCGCTCACCACGTCGATGAGCTTGGTCACCTGCTTGATGATCTGCTCCAGCGTCTCCGGATCGCCGCTGCAGGTGATGGTCATGCGCGAAAAGTCACCGTTGGCGACGTCGGCGCTCACCACCAGGCTTTCGATGTTGTACCCGCGGCGCGAGAAGATGAGCGCGACGCGAACCAGCACGCCCGGCTTGTTTCGCACCAGGATCGACAGCGTGTGCAGCGGCGCCGCCGGCATCAGCGGCGCGATGTTCAAGGCGACGGCGGACATCTCTAGGTGCTCCCTTCGGGCTTGGCCATCTTCTGCTTGGGGCGTTCGATGAGCATGTCCCGCAGCGCGGCGCCCGCCGGGATCATCGGGAACACGTTGTCCTCCTTGATCACCTCGGCCTCGATGAGGCAGGGACCTTCGTTCCAGGCCATGGCCGCCTTGATGACGCGGTCGACATCCGCCGGTCGCTTCACATGCCAGCCCTTGATGCCGTAGGCGCCGGCCAGCTTGACGAAATCCGGGTTCCCTTCCAGGTCCACCCCCGAAAGACGGTTGTCGAAGAACAGCTCCTGCCACTGGCGCACCATGCCCAGGTAGCTGTTGTTGATGATCAGAATCTTGACCGGCAGCTTGTGCAGCGCCGCCGTGGCCAGCTCCGCCATGGTCATCTGAAAGCCGCCGTCGCCCGAGATCGACCAGACCTTCTTGTCGGGACAGGCGAACTGCGCCCCGATGGCCGCCGGGAAACCGTAGCCCATGGTGCCGGCGCCCCCCGACGACAGCCAGTGCCGGTTCTTGGTGGTGCGGCAGAACTGCGCCGCCCACATTTGATGCTGGCCCACGTCGGTGGCGAGGATGCAGTCGCGTCCGCCGAGGGCATCCAGCCGATCGAGCACGTGCTGCGCTCGCAGGCCGCCGCGCTTGGCGTACTTGAGCGGATACTGCCGCCGCCAGTCGGTGATCTCCTTGAGCCAATCCGCCGTGTCGAGCTTGCCAACCAGAGGCAGCAGGTCTTCGATCACGAGGCGCGCGTCGCCCGCCAGGCTCACGTCGGGGCGGACGATCTTGTTGAACTCCGCCACGTCGATGTCGACGTGGATCTTGGTCGCGCCCACGCAAAACTCGCTGAGCTTGCCGGTGATGCGATCGTCCCAGCGGGCGCCGATCGCCATGATGAGATCGCAGTTCATGACCGTCTTGTTGGCGTAGGCGGTGCCGTGCATGCCCAGCATCCCCTGGTGCAGCGGATGGTCTTCGGGACAGGCCCCCTTGCCGAGCAGCGTGTTCACGATCGGCGCCTGGAGCTTCTCCGCCAGCGCCATGATCGCCGGCCCCGCGCCCGAGATCACCGCGCCGTGGCCCACGTAGAGCACCGGCTTGCGGCTCCGCGCGATGAGCGCGGCGGTCTTCTTCAGATCGTCGGCGTCGGCGTGTCCCGGAATGGAGTACCCGGGCAGATCGACCTCGTCCACGAACGGCGCCGTGCAGGGGCCGCTGGTGATGTCCTTCGGCAGATCGATCAGCACCGGCCCGGGCCGGCCCGAGGTCGCCAGGTAGAAGGCCTCGCGGGCGATCCGTGGAATGTCGTTGGCGTCCTTCACCAGGTACGAATGCTTGACCACCGGATAGGTAATGCCGGTCACGTCCGCTTCCTGGAACGCGTCCTTTCCCAGCATCGGCGAGATGGTCTGGCCGGTGAGCACGATCATCGGCACCGAATCCATGAGCGCGGTCAGCATGCCGGTCACCGTGTTGGTCGCGCCGGGGCCGGAGGTCACCAGCACCACGCCCGGCTTGCCGGTGGCGCGCGCGTAGCCGTCCGCCATGTGGGTCGCGCCCTGCTCGTGCCGAACCAAGATCAGCTTGATCTTCGAATCGACGAGCGCGTCGAAGATCGGCATGGCCGCGCCGCCCGAAAGGCCAAAGATGTACTCGACCCCCTCCCGTTCGAGACAGCGGATGAGCGCCTCGGCGCCGGTCTGCAGCTTGGCGGGGGCGACCGCGGCCGGTCGGGTGGTGGTCGTTTCGGAAGGTGTCTTGCGGGCCAGAGGAGTTACGGACACGGAAACCTCGCTTTCTTTCAGGTATCCAAGAAACCTACGTCGATTTGGCCACCTCGTCCAGATGTTTATGAGCCACTAAATTTAAGATGACGTTTCGATGTCTTAAATAACGCACCGCTCGTACATTGGCGCTACGGTACGACGTCGATTCGACCATTAATATGCGAGTTAGAAGGCAGGCGGGCCACCCACCATGTCTTGCCCTCCACGTCGGCGGCGAACGGAGCCCAGCCTTCGGTTCGCTCGACGGCAAACCCCGCCGCCATCAGCGCGCGTCCGACGTCTGGCTCGGGCAGGTGCCGCTCGAGGAGCTGGAACGATCGGCTGGGGGCTCCGCCAGCCGCGATGGTCACCTGGGCCTGCCCGATCTCGTGCGTGGGATCGAAGCGCGCCTCGACGGAGATCCGCCAGCCCGGTCCGCTGAAGTCATTCCGTCCGCGCCACCACCGCTCGAAGCCCCGCCGGTTGGTGAGGTCGAAGACTAGAAGGCCGCCCGGGCGGACGACCGCGCAGAGCGCCGCGAAGGCGCGCGCCAGGGCCGGTGGATCGGGCAGATGGTTGAGCGTGTCGTAGAAAGCGCCGACCACGTCGAACGCCCGGACGAAGGGGAACGGTCGGTCGAGCGTCGCCCCGACGAGCCCGATGGTGTGGGCGAGCGGCTTTCGGGCCGCGACCGCCAGCATCGCCGCGCTCGCGTCCAGGCCCGCCAGCCGCCAGGTCGGCTGCTGCGCCCGCAGCGAGCCGAGCAGGGTCCCGGTGCCACAGCCGACGTCCAGAAACGAAAACCCGCGACCGGTAGCCCGAGCGCCGAGCGCCGCGCGCGCACGGGCCTCGCGCTCGAGCAGCGGCGCCAGCTTCGCGCCGGTCACCAGCGCGAACGGCGTCATGCCGTCGCTGGCCTGCCAGTCGTCGTAGATCGGGGCCAGCGCCTGATAGAGCTCGGCGCCGCCGACCTCACTCATCGACTTTGCCTCGCATGGCCTTCTTGGCCGAGACCGCGTGCTTGTCGCGCAGCATCCGCTGCTTCGACCGCCGCGATCGGCGGCGCTTCTGACGCCGAACCTTCTCGGCCTCCTGCTGCCGCCGGCTGGCCGCGCCCAGCTTCATCTCTTCGATCTTGTCGGCCAGCATCTGCCGCGCGATCAGACGATTCGCCCCCTGGGTCCGCTCCCGCTGGCACTTGACCGCGATCCGGGTCGGGCGGTGAACCAGCACGACGCAGGTCGCGACCTTGTTGACGTTCTGCCCCCCCTTGCCACCGGCATGGACGAAGCTTTCGTCCAGATCCTCGTCGCGGACGCCGAGGCGCGCCAAGCGTTCGACGAGGATCCGGGCTCTGTCACCAAATAGAGGCATGGCCACCGCTAGAATAGCCTCTCCCAGGCGCGCCGCGGTTGCGTCCGGGGGCGGGCTTGTCGATACTGCGCCGTCGCCGCACCGGCGCGGGAGGTCCTCATGCGTGGAGCGATTGCCAGGTGGTCGTTGATCTTTGGGATGGGGTTCGCCCTCGCTTGTTCGAAGGAGGAGCCACCGAGCCCGGCGCCGGCCGCCGCGCCGATGCCCCCACCGCCAGCGGCCCCCCCGTCGGCCGCCGATGCGGCGGTCAAGCCGAAGATGGTCGCCAACCCGGACGGGCTTTCGCTGGCCGACCGGATCGCGAAGCGCCAGGCCGCCGACAAGAAGCTGGCGACCGAGCTGGCGAGCGAGGAGCAGAAGCGCCTGCTGGCCTACGACAAAGGGAAGCTGCCGCTGCACAAGGAGACCTTCGCCGCGATCAAGAAGTACCGGGCGGCCTTCGACAAGGCCAAGACCAAAGATGACGTCGAGAAGATCCGGAACGCCCAGCAGAAGGCGATCGAGGCGACGGCCAAGAAGATGGCGACCATCGATCCGAAGGGGGGCAATTCGAACGTCACGACCGATTACGACGTGATGCTGAACGCGCTGGCCAACGACTATCCCGACGCGCTGGAGGCCTCGTTCGGCGGCGACAAGCAGGCGCTCACCGAGCAGACCGCGGAGCTCGACAAGCGGAGCAAGAAGATCGAAGACTGGCTGACGGAGCTGAAGTCCGCCAAGAAGTAATCGGGCGGGTGATCAGGCGGGCGGCGCGGCGCCGTCGGGGTTGGTGTCTTCCGCCCCGTCTTTTGGCGCCGCGTCTTCGGGCGCCGCGTCTTCGGGCGCCCCCGCCCCCGCCCTCTTGGCCAGGGCGCGCTCGTCCAGCACCTTCTCGAGGAAGGCCTTGGCGGCGTCGGTCCAGACATCGCCATAGGTCTGGGTGTAGAGCAGCGCCTCTTCCAGCGAGCCGGGCTGGGCAGCCGCCACGTTCTCGACCCGCCGGCGAATGCGCCCGAGCAGCGCCTTGCCGTAGTTCGGGTTCGAATCGAGCGCGACGTTGAGGGCCGCGTGCGCTTCGGATTCGGACCCGGCCGAGAAGCGCGCCAGCGCCAGACCCAGCTCGGCGCGCCCCTTGCCGGCCTCGATCTTGGTCGCCGGCTCCAGCAAGGCCGCCGCGTCCGCGCCGCGCTCCAGCTTCATGAGCGCCTTGGCGGCGATGAGCCGCGCCTCGATCCCGACCGTCCCCTCATCGATGTCGTAGACGCGCGCCAGATCCTTGGCCGCGTCCTCGTAGCGCTCTTCGTCGTAGGCCAGGCAACCGAGGGCGTGCGCCGCGCGAATGTACGGCTGCGCTTCCGGCTGGCTGAAGGCGTCCTTGGTCCCGGCGGCGCGCAGCGCCTCGGCCTTGGCCGCGCCGGCCTCCAGCACGGCGCCCAGCTCCTCCTTGGCGCCCGCCGCGTTGTCGGCCGCGAGACGGGACATGCCGATGCCGACCCGCGCATCGGTCAGATCCGGCGCGACGGCCAGGGCCGCGCGAAACTCCTTCTCGGCGGCGCCGGGCCGGCGCTGCTCGAAGAGGCGCCAACCGTTCTGCAGCAGCTCCTGCGCGTCGGGGGCGGACGGCGGCGGTGCGGCCGCTTGTTCGTCGGCGGGCAGGTGACACTTTTTGTATTTCTTGCCCGTGCCACAGGGGCAGGAATCGTTGCGGCCGGTGCCGGCGAGCCGCACCCGGGCCTCCTCGGGACTGGGCGCTTGGGACGCCTGGGCGTCCTTGGGCGCACCGGATTGCGGGGATTTTGCCTTCGAGCGTTTCTTTTCCTCGGCCGTCATGACTCCTCGGGGGTCCTTGGTCCTTGCTGGGGACGGGACCATACCCTAAAAATATCGGTCGAGATCATGCGGCGCAGGCGGATCTCCAGCGGGCGGTGGACGGTGTGGGTGGTGGCGCTCGCCCTCGCGGTCGTTTCGTCGGCCGCGCCCGCCGGCGCCCGC
>CALAOV010000391.1 GCA_937889515.1 uncultured Myxococcales bacterium | reverse complement strand
AGCCTCCCTGACCGCCTCTGCCGCCGCTGTTTCCCGCGCCGGCCGCGCCGGTCGTGCCGCCGGCGCCGGTGGTCTGTCCGTTCTGCGGCATGTCGCAGACGCCGTTGTGGCAAGCGGCATTGCCCGGGCACATCGCGCCGGTGCAGGCGTCGACGCAGGCGCCGGTCCGACAGACCTGCCCGGCCGGACAGGTCAACGTGTCGCAGCCGGTGTCGACGCAGTGACCGTCGTTGGTGCAGACCTGTCCGCTTCCGCAGGGTTGGCAGGAGCAGACCGTCACGCAGGCGCCGTGATCGCAGATCGCGTTGGGGCAGGAGACGCCGGCGCACGGATCGATGCAGACGCCCAGTTGGCATTCCTGGCCGAGGGGACACTGGACGCCGTCGCAGCCGCCCACGCAGGTTCCGCCCCGACAGATCTGGCCCGCCTTGCAGGTGACGCCGACGCAGCTCGGATCGACGCATATTCCGTTGTCGCATTGCCAGCCGAGCTGGCACTGAAATTCCTGGCCGTCGCAGGCGTTGGTGCAGGTCCCCTGAACGCAGACCTGGCTGGTCGGGCAGATGCTCGATCCGGTGGTGACGTTGTCGACCGTACCGTCGCAGTCGTTGTCGAGGTTGTCACATATCTCGGGGGTGGCCGTCACCGTCTGCTTGCAGATGATGGTTCCGCCGGCCTGGCACTGGGTGACGCCGAGCGAGCAGACACCCAAAAGGCCGGTGTTGCACGGCACGCCGCCGCCATTGCAGACGACGCCGGTGACCTTGAAGACCTTGTCGTTGAAGTCGCCGTCGTCGGGCCAGCTGGTCGAATTGGCCCCCTCCCAGTCTTCCCAGGCCATGTAGTACGAGTTCGGCGTCACCGTGGATTGATACGACAGCATCATCTTCCAGTAGCCGGGCGTCGTGCAGCCCGTGCAATCGACGTTGCGCATGTCCTCGGAGTAGTAGACGGGCACGTAGCCGTTGCCGAGGTTCTTCATCAGCGCGAAGCCGATCAGACCACCCAGATAGCCGGCATTGCTCCGGATGTCGGAGCTGCCGATCGTTGCCCCAAGCGCGAGCGGAGGTGTGCCGATCGGGTAGAGCGGCGCGGGCGTCGCCATTGCGTTGGTCGGGACGTTGTACCAAGAGAGGCCCGCGGAGGCCGAAGACTGGCTGAGCACTAGTGTCGCCTGGAAGTCGCAGAGCGGGAGAAACGTGGCCGGCGTAATCGACGCGTTGGTGACGGCGTTGATCGCCTCGTTCTGGGCAGTAAAGAACTGCTGGAGCGAGACCGCGTCGGTGGTGGGGCCGGGGACGGCCGTGCCATTCGGCTCCACGACCTGCGCGGCGGCCGATCGGCAGATCACCAGCGACAGGGACAACGGAACTAAGCGCGCGGAAGAGGCGCGAAGGCCGGGAAAACTCATGGGGCGGCCCCTCCTTTTATGGAGGTAACGATCCCATTCCGGCCTTGTCGCGTCAAGCCGACGACTGGAATCTGCTTTCGTCTGCGCCGCCTAGCGTCGGGCGGGCACCGCGATCGCGCCGCGGCCGGCGACCATCCGCGTGCCGAGCGCGCCCGCGCCGACCGTGCCGAGGTCGACGAAGGCGCCGTCCTGCATGATGACGAACGGGCGTTCGTCGAAACGGAGGTTTCCGTGGCCGTCGTGCTCGATGATCTCGAGCTTGCCCATGCCGTACCCCATTGGGCCGCGGCTGAAGTAGTGGGCCTGGAGGTGATAGGGGACCGCGCGGGCGGCGGCCGCGGCGCGGATGGTGAAGCACTCCGGGCCATAGCCGGTGGTGACGTCGGCGTAGAGATCGCCGCCCGAGGGCAGGTGGGGCGCGCCGTAGTAGGCGTGGCCGCCCTTGCCGTCCTCGATGTGGAAGTCGACGTCGTTGGCGTCGGTCTCCCAGTTGAGGACGAAGCGCAGCGACGGACCGGGCTCCGCGCTGCCGCCCGCGCGGGCCAGGCGGGTGTGGATCTCGCCGGCGCGGGCCGGGTCGACGCGGATCCAGGCGGCGGCCGCCAGGCCCAGGTCCTCGCGCAGGATGCGATCGACGCCGGCGAAACGGCCGGCCGGATACTTCTGCGCGGCGCCGACGGCGATCGCGTCGAACGCCTCGCGCGGGTGACCCGCCTTGAGCAGCGCGAATCCGAGCAGGCGGTGGCTGGCCGGGTGGTCGGGGCGCTGCTCCACCGACTTGCGGTAGCTGTCGATCGCCAGCGCCAGCGCGGCGCCCGTTCGCACGTGCTCGAGCCGCTCGCCCGCGAACCGTCGCATGTCGGCGCGCCCCGGGAAGAGATCGATGATCGAGCCGTAGGCGCGCGCGGCGTCGGGCTCGGCGCCGAGCGCCTCCCACGATTCACCGAGCGCGACCAGCGCGAGCACGTCGCCGGCGTCGCGCCCGCGCCAGGCGAGGGCCTGAGCCAGGCCCTCGCGGGCGCGGCCGGTATGAATCAGATCGAGCACGCTCTTGAGCGGCCCGGTGGCGGGTGCGATGTCGGCCTGAGGCATCGGGGGCGGCATCGGCGGCGGTGGGGGCGCGGGCGAGAAGACGCCCCCGCGGGAGCGGCCTTTCGAGGCGGCCAGGCCCCCGGCGCCCTCGTCGCGTCCGCCGAGGGCGATGGCGCCGGAAGCAGGGGCGGCCGTCGCCGCGGGTGCCGGGAACGCCTGGCGATGCGGTGGGGGCGCGCCGGCCGTCGCCCTGTCGAGCATCTCGCGCCTCGCCGCGCGGGGCTCCGGGGCGCTCGGGGCCGCCTCTTCCATCGCGATTGCGCTGTCGTCATCGGCTGCCCGCGAGCTGTCCATCTTGCCCTTGGCGAGGCGATCGACGCGGACGTCCTTGTCCATCGGACGGACGTTGGCCGAGATGCTCTTTTCGGCGGAGTCATTCCGTACCAGCTCGCGGGGTGGCGTCGGCGCGGCGATCTCGGTCCGATGGAGAAACGCGATCCCCTGCGGGCCGACGGTCAGGATGTCGGCCAGCGCGCGCCGCTCGATGCCGAAGCGCGCGTAGTCCTGCTCCGTTTCCAGCACCAGGAGCGACGTGAACGGACAGAGAACGCGGTTCTGGACGGACAGCTCGATGGCCTGCTTCTTGAGCGCCTGAGCCAGATCGCGGTCGCGACCGGCCAACGCGTCGCGCTGCTCGAGGACGCGCGCGATGCGCGCCTGCACCCAGGCCCGCTCCAGCAATGGCCGCGGCGCCGGATCCAGCGCCCCAGCGAGAGGCAGCCGGGCCCCGCCGACCTTGAGCTGGAACGGCCGATCGCGTGGGAGGTCGGCGTAGACCAGCACCTCGTCGCCGGGCTGGATGCCGTCGAGCACACTCGGCCAGACCCACCCGGCGCCGTCGACCTCGACCTTGACGCCCGATCGGGTGGCGCGGGTCAGGCGCCTCGCCAGCGTCGCCGCCGGTTGCGTGCCGTCGAGGACCACACCGTCGCGCGGCAACCCAGCGGTGACCAGTCTCGAGAGCAGAACGTCGTCGCGGATGCCGCCCACGGCCAGCGCGTCCAGGCGCCCGATGCCGGCCGCGCCGAGCGCCGCCACGCGCGCCCGCAGCTTGTCGGCGCCGATCTCGCCGGCGGTGGCGACACCGTCGCTCACCAGCAACGCCCGCGCGTGGGCCGCGCCGCCCTCGCGCCTGGCGCTTTCCGCCAGCCAGGCCAGGGCGCGATCGATGTTCGAGGCGCCCAGCGCCCGGCGGGCCAGGATCCGCTGACGGATCAAGCCCCCCGCGGCGCTGGCCCTGCCCGTGAAGATGGGGACCACGTCCTGATCGAACGCGGCGACCGTGATCGTCGGATCGCCGGCGCCGCGCAGCTCCGAGAGCAGACCCTCGAGTGCGGCGATCTCGTCGCCGAGGCCGAGCGCGCGCGAGGCGCTGGTGTCGACCAACACGTAGAGCGCGGAGACCTCGTCGCGCCGGTTGTCCGCCGCCAGCGGGACGATGCGCGCGACGACCAGGTTATCGTCGCGCAGGCCAAGGTGGGCGGGCGCGCCGCCGCCGGCGTGCGGAACCTCGAAATCCCGATCGGGGACGAAGTCGTGGCGGTCCAGATCGGCGGTCTTGCCTGCACCGTCGACCTGGACATGGACCCGCAGCAGGCCGAGCCGGGGCAGCCCGCGCAGCGGCAGCCGATAGGGCTCGCTGGCCCGGGTGAGTCCCTGCGAATAGGAGACCACGATCTCCTTGGTCGCCGCCGGCGGGATCGGGAACACGCGCGCCGAAAACTCGTTGCCGGCTTCGTTCTCCAGCAGCGCCGGATCCTGGCGGTGGTGCAGGAAATCTTCGTAGGCGACCCGCGCCGCCTGCTGCTCGACCACTTCGCCCTCCTGCCAGCGATCGCCGATCCGCATCGCGAATCGGCTCACGGTGGCGCCGGACGGCAGGGTGATCCGGAAGCGCCCTTCGCGAACCCGGTTTTCGGGGTTGCGGAAGGTGAGGTGCAGCTCGGTGAAGGCGAGGGGGTCTTTCACCACCGCGTCCGCCGTGAGCGACACCAGATCGAGCCCGGCGCCGTCCGAGGCAGTCAGGCCGATCGGCGCCGCCATCGGCGCGACGACGACCCCGGCGGGGGTCTTTGCCGCAACGAGCAAAGGCAGCAGGAGCGCGAGCGAACGGAGGATTCGGGTCGGAGCTTTGGTGGCCATGTCCTTTCGGACGCACCACTTTCGAATTCGATCTAGAAACCCAGGTCGACCTGCGGAAATAGATCGACCTCGATGGCCCCGGCCGGGACCGGGGCCCCCGCTTCGATCTGGGGCGACAGCGTCAGAACGAAGACGAAGGTCTGCTGGGCCTGGATGCTCTGCTCGATCAGGGCGCGGCCGGGCGAGCCGTCGGCAATGGTGAGGTTCATCGGGTTGGTGAACGGCGTGCCGGCGGGGACGGGGACGATGCTGCCCACCTGGACCACGCCGGGATCGGTTTCGGTCAGGGTACCGGCCGGTCCCACGTAGATGTCGACCGAGGGGACGTCGAAGGTCAGCGTGTTGGTGGGGACCGTGTAGGCCAGCTCGGCCAGCCGCACCAAGGAGAGCGATCGCTGCGCCACCGCGGTGACGAAGCCGTCGTCCTGGAGCACGCTCACGGGATAAACCACGCGGGCGCTCACCTGGGCGAAGCAGAGATTCGTCGTGCCGTCGCACCCCGGGGTCACGGCGACCGTGACCGGACCTGCCGCCGCCACGTCGTTCGGGGCGACCACGGTGGCGGCGCTGCAGACACCGGGATAGTGCGGGTTGCAGGCGATCGTCGGGATGGTGCCCGTCTGCTGCCCGACATCGGCGCTGTAGGTCTCGGAGCCGAGCTCGACGGTGACGTCGAAGATGTCCTTGCTACATCCGCCCCACAGAAACCCCGAGACCAGCACCATGGCCGAAACCGATCCGCCCCAACGATTCATTGCCATTACTCTCGAAAGGTAGTGACGAAGCGTGGGGTTCCAAGCTCATCCTAGGCGCCGTGGGTCACTTCGCGCTCGGACTCCCGCTCATCGCGTTGCTGGCGGCGGCCGCCTTCGGCGCGGGGCTGGTCGATGCGATCGCGGGCGGAGGCGGCCTCGTCAGTTTGCCCGCGCTGCTGGCGGCGGGCTTGCCGCCGGTGCTGGCGCTCGGCACCAACAAAGGCCAGGCGGTGTTCGGCGCCACCACCTCGGCGATCACCTACTGGCGCCGGGGCGCGATCGATCGCGATCGGGCAGCGCTGGGGTTCGGGGCGGGGTTCGTCGGGTCCTGGCTGGGGGCGCGCGGGGTCCTGGCCATTCCGCTGGCGCCGCTGCGGGGGATCGTCATCGGGCTCTTGGTGATCGCGGCGGTGGTGGTGCTGGCCAAGCGCAACGTCGCGCCGCGGCCGACGGCGCTGCCACCGGGTGCCGCGCGGGTGGCGCTCGTCGCCATCGCCTTCGGCCTCGGCGCCTACGACGGCTTTTTCGGGCCGGGGACCGGCTCGATGCTGGTGATCGCTTTCGCGACGGTGTTCGGCGACGCGCTGACGCGCGCTTCGGGGAACGCCAAGGTGGTGAACCTGGCCTCGAACCTGGCGGCGATGACGCTGTTCGCGGCGCACGGCCTGATCGTGTGGCGGGTGGCGCTGCCGATGGCGGCCGCGAACGCGATCGGCGCGGCGACCGGCGCCCACCTGGCGGTGCGCAAGGGAGACCGTCTGGTGCGGGTCGTGGTGCTGGTCGTGGTCCTGGCGGTGGTGGGGAAGCTAGCGGTGGATCTCGCGCGGACGCGCGGGAGCTGAACTACAATCGCGCCCGTCATGGCCGCCGGGTATTCCGGGACACCGTTGCCGCGGAAGCTGGGGATCAAACCCGGGGCCCGCCTGGGCCTGGTGCGCGCGCCCGCCGATTTCGAGGCGACGCTCGGCGAGCTCCCGCCGGGCGTCACGACGCGCGCCGCCGGGCGGGGCCGCGACCCATTCGACGTGATCGTCTGCTTCGCGCGAAGTGTGAAGGATCTGGCGCGGGATCTGCCGGCTTTCGCCGCGCGCCTCGATCCCACCGGCGGCCTCTGGATCGCCTGGCCCAAGAAATCGTCGGGGGTGGTCACCGATCTGACCGAGGGGCAGGTTCGTTCGATCGGGCTGGCGCTCGGCCTGGTCGACAACAAGGTCTGTGCTATCGACGACGTCTGGTCGGGCCTGCGTTTCGTGGTTCGCCTCTCCGATCGCCCCGGCCGAACCGCGGCGGCGTCGCGCCCGGGGCGCGCAACGGCGCGGCACCACGCAACGGTACAGTGCCAAGCAAC
>CALAOV010000390.1 GCA_937889515.1 uncultured Myxococcales bacterium | reverse complement strand
ACGAGATTGGTCAGTGACTGGAGTTCAGACGTGTGCTCTTCCGATCTATGGCGGGTGCAGCGCGCTCGGCCCGCGCCGGCCGGCCGGCCAGGCCCAACAGAGACGCGAGCATCGCCATCGGAATCAGCCTCACCATGACGGCGGCAGTGTAGTGCAAAGTTCCCCCGGGACGAAGCGGGTGGGATCCTGAGCGCGACCGATCGCGTCTCGCGGCGGCGCTGGTTGGCCCTCTGGGCCGGCGCCTCCCTGTCGGCGCTGCTGCTGTCCCGGCGGAGCTGGGCCATCGGCGATCGATCGCTGTTTCATTTCGCCCGCCTCAACCTGCCCGGGCTGCCCGATTCGCGCCCCACGGCGCTCAAACGGCTGGCCTGGGAGATTGTCCGGCGCACCAGCGTGCAGACCGCATCCGATCCGGCCGAGCTGCGTCTTGCCGATCCCAACCTCTTTCGATATCCGTTCCTGGTGCTCTCGGGAGATCGCGGCTTTGCGCTGCCGTCCGAGAGCGACATCGCCCGGCTGCGGCGATACATCACCTACGGCGGTTTTCTCTTGATCGATTCCTGCGAGGGACGCGCCGGCGGTGGCTTCGACGAATCGGTGCGACGGCTCCTGGCGCAGACCCTGCCGGGCGAGCTGCCGATCCGGATCCCGGACAGCCACGTCCTCTGGAAATCGTTCTACGTTCTGCACGGCGCCCCGGGCCGGATCATCGCCGCGCCCTACCTGGAAGGGGTCGAGCGCGACCGGCGACTGGCCGTGGTCTACACCCAGAACGATCTCGCCGGCGCCTGGGCCCGCGACGGGTTCGGCCGCTGGGAGCACGAGGTCACGCCGGGCGGCGACGACCAGCGCGAGGAGGCCTTCCGCCTGGGCGTGAACCTGGTGATGTACGCCCTCTGCCTCGACTACAAGACCGAACAGGCGCACATCGACTACATCCTTCGCACCCGGCGGTTCGCGCGATGATGGGCCTCTTTCGACTGCCCGGCGGCTTCAACGATTGGCGCATCGCGCTCGGCGTATCGAGCCACGTCGGCCGGATGGGCGTCGCGCTGCTGGTCGCGGCGGCTGGCCTCGCGATCGCGCTGTCGGGGCTGGCGCTCATCGAGGAGCGGCGCGCCCGCGGGTGGGTCCTGCTCGCGCTGCGCACCGCCGGCGTGATCGCCTGTCTCGTGACCGCGCTCGAGCCGACCGTGGAGCTCCGGCAGGTCTCCCGGGTCCCCAACCGGATCGCGGTGCTGGTGGACGCCTCGCGCTCGATGGAGGTGCGCCCGCCCGACGGCGGACCGTCGCGCGCCGAACGCGCGGCCGCCATCCTGGATCACGCGGCCCCCGATATCGCGGCCTGGCAAAAGGCCGGTCACGACGTCGACCTCTACACCTTCGGCGAAAGCGTCTCACCCGCCACGACGGCGTCGCTGCGCGAGGCGCCGGCCGCCGACGCCACCCGCATCGGCGAGGCGCTGGGTGAGCTGCGCGCGCGTTACGCCGGCCGGGATCTGGGCGCCGTGCTGCTCATCTCCGACGGGATCGACACCGGCCGGATCGGCGAGGGGCCGCTCGACGCGACCACCCACACCGCGATCGAAGCGCTCGGCGCGCCGATCCACACGGTTGGCCTGGGCGAAAAGTCTCTGCGCGATCTCTCGATCGCTGCCGTGCTGGCGGACGGGTTTGCCTTCGTCCGCACGCCGGTCAGCATCGAGGCGCTGGTCCGCCAGACCGGCCTGGCGGATCGGCAGGTCGAGGTCACGCTGGAACGGGACGGTCGCCCCATCGCGACGCGTGGGGTGGTCCTGCGCGGCGACCGTTCGGAAGAGAAGATCGCCTTCGACTGGCTCCCCGACCATCCGGGAAACTTCGTGTTCCGGATCTCGACGCCGGTCCTGGCGGGCGAGGCGCTGGCCAGCAACAACCAGCAGTCGTTCACCCTCAAGGTGATCCGCGACCGGGTGCGCGTTCTGCACCTCACGGGCCGTCCCTCCTGGGACGAGCGCTTCGTGCGCGCGATGCTGCGCCGCGATCCCAACGTCGACCTGGTGTCGTTTTTCATTCTGCGCACCGAGACCGACGAGCAGCCCTGGAACCGCGACGATCTGTCCCTGATCCCGTTCCCGACCTTCGAGATCTTCGAGGAGCAGTTGCGTTCGTTCGATCTGGTGATCTTCCAGAACTTCAACTACGCCCCCTACGGCGTCGAGCCGTTCTTGCCCAACGTGCGCGACTACGTCGAGGGGGGCGGCGCGCTGGCGATGATCGGGGGCGACCTGTCGTTCGCCAGCGGCGGTTACGGCCTCACGGCGCTGCGCGACGTGCTGCCGGTCGAGCTGCCGCCCATCGGACCGACCCTCGAGGGCGAGAGTGACCCCAACCTGAGCACGGAGGCCTTCAGGCCCCGTCTCAGCGCGGAGGGACGCACGCACCCCATCACCTCGCTGCTACTCGACCCGCGCGAAAATGAGCTGCGCTGGGGCAAGCTCCCGCCGCTCGAGGGGCTCAACCGCGTCCCCCGCGCCAAGGCGAACGCGACGACCCTGCTCACGCACCCCAGCCTCAAGGGCGCCGACGGAAAACCGGCGCCGCTGCTGGTGGCCGGTGAGCCCGGCAAGGGACGGGCGCTCGCGCTACTGACGGACAGCGCCTGGCACTGGGGCTTTCTCGCCGCCGGCGAAGGCGATGACGGACGCGCGTTCCAGCGTTTCTGGGAGAACGCGATCCGCTGGCTGGTGCGCGATCCGGCGCTGATGCTGCTGCACATCGAGCTCGACCGTCTGGAGTACGCGCGCAACCAACCGGTGGCGGCGCGCGTGCGCGCGATGCACGCCGACTACTCGCCCGCACCGAAGGTCGACGTAGTGGTCACCGTCGCCGACGCAGAGCGGATCGACAAGCCGCTCCGGCGCCTCACGGTCACCACCGACGGAGACGGCGAAGCCCAGGTGGACATCGGCGCGCTGCCGCCGGGCGCTTACCGCCTGGCCGGAAACGCGACGATCGAGGGACGCGTGGTCAATCAGGAGGAGACCTTCGTGGTCCGGGCGGGCGGACCCGAGCTCGACGACGTGGCCGCGCGCGATAAGATCCTCCGCGAGCTGGCCCAGGCCAGCGGCGGGGACTACCGGTTCGAGGCGCTCCCGAACGTCACGATCCGACCCTCCCGCGAAGTCCGCGTGGGACGCCAGCGCGCCGTCGAGCTGTGGTCGCGTCCGCTGCTGCTGCTGCTCGGAATCGGCCTGCTCGCACTCGAGTGGACCCTCCGTCGCCGCTCCGGGCATTCTTAATCGGGACCCTCCAAAGGGTCCCGCGCCCCCCGCGACGAGCTCGAACGAGCAAGCTCGTTCTCCCTCACGCGTTCTTACTTAATCGGGACCTTTAAGACTCCGAAGTAGAGGTAGACGTCTCGGCGAGGACGCCGGTGATGCGGCGACGGCGGCCGGGGCGGCGGGCGCGTCCGGCGAACACCAGCAGGATGGTGAGCGAGGGCAGTAACCCGGCCGCGCCGAAGGCGCCGGACGCCACCGTGCAACCGGCCGCGCTGGCGCCGGCCGGATCCGGCACGTCACTTTCGTCGGCGGGCGGCGCCGAGACCTGTAGGGTCGCGACGGTCGCGTGGCCGCTGCCATCCGTGGCGGTGACGGTGATCGTCTGCGCCCCGTTGATGCCCGTGAGATCCCATTGATAGGGTCCCTTCTTGGCGGTCGCCGAGAGCCCCTGCGGCGTCACGTCGATCGCGACGTTGGCCAGATCACAGTCGTCGTGGGCGTTTACTTTCACCGTGAAATCGTGCCCCATCGTGGCGCCGTTGGCGGGCGACGCGAAGGAGACCGTCGGCGCCTGGGTGTCGTCGATGCAGCCGAAGACCGACGGCTTCGTGCCACCGGCCCACGCGCCCAGCGCGCTCAGCATCATCTGGTACGAGTTCTGCGTCTGTCGTTCGCAGCGATCGGCGGTGGTGGCGACCGCCTGGTTCTCGAAGCCGTCGCAGTTCTGGCAGATGAACGGATACATGATGTCGTTGGTGTCGGAGACGTGCTCGAGACCAAGCAGGTGGGCCTGCTCCTGCGCGATGATGACCGCCGTGTCGTGGGCGCTTTCGCCGCCGTCGAGCGTATAGGCCACCCCGCCCTGCAGGTCGTGACAGAGGAAGGGTGCCACGCCCGCGACCGTGCTGCCGACGCCGCACCAGGTACCGCCCCCCGATGAGACGACCTCGGTGTAGTAGTTGCCGCTGGTCGGACGGGTCAGCGTGAAGATGACGTTGAAGTCGGCGTACCAGCGATCGAGGTAGGTCTGAATCTGACGCTGGCAGTCCTCGAGGGTCGAGGCGAAGGTGCAGTTGAACTTCGGCGCGACCCCGGTGCAGGCGTCGTAGGCAGTCTGGGGGAGCGCCTTGCCGTCGGCATAGACGAGGTAGATTACCTTGGGGGGCGAACCGGCTCCGCCGCCGCTCGATAGCGCGCGATCGACAGCCACCCCGCCAATCGGAGAGACGGCCGCCACCATGTCGTCGTGTAGGGGTTTGGCGTGGGGCACACCCTCCGAAGCGGCCGACATCGTCGGGTCCGGACCTCCGACCTCGCCGCCGCATCCGGCCGCCCCGGTCGAAAACGCGATCGCGAAGACCGTCGCCAGCAGCGCCTTCGTCGAACGTCCACCGATCGCGTCCAAGAGATCAACCTCCGCACAGATTTGCCCAGAGGGCCTGCACCGGCTGGCGATGCACGCCGACCTGTGGCAGGGTCTGCAAGCTGTACATCGGACGGAGCGGCCTGGCGCTTTATGGTCTGCCGTACATATTTTTCTGCCTCAGTTACGATTCCCAACCCCCATGGTCGCAGCAGAAAACTTCGTCAGTGAGCTTGACGCAAAGAACCAGCTGTCGATCCAGCGGGTGGTCACGGCGTTGGGTGAGGGGCTCGGCAAGGAGGGGGTGGAGGTCGCCGACACGCTCCGGATGGCGCTCAAGAGCGCCATAGAGCTGGCCGAGGTGGCCGCCCTCTGGATCACGGACTGCGACGATCTCGAGATGAAGCTCTCGCTCGCGGAGCAGTGCGGTGACGGCGCGCGCCAATGCCGGCGGCTTTCGGCGCGGCTCACGGCGCTGGGCGTCGTGGGCTACGACCCGCGCGATGGCGGATACTCGAAGCTCTTCGCGTTTCTGCGCTCGCTGCAAACGCCCGAGGAACGTGCGTCGGCCGGATATGTGGCGGGCAAGGCGCTGTCGATCGCGCGGCTGACCGCCCTGGCCGCGTTCTGCCAGGACAAAGGCGACACCGAGAGCGCCCAGCTCATGGGCGTCGAGATCCTCGACGAGGAGCGTCGGTACTACGACGAAGGAAAGCGAATGCTGGTGGCGGTCACCACCACCGAAGAGAGTCAGGCCCGCGCGCGGCGTTCCGCCTACCGCACCCTGGAGCTCGCTGGCGAGACGGTCGAACCGCTGCGGCTCCGCAAGAGCCTCGGAAAACGCCGCTGAGCTAGCCGAGGGGTGTTTCCCCTCGCCAGCTCCCCCCGTATAGTCGGTTTTCGATGTCCACGGCTCCTCCGGTCGCGCCGGTGGCATTTGGCCGCTACACGCTGCTCGAGCGACTGGCTTTGGGCGGCATGGCCGAGGTCTTCCGCGCGCGGATAAGCTCGTCGCATGGCTTCGAGAAGGTCCTGGTCATCAAGCGGATCCTGCCGCACCTGGCCGCCGACCCAAACTTCGTCGCGATGTTCATCGACGAGGCGAAGCTGACCGCCCAGCTCACCCATCCGAAGATCGTTCAGATTCTCGACTTCGGCGACGTCGAGGGCCAGTACTTCACCGCGCTGGAATACGTCGAGGGGTTCGACGCCCTCGCGCTCCTCCGCACCGCCGCCCAGAAGAAGGTTCACCTGCCCAAGAACCTGGCGATCTTCATCGTCAACGAAGTGCTCGAGGCCCTCGACTACGCGCACAACGCCCGCGACATGGAGGGCAAGCCGATGCAGATCGTCCACCGCGACATCTCGCCGTCGAACATCTTCATTTCGAAGCGAGGCGACGTGAAGCTGGGAGACTTCGGCATCGCCCACGCGCAAAGCCGCGAGTCGAAAACCCAGGCCGGGACGCTCAAGGGGAAGTACGGATACATGTCGCCCGAGCAGGTGGTCGGCCGGCCCATCGACGCGCGCAGCGACCTGTTCGCGGTCGGGGTCGTGCTCGCGGAGCTGCTCACGGGACGTCGCCTGTTCACGGCCGCCAACGATCTCGATGTCCTGCTCAAGGTGCGCGACGCGCGCCTCGATCGCCTGGACAAATACGGCGCCGACCTCTCTCCGGCGCTCGATCGCATCGTGCGACGCGCGCTCAAGAAGGATCCGGCCGAGCGCCACCAGAGCGCCTCCGAGCTGCACGACGATCTGGCGGACTATCTGTTCTCGACCGGGCAGCGGGTCGGGCCCAGCGACCTGCGCGCGTTCTCCGGCACGCTATTCGGGACCAATCCGGAAGCGTCGGCCAAACCGTCCGCCGCGGCGCGACGCCCGGCGGATCCCGGTGCCGCGCGGGTCAAGAACGCCGCACCGGCGGCCCCACCACCGGCGTCGCCGCTCGGTCCCGCTTCGACGACCTTGGTCTCCGCCGCGACACTGGACGCCGCGACCGCCTCCGGGCCCCTCCCGGCTTTCGAATCGGGTGGGGACGCGGCGTCCGCGGTGGGCGAAGAGCCTTGGCCGGCGGACGACAGCGCCGAACGCTCGTCGGCGCGCGGCTTCACCCCCGTGTCGAAACCCGGGGAAAGCCTGCCCCACAAGGCGCCCACGCGGCCGAAGGGCACCGGCAAGACGGGAACCCCGAGCGACGTCGGCCGATTCGTGTCGGGCGCTCCGAAGCGCCCGCCCGACAGCGCCGGCGACGTCAACGTCATCACGCCGATGCGTTTCTTCTGCGACCTCGCGCTGGCCGGGGAGACCGGCCTGCTACATTTCGAGCTGGGCGAAGTCCAGAAAGAGATCTTCCTGGTGGGCGGCGCGCCCGAATCGGTGAGCTCCAGCCACCTCGGCGAGCGTTTCGGCGAGTACCTGGTGGGCCGGGGCATCCTGGGGCCCCCCGAGCTCGAGCTCGCGCTCAGCATGCTGCCGCACTACAACGGCAAGCTGGGCGACACGCTGGTCGCGCTGGGGATGCTGCGCCCGCTCGACGTGTTTCGGCTGCTCTCGGAGCAGGTGCGCGACCGGGTCATCGACGTCTTCGCCTGGACCGAGGGAACGTTCGCGTTCTACCGCGGCGTCACTAACCAGCAGGACAACTTCCCGCTCGGCCTCGACACCTTCGAGATCCTCGGGGCCGGGGTACTCAGTCTTTCGGCCGAGCTGTTGGAGCAGCGGTTCGCGCCGCTGGTTGATTTCCGGGCGGTCGCCACCGGCCGTGACCGCTTGCAACCCGAGGCGTTCAAGATCGGACCAACGCCGCGCGAGGTGCTCGAGATGCTAGACGGCCAGCAGACGCTGCGATCCTGGCTGGATCAATTCGGCGATCCCGAGGAGCGTCTGACCTTCTTGCGCTCGCTCTACCTGCTGGTCGAAACGGATCTGGCCGAGCTGGACTGAGCTTGCGGTGTTCCGGCTCGGCCGCGCGCCGGCCAAACCGTCCCGGACCCGCGCCGATCAGCGCGGCGCGGTCACGGCCTTGAGCGACGCCTCGATCTGGCGGCGCACCGCGGCGTCGGTCTCGGTCGCCAGCCGGGCGCGGAGCGGCGCCTCCGCGCTGCGGGTCCGACCGAGGCCCAGCGCGATGGCGGCGTCCAATCGGACGTCCGCGTCCGCGTTGTCTAGCAGCGGCGCGACCGTCTCGACCAGGCGCGCGTCCCCTTGCCAACCGAGCGCCACGGCGGCGTGCCGGACCAACACGCGATCGGTCGCGTCGAGGGGCGGCGTCCGACCGACCACGAAATTCTCCAGATAGGTCTGGGCCCGGAGGTTCCGCGCATAGGCCAGAGCCGAGAGCGCCCTCGCCCGAAGCGTCTCCGCCGTGGATCGGTCGGAGGCGATCATCATCAACGTCGCCTGGGCCGTCGCCGCCAGCCGCTGCAGCTCGGCGCCGCCGGCCTTGCCCAGCGCCGTTTCGACTTCGGCACGCGCCGAAACCTTGGCGGACGCACCGGCACCGCCATCCCCGGGCGCGCGGGCCGGCGCCCCGGCGTCCGGGGGAGCGAGCGCGGCGAGCAGCAAGCCGACGTGTATAATCGCGGCCGTCATTCTTTCACCACCCAGGAGATGATGGCATGTCTCGTCGCCCCTGCGCTTCCCCGATCGTGCTCGCCGTTTTCTTCGCCCTCGCTGGACGGGCCGCTGCCGACGAGGCACCGTCCAAGCTGGGGGCGAGCCTGGTGGCCCAGGCCGATCGGCAGACGCCCCCGGAAGACGCCACCGGTACGACCGGGGCGCCCGCCACCGTCGCGGCGGGCGGCGACAGCGTTCCGGCCGCCGAGCTGGCCGAGGACGCCGGCCCGACGCGCCCACCGGATCTTTCGTACGGCGTGGCGGCGCGGCTGCGCTGGGTCACCGTCCCGGGCTGGCTGCTGAACCTCTTCACCAAGAAGAACGTCCCGCTGTCGTCGTGGGGAACCGGGATCGAGCTCTTCCGCCGAAAAGCGAACTTCGATTTCGTGCTCTCGTTCGGCTATCAGAACATGTCCCCCTCCGACGGCAACTGGCTGGGCAGCGGACACAACGCCGCGACCGACACCAACTTCGTCCAATTCAAGAGCCTCGCGCTCTACAGCGTCGACGCCGCGTTCATCTGGCACACCACCTTCACGGACTGGGTCGGCATGCACTACGGCGCCGGGTTCGGCCTCGGGATCGTGGGCGGTACGATCGTGCGGACAGTCGACAACGACGGCATGTGCACCGATGCCAACACCGGCGACCTCACCCAGTGCCATCCGGCGAATGTGACCTGCACCTCCACCAGCTGTAACGAAGCCCAGCTTCAAACCGCAAACCATCCGAGCAGTGAGGTTCCGCCCGCGCTGCCCATCATCAATGTCGTTCTCGGGCTCGACTTCCGCCTGCCGAAAGTACGCGGCTGGGAAGCTCGCCTCGAGGGTGGCTTTTTCGACGCCTTTTATCTGGGCGGCGGCGTCGGATATACGTTCTAGGGCTCGTCGTCCGCTCGGCCGGGGTGACCGGCGACGTCGTGAACCCAGCGCGCGAACTCGCGTTCGAGGCGCGGCAACAACATCACCAGCTTCGCCTGCTGCGCCGGGGTGAGGACCTTGCGCAGATCCTTGATCCGATCGTCCTCCAGCGCGCGCTGCTTGGCGCGAATCGCCAGCAGCCGGTTGATGGAGGCGGTGATGCGCGCGTCATCCGGGTGGGGCGCGTCGGTCAGTGGACCGAGCTCGTGCATGATGTCGTGGCGCTCGGCGGCGATCACCATCTCGCGCTCGTCGTAACGCGCGAGGATCGGGAACAGGCGCGCCGAGGTCGCCTCGTCCAGCTTGAGCCCTTCCACGATGCGCCAGGCGCGCAGCGCCCGCATCCGCTCCAGCACCTCCTTGCGCAGCTGGTCCGGAGATCGGTGGTCGCTGGCGGCGGGCGGCGGACTGGGACGCGCCGGCGGAGGTGGTTCCGCGCCGGCGGCCGACCCGCAGACCAGCAGCCCCGCGACCACGATGCCGCGCGCGAGCGCCGCGGTCGACCCCACCTTTCCCGCCTTCCGTACATTCCCCAGGCCCGCGCTCACAGCGAGCTTCCCCCGAGAGAATTGGCCACGCGCTGCAACGCCGTCCCGTCGAGATCGGCCAGCTCGTCGTTGACCCGCCGATCGTCGTCACCGAGCGTGTCGGACGCCTCCCCCGGATCGCCGGCGCCGAACGACGTCAACACGGCGGGTGCGCGGGTACTCAATCGATCCAGCAGCCGTCGCAGCGCGGTCCCGTCGAGATCGGCGACATCTGCCGCCACCTCGCCCGCCTCGTCGTCCGTCGCCGATCGCGCGACGGAGGCGACCACGCCCGACGCGCGCAGAGCGGGTTCCTGCGACGAACGCACCGCCGGCGGACGCCGGGCCACCACCGCGAAGGCCGCGGCCGCCGCGACGGCCGTCGCGACGACAGCCACCCGCGCCCGAGCGGAGACCGACCACCGGCGCACCCGCCCCGCGGACACCGGCGACGGCCGGAGATCGACCGGCGCGGGACCGCGCAGCGCCGCCGCCGCCGCGGTGGTCCGCACCGCCAGCTCCTCCCAAAATCGCTCGGTCGGCGCCGGATGGAGCGGCGGGGCGGCCGCCCCGCGCAGCGCCTCGGCCACCCGCGGCGCATCGCGCAGCTCGGTCATGGTCCGAAAGCAGGTCACACAAGAACCGAGATGCTCGGCCAGATCCCGCTCGGCGCCGACGTCGCCTTCATCGATGAGGCGGTCGAAGACGCGCGCGCACAGCGGAGCGTCCTTTTCCTGTCCACCTTGTCCACCTTGTCCACCTTGCCCACCTTGGCCGCTCATCGTCCTCTCCCCCGCCGCGAAGCGCCGTCCGGATGAGGGCCCAGGGTGGCGCGCAGCTTGCGAACCGCATAGTGGAAGTTGACCTTGGCGGCCCCTTCGCTGATCGACAGAGCCTCCGCGATCTCCCGGAAGGGGAGATCCTCGTAGATCCGGAGCTCCAGCGTCATGCGCTGTTTGGTCGGCAGCGTCTGTACGGCATCGCGCAGCGCCGCCGCGAGCTCCGCCGACTCGAGCTGTTCGACCACGGGTGGCATCGCCAGCCGATCGGGATCGCTCGGGCGTTCGTCCTCCCCCTCGTCCGAGACGAAGCGGGCGTGATCGCGGAGGTGGTTGAGCGCGAGATGCGCCCCGATGCGCAGGATCCAGGCGCGAAAAACCGTGGCGTCGCGTAGATCGCCCAGCTTGGCCATGGCGCGCACGAAGGATTTCTGCACCAGATCGGCCGCCTCGTCGGCGTCACCGACATAGCGCAAGCAAAGCAGGTAGAGCGCCCGCTGGTGGCGGCGAACCAGCAGGCCCAGCGCCGTCTGATCGCCGCACTGCGCCCTCGTCACGAGGACTTCGTCGGGCGTGTCGTCAGCGGCCGGCATCGCGACTCGGAGGAGCTTGAGGTGACTGGACATCGTGGGCTCGGGCGCGGCGTGCTCCCCGAAGTAGACCCGCAGGCCAGGGCGCAGGTTAGGTTTCTGAGGAGTGGATGGGCTAGCGACCAACGCCCGGCGTGGGCGTGCCCGCCAAAGCGGCCTGCGACTCGGCCTTGGACTCGATGATCGCCAGGTTGTCCTCCAGCGTTTGAATGGTCGACCGGAGCACCGAGACCTCTTCTTGCGTCGCGAGCCCGAACAGCCCGGCGGCGAAGCGGCTGGCCCGATCCAGCTCGGACTTGATGGTGCCCCCCAGCCCCACCGCTTTCATCGCGACGTTCATGACGCGCTCGTCGCCCATGACGCGCGAGATCCGGGGGTCGCTCATGACGCGTAAGGCCCGGCCGACCACCACGTCCTTGACGGCGTCCAACATCGACATCATTGGTTTGTGCCACGCGCCCCCGCTTGCGTCAACGCGGACCCGCGCACGCGCGCCGCCTGTCTTGGCCATCGGGTTCGGTGGTACAGATCGGCGGGTGATGGACACCGCGAATCTCAGGAAGCGCATCGCCGACCTTCGCGCCGAATTCGAAGAGCGTCTGGCCGCCCTGGTGACGATCCCGACGGTCAGCATGGATCCCGGCCGGCGCGCCGAGATGGACGCCTGCGCGGCGCTGGCGGGCCGCTACCTGCGCGAGGCCGGCGCCCGCGTCGACGTCATCGAGACCGGCGGGTTCCCACTGCTGCTCGGGCGCATCGGCGAGGACCCGACCCTGCCGACGGTGACCATCTACAACCACCTGGACGTCCAGCCCGCCGAGGCGGCCGACGGCTGGCGCACGCCGCCGTTTCAGCTCACGCGCGACGCCACCGGCGACCGCTGGTTCGCGCGCGGCACCACCGACGACAAGGGTCCGGCGCTGACCGCGCTCTACGGCGCGCGCCTCGCGATCGAGACCGGCGTGCGCGCCAACCTCCAGTTTCTCTGGGAGCTGGAAGAAGAGATCGGCAGTCCCAATTTTTCGAAAGGGCTGGCCGCCGCGATCGCCGGCGATCCGGCGGGCGGGCGTCGGGCCTTCGCGACGGAATCGGTCGTCGTGTCCGACACCATCTGGACCGCGGCCGGTCACCCCTCGATCTCTTATGGGCTGCGCGGACTCATGGGCTTCACGATCGCGCTCGAGACCGGCGCCAAGGATGTTCACTCGGGCACCACCGGCGGCGCCGCCCGCAACCCGATCGGCGAGCTGGCGGGGCTGCTGTCGGCCATGTACGACGCGCGTACCGGTAAGGTGAAGATCCCAGGTTTCTACCTGGACGTACGCCGGATCTCCGCGGCCGAGCGGCGCGGGTTCGGGCGTGCCGGATTCTCGCGCCGGCGCTTCGCCGCCGCCCATGAGCTCAAGAGCCTCCGACCGCTGCGCAGCGATCTCGATGCGCTGGCCGCGCTCATCGCGGCGCCCACCTTGGAGGTCCACGGCATCGTGGGCGGCTACACCGGTCCCGGGATCAAGACCATCGTCCCGCACCGGGCGGAGGCGAAGCTGTCGACGCGTCTCGTCCCGGATCAGGACCCGGCCAAAGTCTTTCGGCTCATCAAGCGCTTCGTCAAGGAGCGCCTCCCCGACGCGGTGGTCACCCACGAGGCCTCTCTCGAGCCCTATCTCGCACCCACGGGCGGTCCCTACAACGCGGCGGCGGCCGCCGCCGTGCGCGCGACCTTTGGCAAAGAACCGGCCTTCGTGCGCGAAGGGGGATCGATCGGCGCGGTGTTGACCATGCGCAGGCTCCTCAAAGCGCCGGTGATCTTCCTGGGCCTCTCGCTGCCCGAGCACGGCTACCACGCCATCAACGAGAACTTCGACTGGGGCCAAGCCAGCGGCGGGATGGAGATGTTCTGTCGCTATTTCCACGAGATCGCCCGCGGATCGGCCAGGGGGTCGAAACACGGTTGAATCGGCCCCCGATCGCGCTACGATCGCTCCATGAGCGGCGTGACCCCCTCCGCCTCGGCGATCGGCCGTGCCACCGCCATCAAGATCGTCGTCTCGGTCGTGGCGGTCGCGGGCGCGGTCGGCTTCCTTCTGACCAAATCGATGAAGGAAGGTGCCGAGTACTACAAGCATGTCGATGAGGTGACCTCCAACCTCGACCACCTGCGTGGCATGCGCCTGCAGGTGCACGGCAACGTGGTCGACGGTTCGATCGAGCAGGCCAAGGGGACGCTGCTCTATCGCTTCAAGATCGAGAGTCGGGCCCCGCGCGCGCCGGCGATCATCACGGCGACGTATGATGGCCTGGTCCCCGACACGTTCAAGAGTGGCGCCGAAGTGGTCGCCAAGGGGACCCTCACCGCCGACAATCAGCTGGCGGTCGTCCCGGACGGCATCATGGCCAAGTGTCCCTCGAAGTACGATGCCGACAAGATCGACAAGGAGAAGGCCGCCAAGACCCCGGCGCCGCTCCCCGACATCGCGCAGAAGATCTAGCCCGGACGACGACGCGCGGGTGGGCTCCGATCGGACCCGTCTCAGGTATATCGAAGCCCGTCGACGGCGCGAAGCCGGCTGGCCCGCAACGACGGATAGAGCGTAGCCAGGAAACAGATGCTGAGCGTGGCGGCCGCGACGGCCAGGACCTCGCCGGCCGCGATCTGAACCGGCAGCGCGCCGATCAGATAGACCTTCGGGTCGAGCGGATAGCCGTACAGGCGCGCCAGCAGGCAGACCAAGAGGCCGAAAGCGATGCCGAGCCCGGTCCCGATGGCCCCCACGGTGGTGCCCCCGATCAAGAAGACCCGCGCCACCATGCTGGCCGGGGCGCCCATCGACTTCAGGATCGCGACCTCCCGCACCTTGGACAGCACGATCATGGTCAGCGAGGCGATGATGTTGAACGCGGCGACCACGATGATGAGCACCAGCAGGAGCGAGATGATCACCTTCTGCATGGTGAGGGCCATGAAGAGATTGTGGTTCAGCTCCTTCCAGTCGATGATCCGGTAGGGGCCGTCGAGGCGGCGTTTGATCTCCGGCCCCGCGGAGAGCGCCATCATCGGATCGCGAAAGCGCAGCTCGACCCCCGAGACCAGCCGGCGCGCATCCGCCAGTCGGTGGGCATCGGCGATGCTGATGTAGGCGAGGCGGGTGTCATACTCGTTGAAGCCCATCCGGAACAGGCCCACCACCTTGAACAGATACGAGATGGGGGTCTCGCCGGCGCCGGAGCTGAAGGGGATCATGATCGATACGCAGTCCCCGACGCGGACGTGAAGGTGATGCGCCAGCTCGGTGCCGAGCGCGATGCGGCCCACGTCGACGGTGGTCTTGCGCGGCGTCCCGGCGGGGAGCGTGCAGCTGGCCGGCAGCTCCAACGCTTCGACGCTGCCGTCGACCAGCGCGCGCCGCAGATCGTCGGCCCCCTGCTCGATGTCGATCCCTTTGAGGTTGGCGCCGATACGCCCGATCATCACCTCACCGGCCGAAAACAGGAACTTCGCCATCCGCACCACCCCGGGCGTCCCGCGCAGCTTCGACTCGACCTCTGCGATCTCCGGGCCATCGATGTCGGCATCGCCGTAGGGCATGACGATGAGGTGGGCGTTGAGCGCCAGCACTTTGTCCTGAAACTCGCGCTCGAAGCCGCTCGTGACGCCCAGAACCACCACCAGGGAGGCCACGCCCAGGACCACCCCCATCGTCGAAACGGTGGTGAACACCGAAAAGACGCGCAAGAGAAAGGCCACCACCGCGACGAGGCCGCCCACCAGGATGCCGATCACGGCCACGGTCTCGAGGCCTCGAAGGCGCCCGTGAACCAGCGCCAGGAGGCCGAAGCCGACCGCCATCAACAAGAGACCCGCCACCAGCGCGATCCGCGCCCCCCGCGAACGTCGCCCGCGATGGAGGTAGCGCAGGCCCACCAACCGCTCGAGGCCGAGGGTAAACAGGTCGCTCATCCCCAGTCCCAGCAGCCCGGCGATGGCGCCTTCGATCAGGATCGCGCGTCGATCCGGCTTGAAAACAGCGGCAATTGCCACCGCAACGACGGCGGCGAGGACCAGGAGACGGGCAAAGCGGCGGGTGCGCATGGTGGGGGACGGAAACCGGTGCGGGGACGGTAGCAGACAAGTCGCCGGACAGCTTCCTTGACACTCTTCGACGCCAAACCGTACCGTACACGGCAATGGCATCGTTCCGGGTGCGGCGTTGGCACCTTCTTTGTCTCTTGAGCGTCGCTCTGGCCTGGCCAGGCGTCGCGCGCGCGGACAAGAACGATCTCAACCTGCTCAACCTCTGCAACGTGGTCGGCGGACGTTGCCCGGTTGACACCGATACGGCCTCCAAGTACCGGAGCCTGATGTCGGAGCTGGGCGTGGTCGTTGCGCCGCGGCTCATGACCCCGGCCGACACGCTCGGCTACGCCGGCTTCCAGTTTTCCGCGGAGCTCGGCGTCACCAAGATCAGCAACAACAGCAGCGAACATTTCTGGGATGGTGTCGAGGGGGTGACGGCCGGGAATCCCAACGCGGCCCGTCCCGACCCCTACCTCACCACCTTGGGGGGCTTCGTGCGCAAGGGGCTCTGGCTGCCCTTGCCAGCCTTCGAGTTCGGCGTCGGCGCCGTCAGCGTGCTCGGCTCGCACATGTACGCGATGCAGGGGTACGCGAAGATCGCGCTCCAGGAGGGATTCCATGATTGGGTGCTCCCGTCCTTCGCGGTACGGGGCTCGGCCTCGCAGCTTCTCGGTACCAGTCAGGTCAATCTCACGGTCTATGGGGTCGACGTTCTCGCCTCCAAGGCGTTCAGCATCGGTGGCACCGCGCGCGTCGAGCCTTTTGTCGGTTGGAACGTGCTGTTCATCGACGCCCGCAGCGGGGTGATCGACGCCACCCCGACCTGCGACGCCTACGCCCAGAAACAGCTGGCCGCGACCGCCCCCACCCCGGTGGGCTGTCCCGCCGGGGGGAACGGCACCTGGAACGATCTCGCCAGCAACTTCACGTTTCCCTCGCAGGACATCATCACCCGCTATCGGTGGTTCGGCGGGTTCAAGCTGAAGCTCTCGGTCGTCTTCCTGACCGCCGAGCTGGACATCGTGCAGCACGGCACCAGCCACGACACGTCGCAGCCGACGGGCGCGGCAGACTTCAGCGCGACGCAGGAATCCTTCTCGCTCGCCGCCGGCCTCGACTTCTAGGACTCCGCGCCCGAGGCGGAGCGGCGGGCTCTAGGCGGCGGTGCCGCCGCCTAGGCCACCCGAGCTGGGGGCGCTCGGACCACCCGAGGTGGGCGGCGCGGAGCCCGCCGGTGGCGGCGCTGGCGGCGTACTCGACGCCGGCATTCCCCCCTGGATGATCTTACGCAACCCGGCGACCGACAACCGCGGCGTCTTCTTCTCTTCCTCGAAGATGATCTGCGCGAGCGTAGCCGTCGTCAGGTCGGCGCGGGTGGTGTTCTCCACGACCCGCACGTCGTCGCCAGCCCGCACCATCGCGGCGATGTGGTCGAGCGTCACGTATCGGCTGTCACGCGTATCGTAGAGCTTGCGATTCGCATACCGCTTGATCGTGCGTGCTGTCGTCATTGTCTTAGGGTGTCATAGACAAATCTCGCGGTCAATCATGTAATACAACGAACGGTTCACAGCGCCGTATAAAATCCGTATATAGAACAATAGCTTAGCCGCTGCACCGGCGAACCCCGCTGTTTAGGGAGCCCAATCGAAGGCGCCAACGGGCGCATTCCCCGACTGTCGGGGCACTTCTTCGGGGATTTGCCCCGGACGAGCCGATCAGCCGGATCTACTGAATCAGCCGGATTTGCCGGCTTTGCCGGCGCCCTCGTCGAGCTCGCTCTTTTTTACACTGGCGCCGGGCGACACGTCGATCTCGTCCTGCGAGTTGACCGCACGCTTGAAGTTCTTGATGGCCTTGCCGAGGCCGTCGCCAAGTTGTGGCAACTTCGTCGCGCCGAACACGACTACGACAATGATGAGAACGAGTACGAGTTCGCCGAAGCCCATTCCGAAGGGCATGAGTGGCTCCTTGAAGTGCCTCATCTATAGCACCCCGAACTAAACAATCAACGAAGAAGACACGGAATTTTGTCGTCCGCGCCCCGATCCGATACGATCCGCCACAGATGGGCATCGCGTCGTCGGTAGTCGTGCGCGTCGCGATCACGTTCCTGGCCGCTTCCGGCTCGGCCCTGGTCGGTCGTGCCGCCGTCGCCGCACCCGCCCAGCCCACAGCGTCGAGCCCGCGCGACCCCCGTGAGCAGAGCCTGTCCGAGCGACGCGCCGTTCGGGGGGTCGCGGTCGACGACATCGCCACCAGTGAGAGTCCAGAGCTGCGCGAGATCCGTCGGTTCGAGGCGCAAGCCTTTCCGAAGTCGGACGGTCCGTCGACCACGACGCCGGGAATCCACGCCGCAGACGGCCCCCTGCCGCCGACGTCCCTCCCGGGACAGTGGGGCGGCAGCGGCGACGTCCCCGCCGAGCTGCGCTCGCCCGAGCCGGCGGCGCGCCCGGATGCGCAGGCGACGGCGCCCGACTCCGAGTGGCTCCGGAGCCTGAAGCTTCCCGATATTCCGGTCCGCTGGGATGCGCAGGTGCTCCGCTACCTCGACTACTTCAAGAACGATCCCAAGGGACACCAGGTCATGGCGAACTGGCTCCGCCGCGCGGGCAGGTACCGCGACCTGTTCGAGAAGACCCTGTTGCGCGAGGGCCTCCCCAAGGATCTCTTCTATGTCGCCATGGTCGAGAGCGGCTTCGACACCGGCGCTCGCTCACGGGTGGGGGCCGGCGGCATCTGGCAGTTCATGCCGGGCGCCGCGCGCGCGTATGGTCTGGAGGTCAGCTACTGGATCGACGCCCGCCGCGATCCGCCCCAGGCCGTCGAGGCCGCGGCGCACTACCTCAAGGATCTCTATGTTCGGTTCGGCTCTTGGTATCTGGTCTTCGCGGCGTACAACGCGGGCTACGGGTCGGTGCTGCGATCGATCACCTCCTACAACACCAACGACTACTGGGAGCTGACCCGGCACGAGTCCGGTCTGCCCTGGGAGTCGAGCCTCTACGTCCCGAAGATCCTGGCGACCGCGATCGTCGGCCGCAACCTGGCCGCGTTCGGGTACGCCGACGTCTCGCCCGATGCGCCGTTCGCCTACGAAGAGGTCGAGGTCCCGGCGGGCACGGCGCTGGCGACCGTAGCCCGCGCCGCGGGGACCAAGCCGGAGGTGATCGAGGCGCTGAACCCGCACCTTGCGCGAGCCCGCACCCCACCCGATCGGGGGGTCACCAAGGTGCGCCTGCCTCCCGGAACCGCCGCGGGCTACGCCGCCAGCTTCGACAAGACGCGCACCGCGGCCGACAAGCTGGAGACCGTGGTCCTCCGTTTCGGTGAGACGCTCGACGACGTCGGCCGGGCCCACGGCGTCAGCGCCAAGGAGATCCGCAAGCTCAACGGGGTCAGGGACACCGTCGAGCTTCGCGGCGGGATGGCGATCATGGTTCCGCGGCGAGCGGCCAAGGACCGCGCGACAGGCGACCGCGTGGCCAGCGACCGCGCCGCCGGCGACAAAGACGCGACGGCCGAGCCCACCGTCGACAAGGACGCGACGGCCGGCGACGACTCGATCATCGTGGCGGTTCCCGACCGCGCATTCAGCTACGAAGGGCGGGAGCGGGTCTTTTATCGAGCGCGAGACGGCGATGGTCTCGATGAGATCGCCGACGTCTTCGGGGTGCGCCCCGAGGATCTGGTGGAATGGAACAACCTCGACCCCGACGCCAAGCTCCACCCCCGCATGGTCCTGCAGATCTTCGTGCGTAAGGATTTCGATCCGGCGGGTGTCCTGTTGCTCGACCCGGCCCAGGTGCGGGTGGTGATCCTGGGCTCCGAGGAATTCCTGCAGCTCGAGACCGCCCGCCGCGGCAAGAAGCGGCTGGTCTACACCGCGAAGCCGGGCGACACGCTGGCCAAGCTCGGGCGGCGATACGGCCTCTCGCCCGGAGATCTCGCGCGCATCAACCGCTTCTCGTACAACACGGAGCTGCACGAAGGCGATCGGATCGTCGTCTACTCGCCCACCGGCGACGCGCCCCGCGAGGTGACCATGGGCATGACGCCGGGCAAGAAGCGGCCCGAACGCGGAACGGACACCGGCGCCCACAAGTCGGACGCGGGCAGGTCCGAGGCGACCAAGGCCGAGGCGGGCGCCACGCACAAGCCCGGTACGCCGGAGCGCGCGATCGGCGCGCGCGATCCCAAGAAGAAACTCCAGGTCGCCGCCGCCAAGCCGGCCTCCAAGGCCGCGCCCAAACCCGCACCCAAGTCGGCGGCCAACAAGTCGGTGGCCAAGTCGGCTGCGACAACGGGCGGCAAGAAGTAGCGGTCGGGAACCGCGGCGGCATGACGCGCTTTCGCGTCGACCCAGGCAACGCCGGCCGGCGGGTCGACCATCTGGTTGCGGTGGCGCTGCCGGGCCTCAGCGTCGCGACGGCCCGACGGTGGATCGCCGAGGGCGCGGTGCGGGTGGACGGACGCCCCGCGCGCAAGGGAGAGCACCTCATCGAGGGCCAGACGCTGGAGGTGGACGAATCCGCCGCCAGCCGTTCGGGACCGGAAGCGCTGCGGGTGCGCCCCGACGGGCAGCTGGCGATCGCGATTCTGCTGGTCGACCCGGCGTTCGTGGCCGTCGACAAACCGGCCGGCATCCCCTCCCACCCGCGCGCGGCGGGGGAGCTCGGAACCGCGGCCAACGCGATCGTGGCCCGGTTTCCGGAGTGCGCGGCGGCGTCGCCCGATCCGCGTGAAGGTGGCCTCGTTCACCGGCTCGATACCGGCACCAGCGGCGTGCTGCTGGCCGCGCGTGACGCCGCGGTCTGGCCGGAGCTGCGCGCTGCGCTCTGCCGCGCCGACTGCGAAAAGACCTATCTCGCCGAGGTGTCCGGCGCGCCGCCCGACGCAGGCGAGGCCTCGGCCCCGATCGGACGCGTCGGCCGGCGCGGGGCGCGCGTGCGCGTCGGCGGCGGGCGCAACCCGCTTTCCGCGCACACGACCTGGGAGGTCATCGCGCGGCGGCCGGAGACCACGCTGCTGCGTGTCCGCCTCCGCAAGGGACGCGCCCACCAGGTCCGCGCCCACCTGGCCGCGGCCGGCTATTCGATTGTCGGGGACTCGATTTACGGGGGCTGCGCCGCCGATCGGCTTCACCTGCACGCCGCCACGGTTCAATTTCGCCACCCCCGATCGAGCGCGCTGATTCTGGTTGAATCGCCCCCCCCGACTTGGGCCAAATAGCCGGATGAAACGGCGGCCGAGATGTCGACCGAGCGGGCGGTGGGGGCGCCGGTGAAACGCGCGCTGGTGCTCCAGCACGCGCCGACCGAAGGCCCCGAGCGCGTGGCCGTGCTGCTCGCCGCGCGCGGGGTGAGCCAAGAGGTTCGCGCCCTCTATCGGGGCGATCCGGTTCCCGACGATCTCCCGCCCGACCAACCGCTGATCGTCATGGGCGGATCGATGGGCGTGGGGGACGCCGGCGACCTTCGCTATCCGTTCTTGGCGAAAGAGATCGCGCTCCTGACCCGGCTCATCGCCCGCGACGCGCCGGTGCTCGGCATCTGCCTGGGGGCGCAGCTCCTGGCCGCGGGCGGCGGCGCGCGCGTCTATCCGAACACCCGGCCGAGCTCGGGGGATCGAGCCGGTCGGGCCGATGCTGGCGGCGCGAGCGAGCCGGCGCGTGAGGTGGGGTGGGGCGCGGTCGACTTCTTCGAGCCGCTCGGCGAGCCCGTGCTGGCCGGCGTCGGTCCGCGGGCGCTCATGCTGCACTGGCACGGCGACACGTTCGATCTTCCCGCGGGCGCGATTCACCTGGCGTCGACGCCCGTCTGCCGGCACCAGGCCTTCCGCCTCGGCCGCAGGCAGTTCGCCTTCCAATTTCACTGCGAGCTGGAAGCGGAGACGATCCCGATCTGGGTGCAGGAGGACGCGGAATTCGTGCGCGCCGCCAACGGCGAGGGCGGCGCCGCACAGATCCTGGCCGACACCGAGCGCCACTACGCGGCCAGCCGTCCGATCTGGGATCGGCTGCTCGGCAACGCGATCGACCTGATGCTCGATTGACGATGGTCGCCCCGCCGACAATAGTAGCGGCCACAGACTGACCATGGCGCCGCCGGCGAAATTCAAGATCGCGCTCGTCCAGATGCGCTGCTCGGAGGATCCCGCCGACAACCTCGCGCGGGCGCTGGGACGGATCCGGGACGCCGCGCGCGACGGCGCACAGCTGGTCTGCCTGCCCGAGCTCTTTCGAACCCAGTACTTCTGCCAGAGCGAGGATCACGCCTTTTTCGATCTGGCCGAGCCAATCCCAGGCCCGACCACCGAGGCGCTCAGCCGGGCGGCGCGCGAGGCCGGCGTGGTGGTGATCGGATCGCTTTTCGAGCGACGCGCGGCCGGCGTTTATCACAACACCGCGGTCGTGATCGACGCCGACGGCCGGCTCTGCGGGTCTTACCGCAAGATGCACATCCCCGACGATCCCCTCTACTACGAGAAGTTCTATTTCACCCCGGGCGATCTGGGATTTCGGGCCTTCGACACCGCCTGCGGTCGGATCGGCACCTTGGTCTGCTGGGACCAATGGTACCCGGAGGGCGCACGGCTGACCGCGCTGGCGGGGGCCGACCTGCTCCTCTATCCGACCGCCATCGGCTGGCATCCGTCGGAGAAGGCCGAGTTCGGGGCGGCGCAGGCGGCCGCCTGGCAGACCATGCAACGCGCGCACGCGATCGCCAACGGCGTCTACGTCGCGGCGGTCAACCGCATCGGGCTCGAGAAGTCTCCCGACGGGACCGGCGGCGGGATCGAGTTCTGGGGCGGTAGCTTCGTCGCCGATCCGTTCGGCGTCGTCCTGGCTGAGGCTTCACGTACAGAGGAAGAGACGCTGATCGTCACCTGCGATCGCCAGCACCAAGAGACCGTCCGCCGCCACTGGCCGTTCCTTCGCGACCGGCGCATCGACGCCTACGGCCCGATCACGCGCCGGTTGATAGACGAATGACGTCGCGCCCGGGCGGGACGAAAACACCAGCCCAGCTCGGGTTTCGGATGCCGGCCGAGTGGGAGCCGCACGCCGCCACCTGGATCGCCTGGCCGCACGAGCGGCGCGACTGGCCCGGCAAGCTGGCGCCCATCCCCTGGATCTACGGCGAGGTCGTCCGCCACCTGACCCGCGGTGAGCGGGTGCGAATCCTGGTCGACGACGCCGCGACGGAGCGGCGCGCGCGCACGCTTCTCGGCCGGGTGGGGGCAGATCTGGCCAAGGTCGACTTCTGGCGGGTGCCGACCGACCGAAGCTGGACCCGCGACACCTGCCCGCTGTTCGTCAAGAACCCCGCCGGCGAGGTGGCCATCACCAACTGGCGCTTCAACGGTTGGGCGAAATACGCCAACCACCGCCGCGACGACGCGGTCAACGACCGCCTCGCGACCCGCCTGCGGATGCGGCAGTGGCGGCCGACGGTCGAGGTCGCTGGCCGGGCCTGGCGGGTCGTTCTGGAAGGGGGCGCCATCGACGTCAACGGCGCCGGCACGGTGCTGGCGACCGAAGAGTGTCTCCTCGACCCGGTGCAGGCGCGCAACCCGGGGCTTTCGCGGCAGGGGCTGGAGCAGGTGCTGGCGGCGCACCTGGGCGTGCGCAAGGTGCTCTGGCTCGGCCGCGGGATCGCCGGCGACGACACCCACGGCCACGTCGACGATCTCTGCCGGTTCACCGACGAGGCCACGGTCGTCGTCGCCGAGGAGACCGACGCCGCCGACGCCAACCATGCGCCGCTTGCCGAGAACCGCGACCGCCTGCGGACGATGACCACCGCCGACGGTCGGCGCCTGCGCGTGGTGCCGCTCCCGATGCCGGCGCCGCTCCTCCTCGACGGCGTTCGCCTGCCCGCCAGCTACGCCAACTTCTACGTCGGCAACGCCGCCGTGCTGGTACCCACCTTCAACGACCCGAACGATCGGCGCGCGCTCGAGATCCTGGCCGGCCTCTTCCCGACCCGCACCGTGGTCGGCATCCACGCCGTCGACCTGGTCTGGGGGCTCGGAACTCTCCACTGCATGACGCAGCAGGAACCCGCCGCCCACCCTTAGCTCATCCTTCGATCTGTGCCGGGGGATCGACGGGGGCGCAGGCCGCGCGCGCCTCGACGATTCGCTGGTGCCGGCGCCAGGCCCGCACCCCGACGACGATCCCGCCGATGCAGATGGCCACCAGGATGCCGTGCTCGGTGTGGCGCGCATAGCGGACCACCCGATCGATCTGCCCGCCGAAGAACCAGGCGGTGTAGACGAGCAACGGCACCGTGATGGCCGCAGCCGAGAAGTCGTAGATCAGGAAGACCGGCGGCCGCAGGTGAAGCGTGCCGGCCGTGAAGAAGATGGTGAAACGCAGACCGGGGGTGAAGCGACCGACCAGGACCACCTTGCTGCCGAATTTTCGGAAGTAGGCTCGAACACGAAGCTGCCGCCGGTGCGTGAAGTACTTGCGGGCCAGCCGGGTGGCGAGCACGCGGCGGCCGAAGTAACGGCCCAGAAAGAACGACATCGAATCGCCCGCCAGGACCGCGGCGAAGCAGACCAAGAAGGCCTTGGTGACCTCGAGCGCGCCGCGCCAGGAGAAGTAGCCGGCCGCGATGAGCGAGATGTCCTCGGGGATCGGGAGCCCGAGACCGCATAGGAGCAGAATCCCCCCGAGCCAGGAGTACGCCCCGAGCGGTGTCAGGGTCGACAGGTGAATGATGAACCACTTCACGAGGGGGCCCGGAAACGGAGCATTTGCAATACCACGGACCTCGTCAAAAATACGAATCGGGGGTCGGGGCCTGCCTCGACCGTGACGCTGGGCGCGGCGAAAATCGGCCTAGATCGACCGACCTCCGACGGACATTCGGTCGGGGACGCAGGGGACTGCGTTGACATTGAGGGCGCACGAACGTACGTTTTCCCCGTCGAGGGGGTCCCCACCATGCGAACGCATCGTTCTGTCGGGCGCGCCGGTTTTGCAGGCCGGAGCTTGTCGCCCCTGGCGCCGTTGGCGCTTTTGGCGTTCGTCGCGTCCCTGGGCGCCCTGCCGGCGGGGTGCAAGGCCGACTACCCCTCCTGCGAGACCAACAAGGACTGTCACGGCAAGGAGTTCTGCGTCGCGAACAAGTGCCAACAGTGTCGCGCGTCGAACGACTGCCCGGCCGGCAACGAGTGCAGCTCGGGTAAATGCACCGCAATTCCCGGCTATTGCAGCAGCAAGGCCCAGTGCCCGGCCAACCAAGAGTGCATCGCCAACCATTGCCGCGCCTGCGCCGCCGACAAGGAATGCCCGGGCGGCCAGCACTGCGTCGCCGGGACCTGTACCTCGAAGAAGCCTTGCAAGTCGGAGAACGACTGCGCACAGAACGAGGACTGCGTGAACGGTTTCTGCACGACCGAGAAGCCGCCGGCGCCACCGCCCACGCAGTGCTCGCTGGAGGCCGTCTTCTTCGATTTCAACGAATCGGCCCTCACCACCGAAGCGACGGCAGCTCTGGCGCGGGATGCCGACTGCCTCAAGCAGGTCGGGCGCGTGGCGACGCTGGTCGGCCACACCGACCCACGCGGGACCCAGGAGTACAACCTGGCCCTCTCCGAGAAGCGCGCGCAATCGGTGCGCGACCACCTCGGGCGGCTGGGCGTCGACGGGACCAAGCTGTCGATCCTGCCGCGCGGGTCGCTGGACGCCAAGGGAACCGACGAACCGAGCTGGGCCCAGGACCGACGTGTCGACTTCAACTGGAAGTAACTCGACACGGACTCTGCTGGCGATCGCGCTCCTGGGCGCGTTCACGGCGCCCGCCTGCGTGACCAGCACGGAAGGCGAGAAGATGCAGGCCGACATCTCGGCCCTGCGGACGCGCCTCGACGATATCGACAAACGCGACAAGGAGTACAAGGAGCAGGTCGTCCGCCTGCGCAAGGTTCTAGACCAGGCCACGGCGCTGCTGACCCGCAACTCCGCGGACGTCGGCGCCAAGGCCGCCAAGGCGGAGCAGGACATCGCCGCGCTGCAGGGACGGATCGAGGAGATCGCCCACAACGTCGAGCAGGCCGAGCGCCAGGCGGCCGATGACCGCGCCCGACTCGAGACCCGCTTTGCGGCGCTCGAGCAGACGCAGACCAAGATCGTCGACCGGGTGGCCCCCGAGATGCCGGGCGACAAGGATCAACTCTGGACGCAAGCCGGCCAGCGCCTGGCCTCCGGTCAACGCGACGATGGCCGCCGGTTCTATCGGGTCTTCATCCAGCGCTTTCCCCAGGACCCGCGCGCCCCGCAAGCCTATCTCGCGATCGCCATGTCCTTCGTCCAGGAGAGCAAGTACGCGAACGCCGTGGGCGAGCTCCAGAAGGTGCTCAACACCTACCCGGCCTCGCCCGAGGTGCCCGAGGCGATGTGGCAGCTCTCGCTCTCGTTCGTTCAGCTCCACTTCTGCACCGACGCGCGTTCGCTGCTCGGCGACCTCGTCAAGCGCTACCCGCGCTCGCCGCGCGCCGCGGACGCCAAGGGCGAGCTGAAGAGCATCGCCAAGCTCCCCAAGTCCGCTTGTACATCGTAGTCGGGACCCTGGGAGGGTCCCGCGCCCCCGCGATGGGCTCGAACGGGCGAAGCCCATTCTCCCCCGACGCGATCTAGTCGAGACCCTGGGAGGGTCTCCGCCCGACGCGATCTGGTCAGGACCTCAGTGAAAGGCCGCGGCGACCTGGCGGCCGGCGGCGGTGGGATCGGGGGCGTTTGTGACGGCGGCGATGAGGGCGGCGGCGCGCGCGCCGGCCCGGGCGACCGAGCCGACGGTGTCGAGGGTGATGCCGCCGATTGCGACGACGGGGACCCGGACCGCGCGGCAGGCCTCCGCCAGGGCGTCGAGGCCGACGGTCGGATCGGGATTGGCCTTGCTGCCCGTGCCGAAGATCGGCCCGAAGCCGAGGTAGTCCGCGCCGCCCTCGCCCGCGGCGATGGCCTGGGCGAGGGTGTGGGTGGAGATGCCCAGGATGAGGTCGGGGCGGCCGAGCTGGGCGCGCACCCGTCGCGCGTCGGCGAGCGGCAGATCGTCCTGACCGAGATGGGCCACCTCGGCGCCGACCGCCAGCGCGACGTCTAGGCGGTCGTTCACACAGAATGGGACCCCGGCCGCGCGGCAGAGCGGGTGGAGCCGCCGCGCGAAGGTCGCGAAGATGCCCGCGGCGATCGCCTTGGCGCGCAGCTGCAAACAGCAGGGCTGGGCGGTCAGCAGCTGCCGCGCCAGCTCGTCGAACCGCCGCCGGTCCTCGGCCAGCGCGGGCGTCAGATCGAGGATCGCGTAGAAGCCACGCAGGCCGAGCATCGCGTACACTATAGCGTTCTGCCGACGTCGTTTCGTCTCTCGACCGATCTGGCACCGATGGGCGACCAGCCGCGCGCCATCGGCGAGCTGGTCACGGCCGTCAAGCGCGGCGATCCCTCGCAGGTCCTGCTGGGCATCACGGGCAGCGGCAAGACCTTCACGATGGCCCAGGTGGTTCAGCAGATTCAGCGCCCGACGCTGGTCATGGCGCACAACAAGACGCTGGCGCATCAGCTCTGGTCCGAGTTCAAGGGCCTCTTCCCCGACAACGCCATCCACTACTTCGTCAGCTACTACGACTACTACCAGCCCGAGGCCTACGTGCCATCGAGCGACACGTATATCGAGAAGGACTCGCTCATCAACGAAGAGATCGATCGCATGCGCCACGCGGCGACCTATGCGCTCCTCACCCGGCGCGATTCGCTGATCGTGGCGTCGGTCTCCTGCATCTACGGCATCGGCGCCGCGGAGGCGTACCTGGGCATGAAGCTCGACCTCGCGGTCGGCGTCGAGGTCCGCCGCGACGCGGTCCTGCGCCGCCTCATCGAGATCCAGTACGAGCGAAACGACATCGACTTCGCGCGCGGTACGTTCCGCGTGCGCGGCGACACCATCGAGATCTTCCCCGCCTACGAGCGCGAGAAGGCCATCCGGGTCGAGTGGTTCGGCGACGAGATCGACGCGATCTCCGAGGTCGACCCACTGCGCGGCAAGGTGCTGCGCAAGATCGACGAGGTATCTATCTTTCCCGGATCCCACTACGTGACGCCGGCCGACCGGCTGACCAAGGCCATGACCGGCATCAAGGACGAGCTGCGCGAGCGCCTGATCGAGCTCAAGGGACAAAACAAGCTGGTGGAGGAACAGCGGCTCCAGCAGCGGACCCTCTACGATCTGGAGATGCTCGAGCAGATGGGGCGGTGCAAGGGGATCGAGAACTACTCCCGGCACCTGTCCGGGCGCGCGCCGGGCGAGCCGCCCCCGACGCTGCTCGATTATTTCCCCAAGGACTATCTTCTTTTCGTCGACGAGTCGCACCAGACGATCCCGCAGATCTCGTCGATGTCCAAAGGCGACCGCTCGCGCAAGGAGACGCTCGTCGACTTCGGCTTCCGCCTGCCGTCGGCGCTCGACAACCGGCCCTTGCGCTTCGACGAGTGGGAGGCGCGCGCGCCCCAGACCGTGTTCGTCTCCGCCACCCCCGCCGAGTACGAGCTGCGGCGCGCCGAAGGGGTGGTGGTCGAACAGATCATCCGGCCGACGGGACTGCTGGACCCGGAGATCGAGGTGCGCCCGGTCGGCAGCCAGGTGGACAATCTCCTGGGCGAGATCCGGGAGCGGGTGAAGGCGGGCGACCGCGTGCTCGTGACCACGCTCACCAAGCGGATGGCCGAGGATCTCACCGAGTACTACAGCGAGCTCGGCGTCCGAGTCCGCTATCTGCACTCCGACATCGACACCCTCGAGCGGATCGAGATCCTGCGCGACTTGCGCCTCGGGGAATTCGACGTCCTGGTCGGCATCAACCTGCTGCGCGAGGGGCTGGACCTGCCCGAGGTCTCGCTGGTCGCGATCCTCGACGCCGACAAGGAGGGGTTTCTCCGCGCCGAGCGCTCGCTGGTCCAGACCATCGGGCGCGCCGCGCGCAACGTGCGCGGCAAGGTGATCATGTACGCCGACCGGGAAACCGACTCGATGCGAAAGGCCATCGACGTGACCCGCGCCCGACGCACGCTCCAAGAGGAGCACAACCGGCGCCACGGCATCACCCCCAAGACGATCCAGAAGGCCATCGAAGCCCTGGCCGGAACGGCTCAGGACGACTACGTCGATGTCGCGAAGCCCGCCATCAAGGCCAAGCAGAGCGACATCCCGCTCGAGGACCTCCCCCAGATGATCTCCGCGCTCAAGCGCGAGATGTTCGATCTCTCGGAGAACCTGGAGTTCGAGAAGGCCGCCGCGCTTCGCGATCGGATCAAGGATCTGGAGGAGATTCGGCTCTCGCTGGGCGGCTGAGCGGTGCCGGAGCCCACCGCCGCCTCAGCGCGAGACGCGGCGATACAGCAGCCGCCAGACGCGGGCGCCCTCCAGCTCGCATTGCCGCTCCCGCCGCGACTTGGCGACGAAGGGGCTCTCCCGCAAGAACGTCCAGGGCTCGCGAACATTGGCGAACGAGCTGGTCTCCCCCTCCAGGGCGGCCATGGCATCCAGCGCCAGCGCGAAGATGTCGGTCTGAACGAAGAGCTCCCCACCCACCGCGAGAGCGCGCGCGATCTCGCGCACCAGGCCGGGGCCGATCACGCGGCGCTTGTGCTGGCGGCTCTTGAACCAGGGATCGGGAAAATTGAGGAAAAAGCGCTGGACGCTGCCGGCGAAAAATAACCGCGGCATGTCCACCGACATGTTGGCGAAGACGCAGTGCACGTTGTCGACGCCGAGCCGCGCGCATTCGCCATTGGTCGCGACCACCAGCTCGCGACGGATCTCGATCCCGACGAACTGGGTGTCCCGATCGTCGCGCGCGCGGTCGAGGAGAAAGTGCGCCTCGGCGGATCCCAGCTCGACCTCGATCACGCGGCCCGCCGCGGCGATCCGGGGCACCTCGGCGATCTCCAGCAGATCGGATTTCAGCGGATTGACGTGCTGCCTCACCCTCATCGCAGCTGCTCGATGAGCTGCCGCAGGAGGGGAAACGGCGCCGTCCCGATCTGGGCGCCCGCCAGCGCCGCCTCGACGACGTCGCCCGCGCTGCGCAGCGAGCCCATCAGCACCTGGGTCCCGATGCCGTAGGTCTTGTACAGGGCGACGATCTTCCGGACCAGGTCGAGGCCCGCGGGGTCATCGGGTCGATCGCCGAAGGGCGAAACGTACGCCATGCCCGCCTGGGCGGCCTGCAGGCCCTGGGCGGGGGAGAGACAGCCCGTGCCGTGGATCTTGATCCCCTCCGCCGCGCACGCGCGTATGACCTTCAGACCATCGTCGCGCAGCGAAAGCCTCACCACGACCTGGGGCGCGATCCGCGCCAGACCGCGCGCCTCCCGTAGCATCTGGTCCCCGTCGCCGCCGGACACGCCGACGCTCACCGGCCCCTTGAAAATCTCGCAGATCTCCTGGATCAGGCCTACCCGGTCGGCGACAGCCGGCCAGGCGCCGATCGAGACCCCGTGGATGCTTCCCCGCTCGGCGCAGGCTCGGATCTCGCTCGGGTCGGCGCTGTCGACGAAGAACTTCATGACGGGGCGCGGCCTAGATCGCGGCGGCGCCCTTGCGGTCGAGATAGTTGATATAGAGCTGCTGCAGGATTCCGATGAGGTAGCTGGTCAACATGTACACCGCCAACCCCGACGGCAGGAACAGCGAGAACGCCGTGAACATGACCGGCATCATCATGGCCATCATCTGCTGCTGCTGCTGGTCGGCGCCCGACGGCGACATCCGCATCTGCAGGAACATGACCGACCCCATGAGGAGCGGCGTGACGTAGTAGGGATCCTTCGCGGTCAGATCGTGGATGTGGAAGATGAAGGGCGCGCGATAGAGCTCGACCGCGTAGTTCAGGGTCGAATAGAGCGCGATCCAGATCGGCATCTGGATCAGGCTGGGGATGCAGCCCCCGAACGGCGAGACGCCGTGCGCCTTGTACAGGTTCATGGTCTCGACCGATTGGCGCTGCCGATCGTTCTCGTACTTCTTCCGGATCGCGTTCATCTTCGGCGCGAGCTTCTGCATCTTCTTGGCCGAGAGCAGCGACTTCTGCGTCGGATAGAAGGTCACGGCCTTGATGAACAGCGTCAGCAGGATGATGGCGACGCCCCAGTTGTGCGCGAAGCTGTGGAAGAACTTCAGCAGTGACAAGATCGGGCGGGAAAGAATGGCCAGGCTCACGTCGACGGCCTGATCGAGCTGGACGTCCGTGTTTCCGGGCCGCACGCTCTCGAGATCGGTTCTGATCTTGGGGCCCGCGAAGATCGCGAACGGATAGTCGATCGTGCCGTGCGGCGGCACCGTCCGCTCCGCGAAGGAGAGGGTGACCTCTGCGGTGCCGTCCCCGGTCGACTTCGCAGCGCAGATCCCCTCGAGCGGCGGTGACGCCGGGTAAGGAACGGCCGCCAACAGGAAGAATTTCTCGTCGCCCGCTATCCAGCGAACCGCCCCGTCCTTCTCGATCGGATCCTTGGCCAGCTTGTCGATGGGGCGCCGTTCGACCTTGTCGTCGACCGCGCAGAGGATCGACGAGATGCTGGCCGTCGATCCGGAGAGGAATCCCCCCCCTCGCTTGTCCGGGTCCTGCCGGCCCGGTAGGGAGACCGCCAGGTGGTGGTCGACCGGTTGGTCGCCGCGGTTGGTGATCGTCACGTCGAGGTGCAGCCGGTATCGGGTGGCATCGGCGATATAGCGCTTCTCGATGTGGGTGGTCCCGACGTCTGCCGCGAAGACCACCGTGTCGGTCCCGGACCGCCTCACCTCCCAGGCCCCATCGGACGGCGCCTCGAATCCGGACTTGGGAAAGGTGGTTCGCAGGGGCGCCTCTTTGGCGTCCGACATCCGCACCAGATCGTGACCGGTCGATGGGTCACCGGGATGATCGAAAAACTTGGCGGCCCGGAGCTGGGCGTGAAGCAGGGTCCCGCCCAGGCTCGAGAATACGAACCGGACCTCCGGCGTAATGAGCTCGATCTGCTGCTCGGGATGATTCGTGCCCGGCGCCGCCGGCGAGCCGGGGGTGGGAGCCGCCGATGTTGGCGCATGGGCCACCTCGGCGGCGATCGGCGCGGCCGGAACCGGCTTGGCCGGGGGCGGCGCGGCCGGGAACATCTTCGTCCAGACTATGAGCACCGCGATGCAAAGACCGATCGCGATGATGACCCGCTTCTCCATGGTTTGGTCTCGAACCTCGGGCTACCTAGGCCCGGGAACCGCGTCTATACCACCCCGGGCGAACGGTTGGCAGCGGAGAAGCCGCCAGGCGGCCAACCGGAGGCCCCGCCAGGGGCCGTGAACCTTCAACGCTTCCTCCGCATAGGCCGAGCAAGTCGGCTCGAACCGGCAGCTGGGCCCGAGCAGCGGGGACAGGGTTCGACGATAGAGCCAGAGGAGGCCCAGCAAGAGCGTGGTCAGCAGCCGGCTCAAGATGGGCCCAACCGCCGGGCGAGCGCCGCGAGCTCCCGGCAGACGATGGCCTGGCTCGCCGCCGCCGCCGCGGGACGCGCCACCACTACCAGATCGAGGCCGGCCGGGAACTCCGGGCGGCGGCGCCGGTAGCACTCGCGAATCCATCGCTTGACCCGGTTGCGCAACACCGCGCCGCCGACCTTTCGGCTGACGGTGATCCCGATTCGACCGTCGCCGGAGAGCGCGAAGAGCAGCAGATTCGGCCCTGCGACCCGGCGACCCCCGTTTTGAATCGCCAGGTACTCCTTGCGGCGCCGCACACGGGCAGCGCGCGGAAGGCGTTCGCGTCGCCTCTGCGGGCCCTCCGCTGCGGTCAAAGCGACCTACTTCTTCGCGACCGTCACGGTCAGCTGCCGCCGCCCTTTGCGACGGCGGCGACGGATGATCTCGCGGCCAGCTGCCGTCCTCATGCGCTTTCGGAACCCATGGGTGCGCTTGCGGCTCTTGCGGTGCGGCTGAAACGTCCTCTTCACGACAATCCTCCGAGATATTTCCCTGCTTCTTGCCGCGCGACGGGCGCGCCGCTAAGGGCCGATCTGAATAGCATCGGGCCTCCCGCGTGTCAACGGAGGCTCCCCGATGGCTGCCCGCCGGCTGCCGACGGCTGCCGCGACCTGCCGGATCGGGCCTATTCTGCGGGGCTGCAGCGACATTCGATCCGGTTCCTCGCCGCCTCCCGTCGGTAGCCGCTCGATCGCGGGCGCGACGCGTGCGCTAGGGCCCATGTCATGCGGCTTTCCGCCATCGATTGCGGGAAACGGGCGTGAATTCTACCTCCGCATCGCAGGTGGCTCCGCCGCTTCTAGAAAATGCGCGCACGTTCGCCAAGTTACGCCGGGGACGATCGCGAGACCGGTCCACATTGCGTCGGTACCGCAACATCCCTGAAAAAATTATCGCACGAATTTTCAGGACCTTGCCGGTGCCAGCCCCGATTGTGGCTTGCTGGAGTCGACCGCGGTTTGATAGACAACCACCACCGCACGCCGCCTCCACGTGTGGATCCGGCGGGGCCAGAAAAACGGGTGAATCCGTCGGCCTCGTTTGGGTGGGACCTGCATTGCCTTTCGCTGTGGACAAAGAGAGGGAACCTGCGTGATAGACCCGGAAATCACTGGGGATTTTGTTTCTCCCTCTCTGTGGATAGGTCGCGGAGATGTTTGAGCTCTGGACCGATGCCGTTCGCTCCATCGAGCCCCTCGTCAAGCCGGCCCATCGCGAGCTCTGGCTGAGGCCCATCGAGTGCCTCGGAATCGATGATGGGCGCATCCGCCTCCGGGCACCGAACCGCTATCACAAGGAGTGGTTCGAGGACAATTTTCTGAGCTCGATTCTGGGAGACATCCAGACCCGCACGCAGCGCTCTTTCACGGTCGAGTTCGAGATCGCCGAAGACGATGGGCCCGGCTGCCGGACAAAGAAAGAGCCAACGGTCGGCCACCCGCGCCCGCCGAGCCCGGCAGCGCCCGTTTCGGTGCGGACGCCCGACCTGGTCGACCGCTACACCTTCGACAAGTTCGTGGTGGGCCCGACCAACCAGTTCGCGCACGCCGCCGCCCGGATGGTCGCCGAGACGCCGGCCTCGCGCTGGAACCCCCTCTTCATCTACGGGGGCGTCGGTCTGGGCAAGACCCACTTGCTACACGCCATCGGGCACGAAATTCACCGTCAGCACCCCGAGTGGCTGGTCAGCTTCATCACCTGCGAACGGTTCGTCACCGACTTCATCGGTTCGATGATGCATCAGAAGCGCTCGTCGGGCGGCAGCTCGATGGAGGAGTTCCGCGCCCGGTACCGGACCGCGCCGGACGTTCTGCTGGTCGACGACATCCAGTTTCTGTCCAACAAGGACAGCTCGCAGGACGAGTTCTTCCACACCTTCAACGTGCTGCACTACGCCCACAAGCAGATCGTGCTGACGTCGGACAAGCTGCCGGCGGAGCTGCCGGGCGTGGAGGATCGCCTCCGGAGTCGCTTCACCTGGGGCCTCATCGCCGAAGTCGAGACCCCGGATCTCGAGACCCGAGTCGCGATCTTGAAGCGCAAGTCCGAGTCGGAGGGGGTGGATCTGCCCGACGAGGTGGCGCTCTACCTGGCCGCGCACATAAAGACCAACGTCCGCGAGCTGGAAGGGGCGCTGCTGCGCCTGGCCGCCCGGGCCTCGTTCCAGGGCCAACCGATCTCGGTGGAGCTGGCGAGAGACGCGCTGGCCAAGCTCATCGCCAGCGCTTCCACCGGGCTCACCATCGAGGCGGTCCAGCGCGAGGTCGCCGCCTACTTCGACGTGAAGCTGCACGACCTCAAGGGTCCCAAGCGGCATCGCGCCGTGGCGCACCCCCGCATGGTCGCGATGTATCTCGCGCGCAAGCTCACCAAGATGAGCTACCCCGAGATCGGGAGTCGCTTCGGCGGCAAGGACCACTCCACCGTCATCAGCGCGGTCCGGAAGATCGAGCGCCTCTGCACCGAGGATCCATCGGTCCGCAGCGTCGTGAGCACGCTCGAGAGTCACCTGCGCCAGCCGTGATTTTGTCCCCGGTTGCCTGTGGAGCGGCCTGTGGGCCAATCGGAGAACAGACCCGCCTCGGCCGAGTCCACTATTCATCGAGCACGCGACCCCCGGCCAATCCACACCCAAAAGATCACAATCACCGACGACAAAGACCTGTTCTCCACATCTCCACAGGCCCTACTACATCTGCTTTTTAATCTTCTAATTTAAAGATAGAAGAGACCGGGAAAACAAGGAGCGACGGATGGAGTTCAAGATTCGAAAAGAGGAGTTTCTGCGGGGACTCTATTTGGCGCACGGCATCGCCGACCGAAAGAGCACGCTCCCCATCCTGGCCAACGTCCTGCTTCGCACGGAGGGAAAGGACAAGCTCCTGTGTGGCGCCACCGACTTGAACGTCACCACGCTGGTCACGCTCAGCGCGAAGATCGAGAAGGAAGGTGGGTTGACCGTCGGTGCGCGCCAGCTCTACGAGATCGTCAAGGGCCTTCCCGATGACGAGGTGCATTTTCGTCGCACGGAGCAGAATTGGGCCGAGATCCGGGCCGGCAAGGTCGAGTTCAAGGTGGTCGGTCTATCCGATCGCGACTATCCCAAGCTGCCCGCGATCGCGGAGGCCCAAACCTTCAAGGTAGAGACCGCGACCCTGCGCGACATGATCGCCAAGACCATTTTTTCGGTGTCGCTCGACGAGACCCGGCAGCACCTGGCGGGGGTGTTGTTCGAATCGGACGGCACGACGGCGCGAATGGTCTCGACCGACGGACACCGGCTCTCGAAGGTCTCGCGCCCGCTGCCGGGTGGACCGAAGCTGGCCGCGAGCGTGCTGATCCCGCGCAAGGGGATCGTCGAGCTTCGCCGTGCCATCGAGACCCGGGAGGCACCGGTCGCGATCGGCATTCACGACGGCAACTTCGTCTTGAAGGCGGACGATGTGGGCATCTCAGTGAAGCTCATCGACGGCCAGTTCCCGCCCTACGACCAGGTCATCCCCAAGGAGAACGAACGGGCGTTCACGGTGTCTCGTCTCGGCTTCCTCGACGCCCTCCGGCGCGTGTCGCTGATGTCTTCGGACAAGACCTCCGGGGTGCGGATCGGTCTCGAAAAGGGCAAGCTCCGGATCGAAAGCGACAACCCAGATCTGGGCGCAGCGCGCGAGGAGATCGACATCGCCTACAAGGGCGCCGCGGTGCAGATCGGATTCAACGCGCGCTACTTCATCGACCTGCTCGGCGAGATCGAGACACCGGAGGTGCGGGTGGAGCTGGCGGGTGAGCTCGACCCGGCCGTCGTGCGGCCCGGCGATGGCAGCGACTATGTCTGCGTGGTCATGCCGATGAGGCTCTAGGCCCACGTCTTCGCTTTTCTGTGCGAATACGTGGGCTGTGGGCGGAGGGGTGGCGCAATCTCGAGCCGCTCGCATTGGTGCCGGGCGCGCATCTCTCGGTTCTCTTCGGCGACAACGGGCAGGGTAAGACCAACGTCCTCGAAGCGGCCTACTACCTGGCCGCTCTGCGCTCGTTTCGCACCACGCACGCCGAAGATCTGATCCGCCGCGGCGAGCCCGCCGGTCGGGCCCGGCTGCGGGCCGAGGTCGAGCATCGGGGTCTCGAGCGCCGGTTCGAGATCGAGCTCGGCCCGACCGGGCGACAGGCGCGCCTGGATGGAAAGTCGGTGCGCGGGACCGCGGCGGCGCTGGGCGCGGTCAGCGTGGTCCTGTTCGTTCCCGAGGATCTGCTGTTGTCGCGGGCGGCGCCGGCGGCCCGCCGGCGCTTCCTCGACCTGGCGATCTTCAACGTGGAGCGGAGCTATTACGACGAGGCCAGCGCGTTCCAGAAGGTGCTGCGGAATCGGAACGCGCTCCTCCGGCAAGGTTCGTCTGATCCCGCACTGCTCGACACCTACGACGAGGAGCTGGCGCGGACGGGCGCCCGCGTCGTGATGCGGCGGCGGGCACTGGTCACCGCGCTCGAACCGCGCTTCGCGGATCATTTTCGGGCCCTGCACGGCGACCTGCCCGTGTCGCTGGTCTACCGCAGCGATCCCGACGTCGAGGCCGCCGCCGACGAGGCCGAGCTGGAACTGGCCCTCGTCCGAGGCCTCTCCAGCCGGCGCGCGATCGACGTCCGGCGCCGCTTCACCGGATTCGGTCCCCAGGTCGACGACCTCGAGATTGGGTTTTCAGGAGCGCTGGCCCGCAGCCACGCTTCGCAAGGCCAGCTGCGGTCTCTCATGCTGGCACTCAAGCTGGCCGAGCTGACCCACGTCGAGGCCCGTCTGGGCGATCCACCGGTTCTGCTTCTCGACGACGTGCCGAGCGAGCTCGATCCCGTTCGCCGCGGTTTGCTCTTCGAGGTCATTTCGAAGCTCGACTGCCAGACGCTGATCTCGGTGACCGAGCGCGAGATCGTTCCGGCGCTATCGGACCGTTGCGACTTTTTCGTTCGCGCCGGGAAGGTCGTCGCCCATCCCTGAATCGGTCGAACCATATTCTCTTTACAGACCGCAAGAAGCATGCTAGGTAATTGGAAACGTTCAGGTTTGTAGCTAGTTGATCCGGTCGGTTCTGGCTCCCTTGAACGCCCACCAGCGATGACTACACCGGGAGTGCCTGCACCAGGCGAGGTACCCGGCGAAGCCGTGACGACAGCCGTGAGCTCTGCCGGGACGTACAACGAAGAGAGCATCCAGGTCCTCAAGGGCCTCGAGGCGGTTCGCAAGCGTCCGGGCATGTACATCGGCGACACCGACGACGGAACGGGCCTGCACCACATGGTCTACGAGGTCGTCGACAACGCGGTCGATGAAGCGCTGGCGGGATTCTGCGACCAGGTGAACGTCGTCATTCACTTCGACGGCTCGGCTTCGGTCGAGGACAACGGCCGCGGCATCCCCGTCGGTGAGCACCCGACCGAAAAACGTCCCACGGCCGAGATCGTCATGACCGTCTTGCACGCCGGCGGCAAGTTCAACCACTCGAACTACAAGGTGTCGGGCGGGCTCCATGGCGTCGGGGTCTCGGTCGTCAACGCGCTCTCCGAGTGGCTCAAGCTCGAGATCAAGCGCGACAACAAGACCTACTACCAGGAGTACCGGCGCGGCGATCCGGCGACGACGCTCACGGCCATCGGGGTGTCGGACCGCAGCGGCACCAAGATCACCTTCAAGCCAGACTCGGAGATTTTCAAAGGGACCGAGTTCAGCTTCGAGATCTTGACCCAGCGGCTCAAGGAGCTGTCGTACCTCAACCAGGGTCTCGCCATCACGATCCGCGACGAGCGGACGGACAAGGCGCACGACTTCAAGTTTTCCGGGGGCATCTCGCAGTTTGTCGCCGACCTGAACATGTCGAAGACCACCGTCCACGACAAGCCGATCCACGTGACGGGCGAGGTCGATGGGACCCAGGTCGACATCGCCCTGCAGTGGAACGATTCGTACTCGGAAGCCATCTACTGTTTCACCAACAACATCAAGAACAAGGACGGCGGGACCCACCTCACCGGGTTTCGGGCCGCGCTCACCCGGACCGTGAATGCCTACGCCCAGGCGACGGGGCTGCTCAAGGATCTGAAGAACGGCCTCGGGGGCGACGACATCAGCGAAGGGTTGAGCGCGATCGTCTCGATCAAGCACCCGGATCCGAAGTTCAGCAACCAGCCGAAGGACAAGCTGGTCTCCTCCGAGGTGAAGGGCATCGTCGAGCGGGTGGTCAACGAGAAGCTCGGACGCTTCCTGGAGGAGCATCCCCGCGAGGCCAAGCAGATCATCGAGAAGGCGGTCCTGGCGGCGCGGGCACGCGACGCCGCCCGCAAGGCGCGCGAGATGGTGCAGCGCAAAGGGGCGCTCGATTCATCGTCGCTGCCGGGCAAGCTGGCCGACTGTCAGGAGCGCGACCCGGCGCTGGCCGAGCTCTACATCGTCGAGGGAGACAGCGCCGGTGGCTCCGCCAAACAGGGCCGCAACCGGAAGGACCAGGCGATCCTTCCGCTGCGCGGCAAGATCCTGAACGTCGAAAAGGCGCGTCTCGAGAAGATGCTTTCGTCGCAGGAGATCGTGACGCTCATAACCGCGCTCGGCTGTGGCGTCGAACAAGAGAAGGACATGGCCAAGCTGCGGTACCACCGCATCATCATCATGACGGACGCCGACGTCGACGGCAGTCACATCCGGACCTTGCTGCTGACCTTCTTCTATCGCCACTACCCCGAGATCGTGGACCGCGGCTATCTCTACATCGCGCAGCCGCCACTTTATCGGGTCAAGAAGGGCAAGAAGGAGCTCTATCTGAAGAACGAGCAGGCGCTGGAGGACTTCCTGCTCGAGAGCGCGGCCGAGAACCTGGTGCTTCGGTCGGCGAGCCCCGGCGACGGGATCGCGGGCGACGCGCTCCGGGTGCGGGCACGCCAGGCCGGCAAGTACAAGCGGTTGCTCGGGGTCATCGACCGGAAGCACGATGCGCGCATCATCGATGGGATCGTGAAGTCGGCCCGTCTGACCAAGGCCGATCTGCACGATCAGGCCAAGCTCCTGAGTGGCCTCTCGCGGCTGCAGGAGTATTTCGATCGTTTCGCGCCCGAGCTGTCGGACGCGGTCCTCAAGGTCGCGACCGACAGCGAGCACGGCGGCTTCAAGATCGTGGCGCCGGCGCGCGGCGCGGGCGTTCGCCGTGCCACCACCATCGATTTCGAGCTGATGAACTCGCCCGAGTTCGTCGACCTACAGGCACTGTCCGCGGAGCTCTCGGGGATCGGCGAGGCGCCCTACGTGCTCGAGCACGGCGCCGAGCTCATCGAATTCGATCGCTTCGAGGAGCTCGGTGATCGGGTCCACGAGATCGGCAAGAAGGGCCTGGCCATCAACCGCTACAAGGGCCTCGGCGAGATGAATCCAGAGCAGCTCTGGGAGACCACCATGGATCCGGCCCGCCGTACGCTGCTGCAGGTGCGCGTCGAGGATGCCTACGAGGCCGACAGCCTGTTTTCGACGTTGATGGGCGATCTGGTGGAGCCGCGCCGGGCGTTCATCGAAACCAACGCCCTCAACGTCCGAAACCTCGACGTTTAAAACGAGCGGGAGGGCTCTCGCCCGGCCCGCCGTTTCGGTTGATCTTTCGGCTCCAGGTCAGACGCGGATGTTCTGGATGATCGACATCTGCATCTGGTGCATGGCCGCCATCATCGACGTCACCAGCTGATTCATCTGCGTGATCTGATTCATCCGGGCCTGAATCTGCGTCATCGCGGCGGGGTTGTTGGCCACATCCGGGGGAATGTTCCCGCTGGTGACCGCCTGCATGAATTGATCGGGCGACATCGCCATCAGGGATGCGAGGCTCGGGGGCGCGCCAGTCGTGCTCGCGCCTCCCGTGGCAGCCGCGCCGGTGGAAGCAGCTGCGTCCCCCGGGCTCGAAGCGTCGGCGGTGGAGGCGCTCGCTGTTTTCGAGGCCGAGCCGTTCGCGGCGGTCCCGCTCGTTCCGCCCGCGGTGGTCCCGCTGGTTCCGCTCGCGGTCCCGCTCGTTCCGCTCGCGCTGGCGGCGCCGCTGGCTGCTGCGCTGGTCGCTCCGGAAGGTGGCGACGTCGAAGCACCCGTCGGGACGCTGTTCGACGTCGGAGTCGCCGATGCTTGCGTGCCGGGAGCAGCCGCCGTGGTCACCGTGAAGGTCGGCCGGCCTACCGGTTCTTCCCGCAAGACCGTTACCCCAGTCTGGGGATTGCGGCGCCCGACCAGCCTTTCGTTTTCGGTCACGGTGACCGACGTCCCGCCGACGTTCACGGAGAAGCTGACCTGTTGCCCCGATCGCCCCACGGCGGGAGCGGAGGCCCCGGGCGGGGTTCCCGTCGACACGGTGACCGTCGGAGTGGCGGGGGTCGTGCTGGCCGCCGTGCCGGCCGTCGATGCTGGGCCGGCCGGCGCGGATCCGGGGGCTGTGGTGAGGCCGGAGAGCGCCGTTTGAAGCGCCGACGTCGCGCCGCTTGTTGGGGCTCCCGCGGACGCTATGACGGCGGGGGCGACCGGCGCGCGGGTGGGCGGAGGCGTGGGTTCGGCCGCCAGGGTTCCCGGCGGCGCCAACGCCGGCTTGGCTGCCGTCGTCGACGTACCCGACATACCCTGCGCCAGTTGCGGCAGATCCTTGAGGGCGTCGGTCAGGTGACCGAGCGCCTGCAGGGGATGACCGGTCTCGAAATCGACGGCCCCGCCCACGATATCGCCGATGGCCTTCATGTTCCCAGGTAGGACCGCGTCGCAGATGTCTTTGACCGCCTTCCCCGGGTCGGTGGCCAGAGATTTGATGTCGGAGACGATGCTTCCAAGACTAAAGCCCATGACATTCTCCTTCAGGCCGCGATCTGCGGGTTGGGGGTGGACGGCGCGCCCGCACCAGTCGCGACCGGGTTGGCCTTCAGGTGGGCGAGCGCTTCACGGATCTCGTTGCGCATGAAGAGCAGCTTCGGCTCGTTGGGCTCGTAGACGAGGCCCTTGTCGAGCGCGTCGATGGCCTCCTCGAGCTTGCCGAGGCGGCGGAGCGTCGCCGCGTAGAGCGAGTACGACCACCAGTACTTGTGGTCGGCGGCGATGAGGCCGCGGCAAAGCACCTCGACCTCGGAATAGCGCCCGACCTGATAGAGCTGATAGGCGAGCGCCATGATGGCGTCCAGCGCCTCGTCGGGGATTCCGAAGATCGACTTCATGGTGGTCTCTTCGAGAAACTTGCGGGCCTTCGGGGGGAGCTGTGAATTGAGCTCGGCGTCCATTGCGAGCCTCCTTTTCTGGTGTCCGCGGGTGAATGGGCGGACGGAGAGGCTTCGGCTCGCCCGGCGCAAAGTTGCGCGATCCCACCGGGCACGAAAAAACCCCGGCGCGGGAGAGGCCCGGGCCGGGGTCAAACGAACAGCTCTAGGGCGCTAGCAGGAGAAGATCCGATCGAGCTTTTCTTCGATCTTCACTTCTTTGGACTTGGTCGCGACGGCGATCTCCTTGATGAGGAGCGTCCGCGCCGTGTCGAGCATCTTGCGCTCGCCGAACGACAGCTCCTTGTCGCCCTTGAGCCGCTGCAGATCACGCAGCACCTCGGCGATCTCGAAGACCGATCCGGTCTTGATCTTCTCCATGTACTCGCGGTAGCGGCGGTTCCAGGTCTGACCCTCGACCGCCACTTCGCGGCTCTTGAGAATCTCGAACACCTCGTCCACCTCGTCGGCCCGAATGAGCTCACGCAGTCCCACGGCGCCCGCATTGCGCGTCGGGATCATGATCTTCATCCCGTTCTCGAGAATCTTGAGGATGTAGAAGGTCTGCTTGTTGCCCGAGATCTCACGCGTCTCGATACCGACAATCTGCGCAACCCCGTGGGCCGGATAGACGGCCAAGTCACCCACTCTGAAAGTCGGCTCCATGACTACGTTGACTCCTTGTTGAGGACGGATTTCAAAGCACGCGAACCTTATCACACGAAACAGCTGTATTCAACGCCTCTCCGTCGGAGTGGAATGCCGCGCCGCTCGCGTCAGAGTGCTGTCAGGCCGCGCTGCGGCGCAGGTAATTGAGGATCGAAATGACGCCGAAACCGGTGGCACCCTTGCCGACGTGTCCCTGCTCTTTGCTGGCGCTGGCAGGGCCGGCGATATCGACGTGTACCCACGGGACATTGCCAACGAATTCTTTGAGGAACAGACCCGCGGTGAGCGCGCCGCCCCAACGCTCACCGGTGTTTTTCAGATCGGCGATCTCGGACTTGAGCTGCTCGGCGAGCCGCGGCGGCAGCGGGAGGCGCCACATCTCCTCGCCAGACTGCTCGGCGGCCGCGAGGAACGCGGTGGCGAGAGACTCGTCGTTGCCCATCACGCCAGCGGTGTACGGGCCGAGCGCGACGACGCAGGCGCCGGTCAACGTGGCGAAGTCGAGAACGGCGTCGGGCTGGAGGCGCAACCCGAAGGTGAGCGCATCGGCCAGCGTGAGACGTCCTTCGGCATCGGTGTTGTTGATCTCGACGGTCTTGCCGTCGAGCGAACGAAGCACGTCGCCCAATTTGTACGAGCTGCCGGACGGCATGTTCTCGGTGCACGCCGCGAGCGCGTGCACTTCGATGGGAAGCTTTTCTTCCGCCGCGGCGACGGCGGCCGCCAGCACCGCGGCGGCGCCGGCCATGTCGGTCTTCATGTCGAGCATGCCCTCGTTGGTCTTGATCGACAGACCGCCGGAATCGAAGGTGACCCCCTTGCCGACGAGCACCACGCGTTTCCGGGACGTCGGTGGCGACCAGGCCAGGTGAACGAAGCGCGGCTCCTCCGCGCTGCCCTGTGCGACCGCCAGGAAGAGCCCCATACCCAACTTCGCGCAGGCGGCGCGGTCGAGCACCTCGACGACCAGGCCGGCTTGGCGTCCCCATCCGCCGGCGAGGTCGGCGATTCGAGCGGGCGTCATGACGCCGGCCGGCTCGTTCACGAGGTCGCGCGCCCGCGCCACCGCCCGCGTGGCCGTCTCGGCGCGCGCCAGGGCGGTCGCTGCCTCGGCCGCGTCGGGAGGTCCGGGCGGGTACAGGGTCAGCGCGGCGAGGGAGGTGGTTTGGCTGCGCTCATCCGTCAGGTATTTGTCGAAACGATAGGCCCCGAGCCGGGCGCCCTCGGCCGCCGCTTCGGTCGCGGCGGTAGCTCCCGCGCCGCCCGTCCAGGTGAACGCGACGCGCGGGGCTCCGACGGAGACGCCTAGCCGGACCGCGGTTCCAGCGGCGATTCGCAGCGCGCGCCCCGGGGCGCCGGCTGCGGCCCCGGCGCCGACCCCCACGAGGCCGATGCGCACCGCCGGAAGTCCGCCATGCGTGTGGGCGATGAGAGACTGTCCGGGTCTCGCCCGAAATCGCTCGTCGGTGATGGCCCGTTTCAAGAGGCCGCCCAGGCGGAGATCGGCTCGCTCGAGGTGGCCGGCCCCCGCGAGATCGGCTTCACCGCACGCAATGACCAGAAGGTCGACCTGGCTGTCTAGGGGATCTCCGTTATCTACGGCAAGCTCGAGCATGGCTGGGTCGGGTTCGGCGCTCGGGCTCACCGCGGCGCCGTTTCCGAGCGCCCAGCGTAGGGGCAGGGTCACGAGATTTCAAGGAGGCGGTCCCAGATGGCCGTCGCGGTTGACAGCGAGGGGGAGCAAACAGTAGCGTAAGCTCCCGATGGCAAAGGCCCGAACGCCGCGCAAAGCTGGCGCCAAGTCTGGCGCCAAGTC
>CALAOV010000389.1 GCA_937889515.1 uncultured Myxococcales bacterium | reverse complement strand
AGGTACAGGTGAAGGGTATCTCGGTGGTGGTGGGTTTTCCGTCGACCTCACCGGGCTTGAACCGAAAACGGCGGACGCTCTTGGCGGCGGCGGCGCCCAGTCCGTAGCCAGGATCCTTGAGCACCACGGCGCGCCGCACGTGTCCGGTGGCGTCGATCACGATCTTGAGGAGGACGCTGCCCTCGAAACCGGCATCGAGCGCCGCCCGAGGGTACTCACTCTTCGGTATCTCGACGTCGATCGCCTCGGGTTGCACGGTCAGCGCCGCCGCATGGGTCACAGGACCGATGTCGTCGCCGGCCGGCGCCGCCGCGCGCGGCGTCGGCTTTCCGGCCAGGCTGTTCCCCACCGGGGCGGAAAAGCCGCCCCCGACGCTGGTCGACGACAGCGAGATCCCGAGGCGCACCGGGCCGGGCGTGAGCGCGGGCGAGGGGGGCGTCTCGGGCGGCGGGGTTTCGGGCGGCGGCGTGTCGGGGGGTGGCGGCGGGGGATTCAGCGCCACCCGGCGCGCCGGCCGCATCTTGACCGGTTCGGTCTGCTTGGGCGGCTCGGGGGCCGGCGGCTTGGGCTCGACGGGCTTGGGCTTCACCTCGACGATCTCGACGTCGACCCGCTCCGTGCGGCGGGCGCGGACAGGCAGCGCCCAGGCCCAGCCGAAGATTGCCAGGTGGACCACGATCGACAGGACGTATCCGACCGCCGGCGGGAGCCCGCGGCGCGTGGACGGAGCTGGGCTCATTGCTCCTTTTCGATGTTGATGGCGAACTTCGCGATTCCTTCGCCCTTGATCAGATCGAGGACGTGCACCACGGCGCCGTGGAGCGAGTTCTTGTCGGCGCTGATGATCACGCGGGTGTCCTTGTCCTTGGCGGCGGCGTTGCGGGCCGCGTCGCGCAGGCCGGTCTCGTCGCTCTTCCGGCCGTCGAGGTAGATGTCGCCCTCCTTGGTGAGCATGACCGCCAGCGTGGTGCCGGTCGACTCGCCCGCGTTGGCGGCGCGCGGCAGATCGACCTGGATCGCCTGCCGCACGATGTACGTGGCCGTCACCATGAAGATGATCAGCAGCACCAGCGTGATGTCGACCAGTGGGGTGACGTTTATGCCGCTGATCATGCCGCCGTCATCGCCGTCGTCGCCGTCCGATGTGGAGGCCATCAGGCCGCCTCAGGCTTGACGTCGTGTCCGCGCAAGCGGGCCTCCAGCAGATCCCCCAGGACCATGGCGCGCTGGGAAGCACGGCGCAGCGCGCGCTGAAAAACGTTGTAGGCCACGACCGCGGGCAGCGCGACCAGCAGACCGACCGCCGTCGCGATGAGCGCCTCCGAGATCCCGGCCATGACCGAGCTGGCGCCCGCCGCGCTCGGGTTCCGCGCCAGATCGCTGAAGGCGCGGATGATCCCGAGGACAGTACCGAACAGGCCGATGAAGGGCGCGTTGTTCCCCAGCGTCGCCAGGAAGGCCAGGCGCGACTCGTACTCCAGCCGCGATCGCTTGATGTTGGCATCGACGACCTTGGCGACGCTGTCGGGGCCGCTATCGGCCTGGTCGAGCGCGGCCCGTAGCACCTCGGCCTCGATCCCGATCCGGTCCCCCAGCGCCTCGCGCGCCTTCTTGAAATCACCCCCGAGCAACCAGGCGGACAACGCGTCGCGGCCGGGCAGCCGGCGCCCCAGGAAGAAGAAGGTTCGCTCGATCATGATCCCCACCGAAATCACGGACAGACCGACCAGCAGCCAGAGGACCCAGGCCGCCCCCAGGTTCACGATCGCGAGAAGCTTCTGAATGATCATTCGTCTCGTTCCTTTCCCGTCAGGTCATTGGAAGTCTTGCGCGACCCAGTTCTCGCCGTCGCGCCCGTCGCGGATCACGCCGTAGAGCGTGAAGGGTCCCGCCGGGCGGGTAAACGTCTCGAAGGTCCGACTGGTCAGGTCGGGCGTTCCGGTCGGATTCGAGTTGGAGATGCTTCCTTGCGACCCGGCGGTCTCGTACCAGGTGATGTTGGGCTGCTCCATCTCCGTCCCGTCGGCACCATCCAGGCCGCAGTAGTAGTAGGTCTGAACCTCGTTGGGGTTGGTGGCGGTATCGGGGAGCTGGGCGCAGATGGTCTGGGGTCCACTCGGGAAGGGCGCGGGCGGGCACCAGCCATCCGGTGAGCACGCCGCGCCGCCATCGCACGGGGGGAGGTTGCCTCCGCAGGCGCGCACCAGCGTCTGCCCGGGCGCACAGGCGCTGCGGTCGTTGGGAATGTCCAACTCCGTGATGCTCGGGTTGGCGTTGCGGATGTAATATTGCAGGGCCGGATCGGAGGCGCCGGGGCCGGTCTGGCTCCAGGGCGAAAGGCGTAGGTTCTTGAGCGCCGTGACCACCTCCCCGTCGCCTCCCTGGGCGATGATGAGGAGCGGCGCCTCGATGTAGAGCGCGCACTCGGCGTTCACGTTCTGATCGGCCCGGGCCACCAGCGCATCGAGGAGCGGTTGAGCTTCCTGAGGCACGGTGTACTGGATGGTCTCGCCGACCCCCAGCTGGATCACGCCGCTGTTGGGGTCGCTCGCCATGGTGATGAGCTGGGTGGGCGTGCGGAGCACCGTCTCGTCGGAGCAGGGGGTGAGCGTGTTGTTCAAGGACGGCAGGCAGGTCACCCAGGTCACCGTCACGTTGGGGACGCCGGTGGGGTTGGCCACCAGCGCGACGAGCGTGATCATATCGCCCACCTGGGCATCGGCCCAATCGATGCCGTCGCCGTTGTCGATGTGCGCGGCGGCGCCCAGAATGCGCAGGCTGTTCACGATCTGATCGTTCCGGTCGAACCCCGACTCGCAGGCCGACGCGCAGGCGCACACGATCGCGACCGCGATCCATCCGGACGCCGAGATCGAACGCTTCAAAATTCGGCCCTCAGCCCCAAGGTTGGAAAGATCGGGAGCCCCGTCAAGGTGGAGTAGCCCTGACAATTGAAGTTCGGGAACAGCGCCTCCGGATTGGCGCGGTTGGTGGCGTTCTGGACGTCCAGGTAGCCGGTGAAGCTCCACCGGTCGTAGACGAAGCGGCGGTCGATCCGCGCGTCGGCCTGGAAGAAGGCCGGCGCCCGCGCCGTGTCCGGGTTCCCCGGAATGCAGGTGTAGCTGCCGTTGTTGGCGTTGAAGATGCCGTTGACGAACGGGGTGTAGGGATCACCGCTCGTGTACCGGAGGCGCGTCCCGAAGGTCCAGTTGTGCTCGGTCTGGTAGGAAGCGATCAGCGTCAAGATGTGCGTCTGGTCGAAGTCGTAGAGGTGGTAGCCGGACGTGTCCACCGACGGGTCGTCGAGCCGCGTGCTGCGTGAGAGCGTGTAGGCCAGCCAGCCGTAAAAGCCGCGCATGATCTGCCGGCGGAGCAGCAGCTCGACGCCGTACGAGCGCCCCTTGCCGAGGTTGGAAAGGTTCAGAGCGTCGCCGTTCAAGGTCGCGTTCGTGTCGGTCACCAGCTGGTACATGTATTTGTCGTACAGCGTGAGCTCTAGGTCCGTCTGGAAGGGTAGCTTCTGATCGACCCCCACGCTGTACTGGAACGACCGTTGATAAGTGAGGCCCGGATTGCCGAACCGCACCGTGAGGTCCTGCGGCTGCGGCGGCTCGGAATACAGGCCGACGCCGGCCTTGAGGACCGTCTTCGGCCCCGCCGTGAAGTACACCGACAGGCGCGGATCGAACCACCAGGAGGTGCCGCTTTCGATGCGCGAGTTGCTGTCGAAGCGCAAACCCGGCTGCACCCGCCACCGCGAGCCGAGCGCGACGGTGGCCGAGGCGAAAAACCCGGGTTGGGCCCAGCCGCCGCTGGCGTTGGCATTGACCGGCGGGTTGGCGCCGAGGCCGCCGTTGCCGAAGGCGGCGCCCGGCTGGCCGAAGTTCGGAAGGGTGACGTCGTACGAGAAGTACCTCAGCGACGAATCGGTCCCCAGCTCCAGCGTCAGGCGATCCGAGGGGCGATAGCTGAGGGTATCGCGCAGGTTCGCGCTCCAGGTGGTGGCGTCGATCTTGATCGCGTTGACCGCTTCGGTGCCTGTATCGTCGTACCCGAACGACAGCACGGCGTCGTTGCGCCAGCTGTGGGCGAACCCGCGCTGCCAGCGGGCGGCCAGCCGGTGAAACTGAATCTCGCTGTCGAACGAGAGCACCCGCGCCGTGTTCTGGTCGAGGATGTCGAGCGCGTCGCTCGATCCGAAGGCGAAGATCGATCCTTGTCCGCCCCACAGCGAATGGACGTACTTGACCTGATAGTCGTAAAAGATGGGTGCCACGGTGAGGCCGGTCGGCACCACCGCCTTGAGCACCTGGTCGACCCAGCTGCGGCGCACCGACGCGAAGAAGCTGCCGTCGCCCACCGGCCCTTCGACCATCGCCGCGCCGTCGTAGAGATCGACGTGTCCGGCGCCGTGCCACTCGTGCTTGGGATCGCGGGTATGGATCTCGACGGCGCCGCCCATGGCGTTGCCGTAGTAGGCGGAGAAATTGCCGGGAAAGAAATCGAGCCCTGAAATCACGTCGGAGTTGACCACCGCAGTCAGCGCCAGAAAATGGAAGAGGAGCGGGATCTGGACCCCGTCCATGTAGACAACGGTGTCCTGCGGCGACGAGCCGCGCACGATGAGCAGCCCGAGGCCGAACGGCGCCCGCGCGACCCCGGGGAAGTCCTGAATCACCTTGAGCACGTCCCCCTGCGTGCCGGGGACGGTGGTGAGCTCGTCGACCGAGACCTCGTGGACGGCCAGCTCTTTCCGCTCGCGCTGGCCGCGGACGACCGCCTCGAAGGCCCCGTAGCGCCGCCGGTTCATCCGGTACTCGACCTCTTTGACCTTGCCCTGTTCGATCACCTCATCGACCAACAGATCGTGGTGGGCGGGAGAGACCACGCGGATCCGGACCGGTCCCACCGGCAGGCCGCGGAGGTTGAAGCGGCCGTCGGTGTCGGTCTCGGCGGTCACGCCCTCCGCATCGATGCTGGCGGCGACCACGGGCGAGCGCGTCCCGCGCTCGATGATCCGCCCTTCGAGCGCGAGCGGCTTGTCCTTGGGCACCGGCGGCGGGGGCGCGCGCTTGAGCACGAACTCATAGCGGTAGCTGATCTCGACGGCGGCCGGCTTGCCGGCAATCTCGGCGGGCGAAAACCCGAATTGTTTGACCGCCGCAACGGCCGCCGGCGCGAAGCCCGGGTGCGGTCCGGGATCGAGGACCTTCACCTCGCCGACCTTGCCCGTCACGTCGATGACAATGGACAGCATCACGGAGCCGACGATTCCGGCCGCCTCCGCGTCGGGCGGATAGACGGCGGGAACGAAGTGCTTGAGCGCCGGCAGCTTGACGGCGGGCTCGCCGGGTGCGGGCGCGGCGTCGGCGGGCGGGCCGGCGTCCGCCTGGGCGCCGGCGTCGATCACCTGAGCCTGGACCAGGGCCAGCACGACCATAGCGAACATTCCGGGCATTGGACTACCGCGGGCGGTCGAGCGATGCCAGGAGGAGGAACGAGCGGGATCGGTTCAGGACGGTTCTCCTTGCGCGCGTGGTCCGACCGCCCCAACAATAAGGGCGCCGATGACTTTCGCAACAAAAAGTTGCGTTTCGAGAACGCTGTGACGAAGGTCCCCTCCCCGGGCGGCAAGCCATCCCCCCGGGCGCGGCCATCCGGTCGAGCCTTGAAAACGACGGCCATCTTTCGCGCCACCATCGAGGAACTGGTGCGCTTCGATTACGGCGGCCTGACCTTCGAGCGGATCGCGGCACGCGCGCGGGTCAACAAGACCACGCTTTACCGCCGCTGGCCGAAGAAGGCGGAGCTGGTCCGCGCCTCGCTCGTCGCGCTCACCCGCTCGGCCAGCCCCGGTCCGAGCACCGGCTCGTTGCGCGGCGATCTCCTCAGGATCAGCCGCCAGATCGTCAATTTCGCCGCTTCGCTCGACGGCCAGAGCCTGCTCCGGCTGCGTCTTCTGAAGCACCCCGAGCCGGAGCTGGCGGCGATCGCCAAGGCGCTGCATGCCAAGCAACAGGGCGCGCGCGAGCGGCTGGTGGCCGCCGCGATCGATCGGGGCGAGCTGCGCCCCGATGCCGATCCCCGGATGTTGGTCGACATGCTGGGCGGGGCGCTGCAGATCCGCCTGTTCTTCCGCAATGAACGGGTCGACGATCTGCTCATCGCCCGGATGGTGGACGCGCTCCTGGATGGGGTTCGAATCCGACCGGCGGTCCCCCGGGCGCGCTAGCGGAATTCCGGAGTTCGGGCCCGGCGAAAACGAGTTGGGGTTTTGCCGGCGCCTGTGTACGATGGCCCCCACGTTTTCCAGCAGGTGGTCGGGCGAGCCCGCAGCGCCATTCCCCCCAGATTTTCGCCCTCGTCACCGGCGCGGCTCGAGTTTGGAGCCCGCACCAGTCGGGTCTATGCTATCGGTCTTCTTATCCCCCCCATTAGGAGTTTGAACATGCTTGCACGCCCTGTCTTTCTGCCGGCGGCTCTCGTCGCGATTCTCGGTGCCGCGCTCTTCGTCGGCGGCTGCGCCAAGCCGGGCGGGGGCGGTGGGACAGGCGGGACCTCCGGGACGGGCGGGACCACGGGAATCACCTGCTCGACGCCCCAGACGAAGTGCAGCCAGGGTTGCACCAACGTCCAGACCGACTCGCAGAACTGCGGCGTCTGCGGCACCGTCTGCAAGACGGGTCAGACCTGTCAGTCGGGCGCGTGCGCGTGCAATACGGGGCTGCTCAACTGCAGCGGGAGCTGCGTTTCCTCGGACAGCACCCACTGCGGCAACTGCACGACGACGTGCACCGGGACCACCGCGGTCTGCAGCAACAACGCCTGCTCCTCGAGCTGCGCGAGCGGAACGACCGCCTGTTCGAACGGGGCCTGCGCCAACACGATGACGGACAATGCCAACTGTGGCGCTTGCGGGACCGCCTGTTCGGGCGGGTCGTCATGTGTCGGGGGGACCTGCACCTGCACCGTCTCCGGACAGCAGCTCTGCGGCGGAACCTGCATCGACACCACCACCAACACCAGCAACTGTGGCTCCTGTGGCCACGCCTGCACCTCGGGCCAGAGCTGCGGCAACGGGACCTGCACCGGTGGCGGAACGGCCGGGACCAGCGGAACCGCCGGGACCAGCGGGGCGGCCGGGACCAGCGGCGCCGCGGGAACCAGCGGGACGGCCGGGACCAGCGGCGGCTCAGCCGGCAAGGGCGGTACCACCGGCACGGGTGGCAGCGGCGGCGCGAAGGTGGTCGACGCCGGCGCCGACGTCTACCCCTGCACCAACACCGACATGAGCTTGCTCCCGATCGACGAGAGTGGCTTCGTTCAAGAGCGGTGCAACACCTATGGCATCCAGGGTGCCTGGTATTGCTATTCGGACACCACCCCCCCCGGTGGGAGCACCTCGAACAACGGCTCGAGCAATTGCGTGGACCACGTCGTCCCCTACGTCACCGCCTCGAACGGCATGTGCATCAGCGGCAAAACCTCGACCAACTCCGGCGCTTACGGCGCCGCGATCGGCCTCGAGCTGAACACGCCGGGAGCCGTGGGCGGCGTGGACCAGACGAAGCAGGCCTACAACGCCAGCTCCCACACCGTCTACGGCTTCGAGATCACCATCACCAGCTACAACGGCGCCACCGACAACTACGCCCTTCGTCTCACCTGGACGACGGGCGCCGCGACGACGGTCACGCAGCCGTTCGTCGACCTTCCGGGGCCGGGGACCTACGACGTCTACTTCGCCGACGCGGTGGTGCCTGGAAGCTTCGCCGACACGAGCGCCGGGATGCGCGTCAACCCGGCTTCGATCTACGACCTGCAGCTGGCGATCCCGCAGGAGGGTACGACGGCGGTGACGTACGGCTACTGCATCACCAAGCTCAAACCGATCACGACCCCGCAGACGCTCCCCACCAGCTGCGGCACGCTGGCCAACTACGGCGGGCCGGCTTGCGGCATGCAGGACCTGATGGGCGAGGTCGGTGACTACGGCGTGCAGAACAACGTCAGTGGCGGCGGCCAGCAGTGCATTCAGGCCAAGAACGGTGGCAGCTGCGTCGGGTTCTCGCTGACCTACCCCACCAACACCCTGACGGCGTCGTCCTTCCCGGCCGCCTATCCGGCGATCGTCTACGGATGGCAGGCGGGCTCGTTCTACGGCGCCTACAAGACCGCCAAGCAGCTCAGCGCGGTGAGTTCGGCCGTGACCTCCTGGACGTTCAGCCCGCCGTCGTCGGCCGGCCAGTGGGACGCGTCCTACGACATCTGGATGGCGCCGACGGCGGCGCCCAAGACGGCGCAGGGCGGCCTCGAGCTCATGGTGTGGCTGGGTTATGGCGGCGGCGTCAACCCGGCGGGTAGCATGGCCAAGTCCGCTCAGACGATCGGCAACGTCGCCGGAGCCTGGGACATCTACAAGGGGACCATCAGCGTCAGCGGATCGTCGTGGCAGTACATCGCCTATCGGCGAACGACGCAGATAAGCTCGATCAGCAACGTCGATCTGAAGCAGTTCTTCACCGACGCGGTCGGCGAGGGCGTGGGCATCTCCAATTCGACCTACCTGCTCGGCATCCAGGCTGGCTTCGAGGTCACCGGGGCCAACTCGGGGTCGACCAGCTCGTACACCGTCAGCGTTCCGTAAGGCGGCTCGAGAAGTCGTCGCGATCGGTCTCACCCTCTCCCTTGCGGGAGAGGGTCCAATCGGCGCTCAGGATCCGGAGGCGGGCACGCTGCCGGTTGCCGCGCTGCCGGTGGTCGCCGCGTTGCCCGCGCTACCGCCGGAGCCAGCGCTCGCGCCGGAACCGGCGGCGCCGCCCGCCGCCGTATCGGCTTCGTCGCCGGCATCGTGGACCGGCGCCCGGAAGTCTGCGCCGAGGTCGCTATCGAAGTTCTGGTCGGTGTAGGTCGCCGGATCGCAGCCACCCACCAGCAACGCCGTGAGCGCCGACACGAACCAGGCCGCCCGCCGCATCGGTTGCGTCATGTACGCAATCGACCCGCGGCTCCGCAGCTTAGTTAGGGAGAAGTCGGGGGAGAATCTGGTTCGGGCATCTCGCGGGGCGCGGGAAGAATCTGACCGGATCACACGTTCTAGGAAGGCAAGACCATGCGCATCTCGTTCTCCAACACCACCGCCGCGCGCGCCGCCGCCAGCATCCTCACGCAATATGGATTCGTCGCCGAGCAGATCGGCGCCGTCGTGACCACCGATTGCCCGACGTTGCTGGCGGCACCGGCCATCGAACGCAGCATCGGTCTCGAGCTGGTCGATCGAATCGACCTCACACTCTAGGGCCGCGATTCAGGGTTTGGCGGCCAGGACGTCGGTTCGTTCGATGTTCGGTGGCTCGGCCAGGAGCTCGGAGGCTTTGGCCATCAAGGCGGCGGCGATCCGGCCCTTGAGGTGAGCCTCTCGGCCGCTCTCGGCGGCGAAGGTGTCGAAGATCCCGAAGGTCGACGCGTCGAACTGGACCGCATACCAGGTGGCTGTTTCGGGCTCCTCTCGAGCCAGCGGCAGCGCGCTCTTGAGGAGCTGTGCGACCTCGGCTTCTTTGCCCGGTTTGGCGTGGAGGCGAACGAAGAGACCAACTTTGACCATGGCGAATGACCTTTCTGCCTGCGACATCGGCCGGCGGTGGACGGAACCGCCGAAAGGATAGGGTCTGGCCGGTGCCTGGGCCAGGGCCGGGCGCCGATTTCTTGGTCGGCGATTTCTGGTCAGCGCTCTTGGTCGGCGATCTGGGTCAGGCCGGCCAAGTCAGCTCGTAGTGAAGGAACAGCTCGTCGCCGAGCTGCTCGACGGAGGCGAGGCGGCCATCGGGGATCTGGTCGGGTTCAAAACCGGCACCATCGACCATCGTCGGTGCGCGCGCCCCGCCCAGGATGCGCGGTGCGATGGTGAGGTAGATCTCGTCGACCGCGCGCGCGGCGAACAGCTGTGCGCAGAGATCGCCGCCCCCTTCGCAGAGCAGGATCCCGACGCCGCGACCGGCGACCCACGCCAGCAGATCGCCCATGGCCACCGTGGTCGCGCCGAGCTCGACCAGCTCGGCGCGACCGGCGAGACGCGCGCGCGCCTCCGGGGGCATCCGCGCGGTGTGAACCACGATCGCGGGTCCCCCCCGCGCCGGATCGAAGATCTTCATCTCGGGCGCGATCCCGGCGCCTACGCTGGTCACCACGATCCGGAGGGGCTCGCGCTGGCCGCCGCCGCGCCGCGCGGCGCGCTCGTCGGCGGGGATGGCCAGATCGGGATCGTCCGCGCGCAGGTTCGCGGCGCCGATCAGGATCGCGTCGGCTCGCCCCCGCAGCGCGACCATGCGCCGGAAATCCTCCCGGTGCCGCGACATCATGAAGCGACCAGCGCGGTGTCCGGGCGCGGGGTTGATCTTGCCGTCCAGCGAGGAGGCGAAGTTGACGAGGACGCGCGGCCGGGCGGCTGGTTCGGTCACCCCGCGAGTTTAATCATTCGCGGGCGCCCTCGTGTCGGCGGATTCGCGAATGACGCTCCGGATGGCCCGGACGTCGAAGGGGCGACCGAGGACGAAGGCGTCCAGACGGCGCGCCCGGGCGGCGATTCCGGCGTTGCCGGTGATCAGGATGAAGGGCGTGGTGCGGTCCCGGGCGCGGAGCCCTTCGAGGACCGTCAGGCCGGGAACGCCGGGCAGCGATTGCTCGCACATCACCAGGTCGAAATCCTGGCGGCCCGGTTCGATCAAGGTCCAGGCGAGCGCCTCCAGGAGCTCGCCTCCATCCCGGGCCTCGACGACCTGGTGGCCGTCGCGACGCAGGACCAGCGCGAGCAGCCTGCGCATCTCGCCGTCGTCTTCGGCGAGCAGAATCCGCAGCGACGTCTCTTGCTCGATGAGACGAAGCTCACTGACGACCGAATGGTGGGACTGTGTTGCATGGTTCATGGCAAGACCTCCTTCTAGGTCGACTCGTGAAGTTGCATCGCGGATGCCACCGTCGATCGAATCGTTCTCGGCCGGAGAAACGGGCGTCCAGGGGGAATCCGGCCCCGGTGTTTGTCGCCTTGGCGAACGGCTGCCGGACGCGTTGCCTGCCTGACACCGCGTGCCCGGTCGCTCGCGCTCGCGATTCGAGATTCTCCGGTGACACTTTGGCCCGGGGCCGGTGTTTCGGGGGTATGAGGGAGGGCGAAAGCGCTTGGCACTCGACGTCGAAGGGCACTACTTGCGGTACGGGCCGATGGTGCTGAGGCGCTGTCGCACCCTGCTGCGCAACGACGCCAAGGCGGAGGACGCGCGACCTGCACGGTATGCAGGCGGCGGCGGGCGCCAACATCGTCCGGGGCGACGGACGGGGTGCACAGTTCTCGAGCGGGGCGAACCTGGTGACCGGAAGGATGCACGGCCTCCAGGCGGCGGGCGTGAATGCGGTCGGCAGCGAGATGCGGGGACTCCAGGCCGCGGGGGGCGTGAACCTGGCACGGACCGGGCGGGGCGCGCAGCTCGCGGGCGGCGTCAACGTCGCCGAGAGCTTCACCGGGGCGCAGATCGCCCCCATCAACATCGCCGGGCGGTCGGATGGCCTGCAGCTCGGCGTGGTGAACTACGACGAGGACGCGCGGTCGTTCCGGCTGGGCGTCGTCAATATCGGGCGCCGCACCCAGGGGTTCGCGCTCGGCGTGGTCAACATCGCCAGCCGCGACGACGGCGAATCGTTCGCGCTGCTGAATCTGATCGGCAACGGGATTCACGACGTATCGCTGTTCTCGACCGACCTCTTGCTCTCCAACCTCGGTCTCAAGCTGGGTGGCCGGCACCTCTACACGCTCATCGCGCTCGGCTATCAGCCCGGCGACGATCTGGCTCCAGGACCCGAGCATTTCGTGCGCGGCGACCGGCGATGGGCGATGGGACTCGGCGTCGGCTGGCGCTTTCCACTTGAGCTGGGGCGCCTCACGTACGTCGAGCTCGAGGCGAGCAATTTCGAGCTGCGATCCACCTTGGACAACTGGGACACGGCGCCGGAGATCGCCTCGCTGCGGGTCCAGGCCGGCATCCGGTTGATGCAACGGATGACCCTTCTGGTCGGGGCCGGTGCCAACGTCGCCTGGGGCATAAATGGTCGCGACGCGGACCTCGGCCTGGGACTTCCCGAGAGCGTCTCCCGTAGTGGTGGAACGACCGTGCGGGTGTACCCGGGCTTCCTGGTCGGCCTCCAGATCTGAGGCGCCGACGCGTTACCAGCGATAGGAGATGCTGACGAAGGGGATCCCCAGCAGCAGGCCGTCGTCGCCGGTGTCTCCGACCGGTTTGACGAAGGCGATGTCGCCGGCGAGGCTGCCGGTGAAGAACCGGACCCCGTAGGTGAGCAGGAAGCCAGGGATGTTCTCGGTCGAGGACGAGCCGGCCTGGGCCGCGGCGGAGGTGACCTCCACCAGCAGCTTGACGTGTTCGGACACCCGGTGAATCACCGAGCCGCCGTAGAGAAAGATGTGCGCGTCGCCGGTCCCTTGGTCCGACCATCCCAGCTGGTAGTTGAGGGTGGCCGTCAGCAACGACGAGCAGTCGTCACGCAGGCAGATGCTGGCGTAGGCGCCCGCGCCAAAGCTGAAGACGCTGCCCGAATTGCCGCTGCTCAAGTCGGTCGCATACAGGAGCGAGCCCTGCAGCGCGAGGTGCAACCGGTCGGCGGCCTGGAAGCGCCATTTGACGGCCGCGATCCCGACGAACGGAATGTCCTTGGTGATGGGCGAGAGGACCGTGAGGCTGACCTGCAGGTTGTCGGTCACCCCGTAGGTGAGCCCGTGAAGGAGCAGTTCGTAGTTGTTGTAGGTGAAGCTCCCGCGCGGCTGGGTCATCGCGGTCGGCTGAAGGAGGCCGCGATCGATGTTCGGATCGCTCGCCACGGCAGCTGCGGGCGGTTCCGCGGCGACCGGCGGGGCGATGGGCGTCGGCGGTGCGACCGGCGCCAGCGGTGCGACGGCCGCCGGAGGGGGTACCGGCGTGGGCGGTGCGACCGGCTCCGGCGGTGCGACCGAAACCGTTTGGGCGCGGGCTCCGCCCGCCGAGATCGCCGTCGACACGACGGCCAAGAGAAGCCACGGGATCGAGAAAGATGGGTTGGCACGAAAGATAGTCTTCATTTTTGAGTTCATGGTCCCCAGGTCTTGCAGCCCCCGTGCCAGCGGCCGAGATGTGAGCCGGCGCTCACCGGCTAGAGCAGCCCATGATCGACGAGCTTGTAGTACAGCGTGCGGCGGCTGATGTTGAGCAACCGCGCGGCCAGAGACTTGTTGTTCGCGGACCGCTCCAGCGCCGTCTTGATGGCTTCCCGCTCCGCATCTTGACGACTGGCGTGCAGCGTCCCGGACGGCGTTTTCCCGCCGCCCCCGCCGCGCGGCTCGTCGGGTGGCGCCGCGATCGGCGACTTGCGATCCAGCTCGCGCGCGACGTCGGCGGCAGTCAATCGATCGCCGTCCGACATCACCACCAGCCGCTCGACGAAATTCTGGAGCTGCCGGACGTTGCCCGGCCAGGGTTGATGCGTCAGCAACGCCAACGCTTGCGGCGAGATCTCCAGCGCCCCCCGGCCGTTGGCCGCGCCCGCCTCGCGGCAGAAGCGCACCGCCAGCGGTTCGACGTCCTCGGGCCGCTCGCGCAAGGGCGGGATCCAGATCGGCAACACGTTGAGGCGATAGAAGAGATCCTCGCGGAACGCCCCCTTCTTGATCAGCTCTTCGAGTGGCTGGTGGGTGGCCGCGATGAACCGGGCGGTCGATTTCAGGGTCTGCGTCCCCCCCAGCCGCTCGTACTCGCGTTCCTGCAGCAGCCGCAGCAGCTTGGCCTGGACGACCGGCTGGACATCGCCGATCTCGTCGAGGAACAGGGTTCCGCCTTCGGCCAGGTCGACCCGCCCCGGTTTTCGCGAGGCCGCCGCCGAGTGCGAGCCCTTCTCGTATCCGAACAGCTCGCTCTCGATGAGCGTGTCCGGGAAGGCCGCGCACTGCACACGCACGAAGGGACCGTCGCGCCGCGGACCGCTCTTGTGGATGGCCCGCGCGGCCACGTCCTTGCCGGTGCCGTTTTCGCCCCGGATGAGCACCGTCGCGATGCCGCCCGCGGCCCGGCGAATCATGTCCTGCACCTCGCGCATGTTGGGCGAGCTGCTCACCATCGCGTCGCCCTTGGCCTCGGGGGCGGGCGGGCGATCGTCGTGGCGGGCGGCCGCGATCTGCTTGCTGATCGTGAACAGGATCTCTTCCCGGTCGAAGGGCTTGAGCACGAAATCGGCCGCGCCCTTCTTCATCGCTTCGACGGCGACCTCCACGGTGCCGTGGGCGGTCATCAGGATGACCGGGATCTCCGGCCACCGGTCGACGATCTCCTCCAGCAGCTCCACCCCGTCCATCGCCGGCATCCGGAGATCGGTGACCACCACGTCGACCGGCTTTTCGCGCAGGATCTCGATGGCCCTTTTCGCGTCGAGGACGTGCTGGCAGGCGACGCCCCCCTGTCCGAGCAAAGCCGCCAGGACCCGGCCCACGGCGGGATCGTCGTCGACCACCAGTACGTTTGCGCTCGCGGCCGGCATGGTCATTCCAGGGGGAGGAACAGGCGCACCGTCGTCCCGGTGCCCTCTTTGCTGGTGAGCGACACCTCGCCGCCGTGCGCCTCGGCCACCCGCCGCACGAACGCCAGACCCAGTCCGCTGCCGTTGGGCTTGGTGGTGAAGAAGTCGTCCAGCGCCCGCTCGCGGATCCGGGCGCTCATTCCCATGCCCGCGTCCTCGACGGCCACCATCACGCCGGGCGTCTGGCGGGTATGGCTCCGGGTGGTCCGGACCTTCACCGCCGAGGTATCGGGCGAGGCCTCGAAGGCGTTCTGGAGCAGGTTCTCCAGCGCCCGGACGACCAGATCGCGATCGACGCGACACTCGGGCAGGTCGGCCGCCAGATCCGCCCCCACCGCGATCCTCTCGCGGTTGCCGAGCTTCTGCAGCATCACCAGGCTGCGGACCAGATCGTTGAGTTGCACGGGCGCCCGCATCGGCTGGATCTTGCCCAGCCTCTGGTACTTGTCGATGGCGCTCTCCAGCCTATCGATCTGGGCCACCAGGAGGTCGAGGAACTCCGTCCGATCGTCGATCGAGCGCCCCTGCAACCTCTCCTCGCGCAGAAACTGCGCGGCCCCTTTCAAGGCGGCCAGCGGGTTCTTGAGATCGTGCCCCATCTGCGCCGCCATCTTCCCCAGCGTCGCCAGCCGCACCGTTTGGTCGCGACGCGCAATAATCGCCCCGATGATGAGCCGCGCGGCGGAGAGGAGCGTCAGGGTCACGATCAGCGTTCCCAGCACCAGCAGCGCGGTGTTGGTCCCGGCCAGATGGAACACCGTCAGGTAGGCGATCCCGCCGACCGCCGCCAGAACCGTCGCCGACAGCACCGTCGAGGGGGACAGCGCCCGGTCGAACAGCCGGAACCGCAGCGCCGCCACCATCAGGATCGCCGTGAAAGAGATGATCCCCACGCTGCCCAGGCGCGGCACGGGGAATCCGAGATCGGCCCACAGCTCGGTCGACGCCAGCGGCGAGATGACGGTCACCGCCGCCAGCAAGAGCCAGGTGCGGTTTGCCTCCTCGACGTTCCCGACCCGTCGGAGGTGCCAGACCAGGAGTCCGACCGCCAGGCCGGAGAGGGGCAGCAGGCCGGCCAGCCAGGCCCAGCTCCATCCGTTCGAGAGCGCGAGCGCCCGCGCCCCGGGGGAGACCCAGCCGCAGGCCGCGATGGCCGCCAGCCCGCCGTAGTACAGATAGATCAGGAGGAGCGCCCACCCGAGCTGGCGGGATCGGCCGAGAAACCGCATCAAGAAGTGGAAGGCCAGCGCCGTGGCCAGCGGTGAGGCCACCATGTCGAGCAGATGCCACGCGACGAGGCCGGAGCGATGGAACGCCAGCTGCGCGAAGTTCCAGGTGAAGAAGTCGACGCTGACGAAGATGAGCGGCGTCGCCAGCGGGCCGCCCAGCGCACGCAGGGCCACCAGAGCCGCTACCGCGAGCTCCCCCACGCAGGCGATCAGGTTGATCCAGTCCTGGGTGCTCATCGCAAATGGAGAATACACGCCATGCCCGCGTACTTAGCAACCCTCGTGCCCAACCGGGCGGGTCTTATCGACTGGGCTTCTGCCCGGATCTGTGCAATTCCTTGCGCTTCGCGGGCATTCGTTGCACAGGGCGGGCGCCTTTTGGGCGGCCGGCGCGGGTCGCAATCGAAGAAACGGCTCGGAGCGCGTTCTAGTGTCGCTGGCATGGCCGTTGCGTACGGCTGGGCAGGTGGTCTGGTCAAACTAACAGGGGGAGAACAATCATGGTCGGGATGTCGAATCGGACGCTTTCGGGGGTGTTGGGTCTGCTCACAGTCGGATCACTCGCGGGCTGCGGAGGTGGCGGCCCACCGTCTTCCGAGACGCTGGCCTTTGCGCTGCCGGGTCACGGAGGCCCGGAGCACGGACGGCCGGGCGATCGCGGGTTCTCGCGCTTCGGCGAACGCAACGGATTCAGCTTCGGCGCCCACGGGATTCCCGGCGGTCACGGGTTTCGAGGACATGGCGGACCCGGTAAGGTCTGCAGTGGCAGCGGCGGCAGCAAGGGCGCCGGTGGTTCCGGCGGACAGACCGGGGGCCACGGTGGCAGCCGTGGCGCCGGTGGCAGCGGTGGAATGACCGGCGGCTCGGGCGGCGCCGGCGGCTCTGCGCCGATGGTCTGCAGCGGGACGCCACCCGCCAGCGCGCTCATTACCGACTTCTCCGATGCGGTGGTCGGGACGTCGGGCATCTCCTTCGGCACGCAACCGAGCATCGGGGGCGGGTCGTTCACCTACGCGGCGACGGGCCTGACGGCCCCGGTGCTCTCGCTGGCGCCGGCGCCGGCGGGCTCCACGGGTCAGGCGCTCCAGGTGGCGGCGAACCCGGGTCTGACGACCGATCCCGCCAATGACTTCTCCGGCTTCGGTCTGGGCTTCGACATGTGCGTCGACGCCTCGGCCTACACCGGAATTCAATTCACCATCACGGGCAGTCTCGGTAACTGTTCGCTGACCTTCGCGACTCAGTTCAGCGAGGACAACAGCGTCACCGACGATCCGAGCTTTGGCTCGTGCACGCTGGGTGGGAACTGCTTCCCGCCCTCGTCCAATCCGATCGGGACCGGCACCACCGTTGTCCACTTCGCCGACGTGTTCGGCGGTAGCCCCCTGACGGCGGTCGATGCGCACGCGCTCACCGGTGTGCAGTGGAACCTGAGCGGGCCGACCGACGGCGTCAGTGTCTGCTCGGCGAATTTCGCGGTGACCGACGTGACCTTCGTGAACGACGCGGGTGGCGGTGGCGGCATGAGCGGAGGCCACGGTGGAGCGGGCGGTGGCGCGCCGCCGCCGCAGGCGTGCATGGGCTCGGCGCCCACGACCGCGCTCATCACCGGGTCGACCGCCAGCCCGGTCGGCGGAACCTTCACCTTCGCGGCGCCCGGCCTGACGCCTCCCACGGTGGCCTCCACGATCGGATCGGACGGCTCACTGCAGTCCGTCCAGGTGTCCGCCACGCCGGGGACGTCGGTGGATCCGTTCAACGCCTTCTCGGGATTCGGGCTCTTCTTCTCGGCACCGGCCTGCCTGGACGCGTCGGCTTTCGACGCCGTGAAGTTCACGGTCACCGGAAATCTCGGCACCTGCTCGCTCAACGTGTTCGTGGTCTCCAGCGAGGACAACGCGGTCGCCAACGGGCCTTTCGGTGCCTGCACGGCGACCTCCTGCGTCTCGCCTTTCTCGATGCCGCTCGCCACCGGCCCGAACATCGTACGCTTCTCGGATCTGGCGGGAGGCACCCCGGACGCCGTGGTGGACGCGAAGGCGCTCAACGACGTGGGCTGGACGCTCGGCGTGCCGACCGACGGGGTGACCGCACCCTGCACGGCGAGCTTCACCATCAGCGACGTTTCGTTCGTCAACGAATAGTCGCCGACGAACAGCACCCATCCGCCGGACGGGGGCCTTACGGTTCCTGCCCTCGTCCGGCGCGGTGGATGGCGCGTGCGGCCGCCAATTGCGCCAGCGTCTTGCGGAGCTCGCTTCCCTCGAACGGCTTGGCCAGGATGCCGACGTGCCCCAGCCCGACCGCGTCGAGCAGAGGGCGCACCTTGGCCGGATCGGCGCCGGTCATGAGCAGCATGGGAACGTGGCGCAGGCGCGGGCTCCGCCACATCCAGGTGAGTAGATCGATTCCACTCCATCGTCCCGAAAGGTTGAAATCGGTGACCACCAGGGCCGGCTCGTGCAGAACGAGGAGCTGTTGGGCCTCTTCGGCCGAGGCGAGAGCCACGCAGACCCGGCCGTCGGTGGCCAGCAAGCGTTTTAGTCCGTAGCGGACCAGATCGTCGTCTTCGACCAGCAGCACGTCGGTGTGCAGAGCGCCAAGCGGCGCCCCCAGCATCGAATCGGGGAAGAGGGTCGTGCCCATGGCCCCCCCTCACTGCCGCGGGTGGTGGTGTTCTCGCGCTTCCTGGATGGCGGCCTTGCAGCCGTCGGAGAGCTCGGCCTGGTGGGCCGCGAGGCATTCGCGAATCTGACCGTGCCCCGGCTTGACGTCCTTGCAGAGACGTTCGACGTCGGTGCGACAGGCTTCGCGCAGCTTGCCGAAGCCACCGGTCCCTCCTTCCGAGGGCGGCGTCGGCGGGGCGCCCTGGGCGAGCGCAAGGGATGAAGCGGCGATGGCGGCACCGAATGCGGCGATACGTACGAGCTTGGCAATCATGTTTGTCGACCTCCGCACCGTCGACCCGCACCCGCGGTCGATTGTTAGATGGGCGTCGCGCGGGGCGTGCGCGGCGACACACGCCATCGCACGCCCGATGGCAGGCGCTCTACTCGAACCGCTGGTAGAGCGGGAAGTTGGCCCCGGCCGTCTGGTTGAAATCGAGCAGTCCCACAGTCACCCGCCCGATCCCATCGGCGGTGAGAAGGGGCTCGGAGATCGAATCGACCGAAACGAACGGCGTCAGCGGTTGGGCCCAGCCGGTCGCGGGCGTGAACCGATCGAACTGGGTGGTCTGGTTCCCGTTGCTGGTGTTGAAGACCACCCAGGCCGCCATGGCGTTGCCCGCCCCGTCGACCACCAGCGTATTTTCGAAGAGGGTCCCGCCTGCGGCGATGACCTGCGGCGCGCTCCACCCGGACGCGGGCGAGAACCGGCTGGCGGCCACCTGCGATCCGTTCGTGTCGGTCTGGATCCAGGTGGCGATCGCGTTTCCGCCGGCGTCCATGCCCAGGGCCGGCCCGGTGGCATCCCCCGTCGTGAAGCTATCGATGATCTGCGGCGTCCCCCATCCCGTGGCCGGGACGAAGCGGTTGACGACGATGTTGAAATGGGTCCCGTCGGACTGATTCCAGACCGCCAGCACGTTCCCCGAAGCGTCGGCCACGGCCCGCTGGCCACCCGCGGTCCCGCGGTCGTCGTCCTCGATGAGCTGGGGTGTGCCCCATCCGCTCCCCGGCACGAACCGGTCGGCCCACACGCTGGCCTGACCGAACTGGATCTGTCCGTCGCTCCAGACCGCGGTCACGTCGCCACTGGGATCGGCGGCCAGAGCGATCGGAATCCCCGCGATGACCAGGGTCTGAAGAACCTGCGGGGTGCTCCAGCCGGTGGCGGCGGTGAACTGGCTGGCCACGATCTCCGATACGCCCGAAAAGCTGAGCCAGGCGGCCGTCACATTTCCCGCCGGATCGACGGTCGCGGTGGGGAAGTCCCCGTTGGTGTCAAGCAGCTGCGGCACGCTCCATCCCAGGCTGGACGTGAAGTGGCTGGCCAGGACGTGCTCGCTCGAGGAGGTGGATGTTTGCAGAAACTCCTCCCAGATCGCGGTCGCGTTCCCGGCGTTGTCGACGACGATCGTGATGGCATCCGGGAAAGCCTGAGCTCCGCTCTCGATCACCTGGGGGCTCGTCCAGCCGGTACCTGGGATGAAACGCTCCGCGATCATGGAGACGAGCCCCGCGCTGTTGACCTCGGCCCACATCGCGAAGGTCTCGTTGCCCGGCCCACGCCCCGAGGCCGTCCCGAACGCGACGATCGTCGTGCCGGACAGAATCTGGCTGCTGTCCCAGGTGCCGTCCTGGGTCCGGAAGCTCCAGCTCGCGCCGCTGACCAGGGCATTGCCGGCCAGGTCGCGGACGCCCGGGTTGATGCGGGCCGAATAGGTCTGCGCCGGGCCGAGCGGGAGTGACGGCGTGAAGGCCGCGCTGTTGCCCAGCGCCGTGTAGTTGCCGGGCACGGCCAGGCTGCCGTCCGAGATCGCGAAGGTCGCCGGCGTGATCGACGCCAGGTTGACCGGCTCGGAGAAGTTGCCGATGACCGCGGTGGTCTTGGCGACGTTGGTGGCGCCGTTGGGGGGCGTGAACGACGTCAGCGTCGGCGGCGTCGTGTCGGTGGTCGTGGTGGTCGGCGTGGGGAAATTGATCTGGACCGTCGCGGTTCCGTTGGGCGTCATCGTGAGCGCCACCGTCGACGGGACGCCAGCCACCAGGGTCGCGCTGACGGTGTTGCTGATCCAGGAGGCGATGCTGGTCATGGTGACGGCGGTGCAGGCCGAGTTGAATCCCTCGGCGTGCACGGTGACCGCGCCGGTCGGCAACCCCATGAGGCTGAACTGCGTGGTCGACCCCGGCGTGACGGAGAGGAACTGCACCGAGGTGACGTTGCCGGTGATCGTGACCCGCAAGCAGGACAGATTCGACGGCGCCGAGACCACCGCGATCTGGATCGCGCCCAGGCTGTTGCCCGCGCTGGAGTTGCCGCCGACGTCATCGCCGGCGCCACCCGTTTCGGAGGCGCACCCGAGCAACGGAACCATCGCAACGACCACCAACCAGGACCTCAGATTTCCGAGCCGCATCGCAGCCTCCTTTGTCAGACCTGAACCCACGCCGCACGCGCGAAGCGCGCGCCCGGCGGGATGATATGCAAGGTCTGCGTCGCAGCTGTGAGCCTTTTTCGGCCCGGATCCCCGGCGGAAAAACGTCCGACCTCGGACCCGTAAGCGGCCGCACCAAAAGCCATCGGACCTGGTCGTCGATCGGCGCAGGCCGAGACCCTTGACCGCGATAATATGTGCTGATATACATATACACATACATGCATATCGACACCTTCCAGACCCTGGCCGATCCTACCCGCCGGCTCATCGTCGAGGCTCTGCGGGGCGGCGAGCGGCCGGTGAACGACCTGGTCGACGCGGTCGACATCCACCAGTCGGGCGTCTCGCGGCACCTTCGAATCCTTCAAGAGGCGGGCTTCGTCCAGGTCCGCCCGGAAGGGCCGCAGCGTTTCTACTCGCTCAAGCCCGAGCCGTTCCGGGAGATCGACGCCTGGATCGCCAGGTATCGAAGCCTCTGGGAGGCGCGGCTCGATCGGTTCGCGGTCGCGCTGGTTCGAAAACAAAAGGCGCGCGGCGCCGGACGCAAGGAGACGACCCGATGACCAGCCAGACCACCCCGAAAAAGACCATCACGCTCGAACGGACGTTCGAGGCTGCTCTCGAAGATGTCTGGACGCTCTGGACCACGAAGGAAGGCCTCGAGTCGTGGTGGGGGCCCGAGGGATTCACCACGGCGGTCCGCAAGATCGACGTCCGGGTGGGCGGCGAGATGCTCTACGCCATGACGGCGACCGCGCCCCAGCAGATCGCCTTCATGGAGAAGGCGGGGCTCACGCTCACGACCGAGCAGCGGGTCACCTACGACACGGTCGTCCCGCAGCGGCGCCTCGCCTACACCAACCGGGCCGACTTCATCCCGGGCGTCGCGCCCTATGACGTCGCGACGCTTGTCGACCTGCATCCGAATGCGCAGAGTGTGCGGATGGTCGTGACCATCGATGCCATGCACGACGAGCCCTGGACCAAGATGGCGGTCCTGGGCTGGGAGAGTCAGCTCGGCCGGCTCGTCAAGCTGCTCGCCGAACGTCCACGCCCCACCGGCCGCTGAGGAGAACCGACATGCAAAAGATCTCGACGTTTCTGTGGTTCGACGACCAGGCCGAGGAGGCCGCGAAGTTCTACGTCTCCGTCTTCAAGAAGGACTCGAAGATTCTCAGGATCGCCCGCTACGGTGACGCCGGACCGGGGCCGAAGGGATCGGTCATGACCGTGGCCTTCCGGCTGGCGGGCGTGGAGCTCACGGCGCTCAACGGCGGGCCGCAGTTCAAGTTCTCGCCGGCCATCTCCCTGGTCGTGAATTGCACCACCCAGAAGGAGATCGACACCTTCTGGAAAAAGCTCTCCGGCGGCGAGTGGGCGGGGCAGTGTGGCTGGCTGGTGGACAAGTACGGCCTCTCTTGGCAGATCGTGCCCACCTTCATCGCCGAGGTCATGGGCTCGAAGGACGTCGAGAGATCGAACCGAGTCATGGCGGCGCTGATGCCGATGAAGAAGCTCGACCTCGCCAAGCTGAAGGCCGCGGCCGCCGGCGGCGCACGGAAACGGAAAGGATGAGCGGACCCCGGACGGGTGGGCTCAACGTCGCGGTTGGCCACGTCGCCGCCGCCGGCGTCCAGAGGCGAGGGCCACCATCAAGACGGCGCAAATGACGAGCGGCGCGGACGGACGGCCTGGGCCGGTCTCACAGCCGCAGCCGCCCCCTTTCGAAGAGCCACCGCCCGCATCCCCGGGGGGCGCTCCGTCGGGGCACTGACAGGTGCCGTAGCCGGCGCCGGTCGAGAGGCAAGCCTGAGCGCCGGCACCACCGCCCACACACGCGCACGAGACTTGCTGTCCGGGCACGCAAGCGCCTCCGGTCGAGCCAGGCCTATCGGCGCGCGATCCGTCCGTAGATCCATCCGACCCGGCGTCGACCGTGGGTGCGGCGACGCATTGGCCGAAGCTGGCGTGGGTCGGAACCGTGTCGCAATGGGGCGTCGCCCCGGTGCAGCCGGTGCCGTCGTCGCTGGACGTGCAGCCGCGACAGGCGGAGGAGCCGGGCTGCTGGCCGACGCAGGGCGGTGGGATCGAAGCCGCGCCCACGACGCAAGCGGCCTGCCGGTTGGACCATCCCTCTGCGACCGTGTAGCCCGCCGCGGTCATGGATGCCCCATTGCAGACGTATCCCACTCCGCCGCAGGTGCTAGAAGCCCAGCCGGGCATCCCCCCGGCAACAGTGATGTCGGGTCCGGTGATCGCGTTGAGGAGCTCGAGCGAGTGCTCCGTGCCGGCGTTGGCGGTGAGGCTGCCCGTGCCACAACCGGTGCTGCACGCTCCGACGGAAAGATCGGGGAAGACCGCATAGGGAACCTGCCGTCCCCCCAGGGCAATCGAGCTGTAGTAGGAGCAGAACTGCATGCACGAGGCGTTCCCGGTGGTGATCGTGATGGCGTAGCCGGGGGGGAAGTCGATCGTATACAGCGTGTTGACGTTGCCGGCGCCGTCGAGGGTCGGCGCGGGCAGCGCGCCGGCCTGAATCTGTGCGAGCAGCTCGGTGCTGACCTGAGAATCGGTCAGCGAGGTGTTCGTCGCCGTGGGCGTGATCGTGTAAGCCCCCTTGAAATGACCACGACCGATGAACTGGGCGGGCAGGTCGTACTCGGATAGCCAATCCAGATAAGAGCTGTTGGTGACGGCGGTGAAGAACGGCGGCAGGTAGTCCTTCACCGCCTGCACGACGCCGGCTGTCCAGTAGACCTCGACCACTTCGACATTCGTGATCATGGGACCGCCCATGTAGACGACATTGCCGCAGGAGGCTGCATCCGCTCGCGCAGGGCCGAGCGTCACCCCAATCGATACTGTGGCCAGAAGCCACCCCCGCCTTCCGGTGCGCATAGGCGCATGTTAGCCCTAGCCCGGACAGCCGAACAGGGCCGAGGGTGAGCAGAGCAAGAAATTGCCATGACAAGATTCCGGTGCTCGGGACAATCCCCTCCAAGCGTAGTGTCACTATTCGCGCGCATGGAGTGTATTCCGATGAGAACAAGAGACTTTTGGAGCGGGATCTCGCTGGTCGCGATCTTAGGTATTTGCGGCTGGGGCTGCAAAGCCAACTCGAGCAGCTCGGATGGAGGGATGACCGCAGGCTGCTCGACGGGTGGCACCACGGGCTCTGGCAACCGGACGTGTTCGGGGGTCGCAACGACCACGAGCGGCCCGACCGGGGGACCTTGCGACATCTATGCAGATGACGGTGGCCCATGTGTGGCGGCCCACAGCACGGTTCGGGCTCTCTACGCCGCGTATGGCGGGCCGCTTTACCAGGTCAAGAAAACGGACGGCACAACCATGGACATCGGGGTCCTTGCCCCGGGTGGCCTCGCTAACTCGGCTGACCAGGACACGTTCTGCGGCGTCGATGCCTGCACCATCTCGATTATTTATGACCAGTCCGGCATGGGTAACAATCTCACCAGTGCGCCCGCCGGCATGGCCAAGACGACACCCGACAACGAAGCAAACGCGAAGGCTGTCACGGCCACCTTCGGCGGCCAGCAGGTCTACGGCGTGCACATCGTGCCCGGGGTCGGCTACCGGAACAACGGCGCCTGTGGCACCGCCACCGGCGACAACCCGGAGACGGAGTACATGGTCGTCTCTGGCGACTTCTCCAACAGCGGGTGCTGCTTCGACTACGGGAACATGGAGACCACCAGCCGGGACGATTCCGAGGGCACGATGGAAGCGGTCTACTTTGGAAAGTGCACCGTTTGGAACAAGGGCGCCGGCAGCGGCCCGTGGGTGATGGGCGACCTTGAAAACGGTCTGTGGGCCGGAGACTCGAGCCCCTACGCCGGGAACCCAACGCTCACCTACGACCAGACGACCAATGCTTTCAAGTACGTCACGGGCATGGTGAAGGGTGACGCCGCCTGCAAGAACAACTGGGCCATCAAAGAAGGCGATGCGGCGTCCGGTCCCTTGACCACGCCGTTCGTCGGTCACCGACCCACCTCGAGATACAATCCCATGAGGAAGGAGGGCGCCATCGGCCTCGGGACCGGGGGCGACAACAGCAACGCCGCGCAAGGGAACTTCTTCGAAGGGGTCATGACGGCCACCTACTCGTCGGACGCGGCCGACGACGCGGTACAGGCCAACATCGTCTCTGTCTATGGGCGGCCATGAACGACGCCCAGCGCTAAAAAAGGTGGCACCGCGCGACCGTCGTCGGCTTTCTGGTGTCTGGCTCTCGACGGCGATGACCGCGCTGCTCGCGCCGATCTGGACCGCGCGAGCGCAGGCGCCCGCGACGGTGAACGTGTCGGTTGACGCGACCGCGCCCGGAATGTCGCTCGAGCGGGTGTGGCCGTTTCACGGCTACGACGAGATCAACTACACGACCACGCCGGAAGGAAGCGCGTTGCTCGGCACCATCGCCGCCGCACAGTCCGCGCCCGTGCACGTGCGCAGTCACTTTCTTTTCAACACCGGCGACGGCACCCCGGCGATGAAATGGGGATCGACCAACGTTTACACCGAGGACGCCGCCGGGAACCCCGTCTACAGCTGGACCCTGACCGACGGAATCCTGGACACCATCACCGGGGTCGGCGCGCTTCCGTTCGTCGAGATCGGCTTCATGCCTCAGGCGCTTTCCACGCACCCGACCCCTTACCAAAACTCCAGCGTCCTGGCGCTCGACGGCGGGTGTTTCTATCCCCCGACCGACTATCCGAAGTGGGCGGATCTCATTCGCATGTGGGCGATGCACGCGAACGGAAGCTACCCGAACGTCGGGGCGAGCTGGCTGTGGGAGCTGTGGAACGAACCCGACTCCGGTTACTGGAACGGCACGTTGGCCGACTACGCGATGCTCTACGATTACACGGAATCGGCGCTGCACGAGGTGATCCCCAATGCGGCGCTCGGTGGCCCGGCGGTGCTGAGCGCAGGCGGCAGCTTCCTGACGCAATTCCTCCAGCACTGTGCGACCGGCACCAACGCCGTCACGGGCAACATCGGGACGCGCCTGGACCTCGTGACCTTCCACGCGAAAGGCGGCGTTGCCGTCACCGGAGACCACGTCGAGATGGACCTCGGCAACCAGCTCCGACTTCACCGTTCCGGCTTCAACGCGGTGGCGGCGTTCTCCCAATTCAAGCAGACGCCCATCTACATCACCGAGGCGGATCCGGACGGCTGCGCCGCCTGCCCGGTGAGCATCGCGCCCGCCGATACCTATCGCAACTCCACGGCGTACGGTGCGTACGAGATCGCGATGATGAAGCACACCATCGAGCTCGAGGGGGAGGTGGGTGTCCAGCTGGGCGGCCTGCTCACCTGGGCCTTCACGTTTCCTGGCACCTCCTATTTCGCCGGGTATCGCGCCCTCGCGACGAACGGCATCAACCTCCCCGTTCTGAGCGCGTTCAAGCTGCTCGGACGCCTGGCCGGGGCCCGTTTGCCCGTGACCAGCAGCGGCGCCCGCCCGCTGGACGACCTTCTCACGAACGGTGTGCGCGCAGAGCCGGAGATCGACGGGATGGCCACGCTGGACGGCGCCGCACTCCAGGTCCTGGTGTGGAATTATCACGATGACATCGTGACCGTCGCTGCCACGCCGGTGCACCTGGCGATCAAAGTGCCGGCCAGCTTCGGTTGCAGCGTGCGCGTCTCGCACCTGCGTGTCGACGAGTCGCACGGCGACGCGTACACCGTTTGGGTGTCGCAAGGCATGCCGGCGAGCCCATCGGCGGAGCAAGTCGCGGCCCTGCAGCAAGCCATGGATCCCTCGTCGCTGGTCCCGGACGGGACGGTCGCGGTGTCGGCGGGCGGCTCCATCGGCGTCGACTTCGATCTACCCCGGTTCGGGGTCTCGCTGGTTACGATCCTGCCAGCGGCTGGCGCGAGCGACGGTGGGTCCACCAGCGCCGCGTGCCAGCCCGGGGGCGGTTGCACGTGTCGCGTCGGCGGTCGCGGCGACGACGCGCCCGACTCAGCGGCGCTGCTCGGTATGGGCGCCCTGGTCCTCGGCATAGTCGTGCGCCGTCGGAGCGCACGCGCCGCGGACGGCAGACGATCGAGGCGAGAGCGAGCGCAGGTTTCGTAACAAGAGCGGGATGATTGCGACAAACCCCCTTCGATGAAGCTCCGATCTGTTGTTCTGGCGATGGCAATTGCAGCCGCGATGATTTCAGCGGCATGCAGCTCCGGATCGGGCAGCCCGTCGGGCACCGGTGGAAGCTCCGGCGGCGGGGCCGCGGGGGGCAGAGGCGGAAGCTCTGGCAGCGGGGCGGGCGGAAGCTCCAGCGGGGGGGCAGGGGGAGGGTCCTGCTCCAATGTGGCGTCCTGCGGCGGCAACGTGGTCGGAACCTGGACCGTGACATCGTCCTGTCTGACCGTTTCTGGTGAGCTGGATCGGTCGATGTTTGGTGCGAGTTGCACGTCCGTGCCGGTTACGGGGTCCCTCCAAGTGACCGGAACGTTGACCGCCAACGCCGACGGGACCTATTCGGACAATACGGTCACATCGGGCGACGAGCAGATCACGATGCCGCCCTCGTGCCTGGTAATTTCGTCGACGCCCGTCACCTGCGCCGGGGCGGCTAGCCTCCTCATCAACCTGGGCTACGCCTCGTTCATTTGCACCGACGCGGCGGGCGGCGGGTGCAACTGCTCGGCCACCATCCAACAGACGGGCGGGATTGGGTTGCTATCCCCTGCACCGACGACAATCGGCAACTACACGCTCTCGGGCAACGTGGTCGCTGTCCAGGGCGACTCGGGCAACACGAAGTATTCGTACTGCGTCTCGGGAGACGCGCTGACCATGACCCCGCAGAGTACCAGCCCGACCCTGACGGGCACGATCGTGCTCCAGAAGAGCGGCAGCACGGGTGCGGGCGGCAACTCGGGTGCGGGCGGCGCGACGGGCACCGGCGGCACGATAAGCACCGGCGGCACCACCGGGTCAGCAGGCCGCGGCGGGACGACCGGGAGCGCGGGGACCACCGGCGCGGCGGGGACCACCGGTGCCGCCGGACGTGGTGGGACGACAGGTACGGCCGGCACGACGGGGGCGGCAGGGCGCGGCGGGACGACCGGCACGGCCGGGACGACCGGCACGGGTGGCACGACCGGCGGCGCGGGAACCACCGGCGGGGGCGGCTCGACGGGCACCACCACGGGGCCGTGCGATATCTACAAGAGCGGAGGCACTGCCTGCGTAGCGGCGCACAGCACCGTGAGAGCGCTCTTCGGAGCGTATGGCGGGAAGGTCTATCAAATCCGCAACTCGGCCGGCACGACCAAGGACATCAGCGCCGTTACTGCCGGAGGCGTCGCGGACGCGGCCTCGCAGGACACGTTCTGCTCGGGCACGACGTGCGTCATCACCGCCATCTACGACCAAAGCGGCAACGGCCACGACCTCTGGTACCAGGGTTCGGGCAGCCCGGTCGGTGGCCAGGACCAACCGGCGAGCGCGACCGGAGAGTCGATCAAGGTCGGTGGGAACAAGGTCTATTCCCTGTACATCAAACCCAACAACAGCTACTGGGTCGATGGTTCAAAATCAGGCATTCCGCTCGGCAGCGCGCCCGAGGGGATGTACATGGTGACGAGCGGCACGCATTACAACAGCGGGTGCTGCTTCGACTACGGCAACAGCGAGACCGGCCGAGCCTACGTTGCGGGCGGCCACATGGATGCCCTCAACTTCAGCAACACCACCGCCTGGGGTACGGGGGCCGGCGCCGGTCCGTGGGTGATGGCCGATCTCGAGGCCGGGCTCTTCTCCCAGGGCGGCGGCGGCAAGAACAACAACGATCCGACCCAGACGGCCACGTTTGTCACCGCCGTGCTGAAGAACAACGGGACAACAGAATTCGCCCTGCGGGGCGGCGACGCGACGACCGGCAGCTTGGCCACGTACTACAAGGGCGCCCTCCCCGCGGGGTGGAGCCCGATGAAGAAGGAAGGCGCGATGGTCCTCGGCAGCGGCGGCGATTGCTGCGCGACCAACAACAATCAGAGTGACGGGACGTTCTACGAGGGATGCTTGGTCTCCGGCTATCCCTCGGACGCAACGGAAAACGCCGTTCAGGCGAACATCGTCGCCGCCGTGTACAGCAAGTAGCTCGCTGGCCAGCGCGGACGGCGTGGGCGCGGGCGCCCGCAAGCGGCTCACGGCGAATCCATCCGGTGCTTAGCCAGCACAGTTTTCGTGACAAGAGCCGGCTGGCTGCGACAAACCCCCACAGACCCGTCCCTACCTGAGTTTCATTTTAAAGGAGACCCTTCGATGAAGGTCCAATCTGCATTTCTGGCGATGGCCGTGGCATTCGCAATGATTTCGGGCGCATGCAGCACCAGCCTGAACAGCTCGGGCACCGGCGGAAGTTCCGGCGGCGGAACAGGGACGGGCACCGGCGGAACCTCGAGCGGCGCGGCAGGGACGGGCACCGGCGGAACCTCCAGCGGCGGGACAGGGGGAGGGTTGTCCTGCGCGAATGTGACGGCCTGCGGCGGCAGCGTGGTCGGAAACTGGGCTGTGAGCTCGTCGTGTCTGACGTTAAGTGACAGCAACCTGGATATTTCATTGGCGGGTCTCGATCCCAGGAGCTGCACGAACGTGACACTCTCGGGCTCCCTCAACGTGACCGGAACTTGGACCGCCAAGTCCGATGGGACGTACACCGACGGCACGACTACATCGGGCACCGCGCTGCTTCAATTGCCGGCCGGTTGTTTGCAGCTTTCCGGGACCACCACCACGTGCCAGAGGATCGGTGGACCCCTCGCGGGGTTGGGTTTCGCCTCCGCCACTTGCACAGACGCCGCGAGTGGCGGGTGTACGTGCACGGGCACGATCGACCAGATGGGCGGGATCGGGTGGCTCACCTCGAACCCGCAAACAAGCGGGAATTACACCACGTCGGGCAACACGCTCACCAACGATAGCTCGACGAGCTACTCGTATTGCGTCGCGGGAAGCCAGCTGACGCTGACCCCGACGCCCACGAGCCCGTCGGCGATGGGTACGATCGTGCTGCAGAACAGCGGCACGACCGGAACAGGCGGCACGACGGGAACCGGTGGCACGACGGGCGCCGGGGGACGCGGCGGCACCACAGGCGCTGCGGGCACGACGGGTTCCGCGGGCACGACGGGCGCCGCGGGACGGGGCGGCACGACGGGCGGCGGTGGCACGACGGGCGTTGCGGGACACGGCGGCACGACGGGCACCGCGGGCACAACCGGCACGGCTGGCACATCCGGCGCCGGCGGCTCCACGACGGTGGCCCAGGGCCCCTGCGACATCTACGCTGCCGCCGGCCAGCCTTGCGCGGCCGCCTACAGCATGATTCGGGTACTTTCGGAGACGTACAGCGGCCCCCTTTACCAGGTCAGGAGCGGGAGCTCGAGCATGAACACCGGCTCGGGCGGAACGACCAAAGACATCGGAAGTGTCGCTGGCTTCGCCGACACAGCCACCCAGGACACCTTCTGCAGCGGCACGACCTGCACGGTCTCACTCTTGTATGACCAGTCCGGGAACGGCAACAATCTCAAGGCGGCGCCCGCAGGCCTCTCCGGCGGGGGGACCTACGCGGCCATGCCCGACTTCGAGTCAAGTGCGACGAAGGGCTCGCTGACGGTCGGCGGGCACAAGGTCTACTCGCTGTACATGAATGCACGAGAGGGGTATCGGACCGCCGTGGGCGTCAAGGGTAAGAACATGCCGATCGGCAACACGCCCCAGGGCATCTATGAGCTCGCAGATGGCACGCACAGCGGTACCGCCTGCTGCTGGGACTTCGGCAATGTCTCGACCGATCCCACGGTGTACGGCGTGATGAACACCATATTCTTCGGGACTGGATTTTGGGGCACCGGCGCGGGCAGCGGCCCATGGTTCCTGGGCGACTTCGAGGGCGGCGTTTGGGCGGGAGGGTCGGGAGCTTCGACCGTCAACAACCCCAATGACCCGTCCATGAAGGTTGCTTTCGCCTTTGGCATCGTCAAGACCAGCTCCGGGCAATATGCCATCAGGGCCGCCAATCTGCAGACGGCCACCGATCTGACGACCGCCTACGACGGTGCCTCTCCCAAGGCCTGGAACAACACGGGGGGGATCCTCCTTGGTATTGGCAGTGACAACAGCAATAACTCGTGGGGAACCTTCTTCGAAGGCGCCATCACCGCCGGCCGGCCGTCGGATACCACGGACCTCGCCGTTTTGAAGAACGTCCAGGCCGCGGGGTACGGGAAATAGGGCCCATCGCGTCCGATCCCGGCTCGGTCAAACCATGCGACAACCACTAGTGACAATGGGGCTATGCGGACTGTTGGTGACGGGCTTCCTTTCGACGCAGGCCCTCGCCGAGGAGCCCACAGACGCGGACGCCCAACCCAACACTGAAGCCGACACCCAGCACAACACTCAAGAACCAAAAGAAGCTGAGCAGGCGGCACCGGTTGTGCCGACCGCGGCGGTGGTGCCGGCCACCGCAGTCGTTGCGCCAGCCGCCAAGCCGAAAGTGGGCGACCTGTCCCTGAGCGGATATTTTCGCGGCGGTTTCGGCGCGAGCGATCAGAGGGGCCGCATGACCTGCTTCGCGCTCGCTCTCCCGGGGGGGCTGGTGTCCAAGTACAGGCTCGGCAACGAGTGTGAGGTGTGGTCCGAGACCCACTTCGCAATGGTGACGTACGTGGGCGACGACGGCTCGGTTGCGACCTTACACTTCATGCCGACCGTCTACATACCGACGACCTATATTGGCTATTCTCCGACGGGGGTCATCAATTCGCCGCTCCAATTCACGACCTCGACCGGTGCGACTCTGTCCTTCCCCAATCTCTACGCCGACATCAAGGGCATTCCTTGGCTTTACGGAGGGACGCCCTGGGTGGGAAGCCGCTACTACAAGCGCGAATCCGTCTATATCAGCGACTTTTTCTATTGGAACCCCTCCGGTGTGGGCGGGGGAATCGAGGACATCAATCTCGGTAGAGACCTGCGGCTCAGCTACGCGGCGTTCGCCGTCGATGGAGAGCCAGGAATTCCCACCGACCCAACCGCGCCGCAGTTGCCGGCACAAGCTGACTTCGGCCTTCGAAACGATCTGCAGCTTCGAGGGATCCGGCCGTACCAGAGCGGTGAGCTCCAGATCGGGTTCCAGTACATCGCGGATCTCAGCAACGATCCCGCCACACATGGCGGGTGGGGCGCCACTGTCCAATTCGTGCAGAAGCTACTGGGCGGCGACAACAAGTTTGCGGTCCAATATGGCCGGGGTGGGGGAACGGGCTTTGGAACGCTCGCGCGCTTCTACTACCCCGACTTCTCGCTCCGCCACGACCCGAGTGAGTCCCGGTTCCGGATCGTCGAGGTGCTCACCATTCAGCCCACCGATTGGCTTGGCACACAGCTGGCCGGGGTATTCCAGCGTGACGACCTCGGAAACGCCGGGCAGATAACGAAATGGTACTCCGCCGGCGGACGGGTGGGATTGGCGTTCACCAAGCACACCAAGGCGCTCGGCGAGGCCGGCTACGACCGCGTGGACAAGAGCAACGGTTCAGACTCGCAATACCTGGCCAAGTTCACCGGTGCCCTCGCGATCACCGCAGGCAAGGAATTCCTGACGCGCCCGGAGCTGCGCCTCTTTTACACCTGGGCGAGGTGGAACGCGGCTGCTCAGACCGCCACCATCGATTCGGGCAGGCTCTACACCGACACCTACCCCAACGCCAGGAGCGGGGCCACCTTCGGCTTGCAAGCCGAAACCTGGTTTTAGCCCCTGGTAGGCCAGTCGTTCGCGACTACGGACTCGCCGCCGGCATTTGACGGACGGCCGGCAAGAGCACGCTGCGGGGGAATCGAGCCTCGAAAGCGGCGGCGGCGCGCCGCGCCTCTTCCGTCCTCCCCAGTCCCGCCAGCGCCTTGACCCGCAGGGCTTCGCGCTCCTCGGCCAGGCGCCCGTCTTTGAAGCGGCGTCCGAGCTCGGCGAGCGGCGGCAGTGCAGCCGCGAAGTCCTCCCGCGCCACCGCCGCGCGGGCCTGCCGCAGGAGGCGCAACTCCTCCCGGGTCGTGTCGGCCTTCGAGACGGACGGCGCTCGGGCAGGCCCGGGCGCCACCGGCAGGTCGGCGACCGGATTCGCCACCAATCTCGAAGGCGGTTCCGAAGCCGCCAACGGACGGGACACCGCGACAGGCGGCGACGCCGGGTTCATCCGGATGCCGATCCGGTACGCGGCGGCAGCCGCCGCAGCGCTCGCCACACAGACCAGCACCGCCGCGGCGACCCATCGCGTTCTCCGCGGCGCTGTGTCGGGGACCGGCCGGCAAGTGGCGCCCCTCGCCAGCGCGGCACGCGCCCGTGCGAGCACTCTCGCCCGCACGACCGCCGGCTGAGCCGGAATGACGCGCTCACGATCGAGCAGCGAACGAACCTCGGCCGACAGCTTTCCGCGCAAACCGATCATCGGGCGTCCGCCTCCTTGAGGATACGTCGAATCGCCGCCTCCAGTTCCTTGCGGGCCTTGCGCAGGCGCGAATAGGCGGTGAACAGCGGGATCGACAGCACCGACGCCACCTCGCTGACCGGGACGTCGTCCAGATCGTGCATGACCAGAACCGCGCGTCTGGGCAGGGGAATGCGTTCGAGCGCCGCCAGCACCGTGGCGCGCGCCTGCTTGATCTGGAGCGCGTCGTCCGGTCCAGGCCCAGGGTCGTCGATTTCGACGATCCCGAACGCCACCTCGCGGCTGCGTTTCCGCCGGTACGCCGACGCGATTCGGAAGGCGATTCCGAACAGGTAGGGGCGTAATGGACGGTCTGGGTCGTATTCACTCCAAGACCGACGGAGGGCCAGGAACACCTCCTGGACCAGATCCTCGACTTCGCCCGGAGCGGTGCCGAGCCGCCGGAGCGTTCGAAAGACGTAGTCGAGCTCCCTCTGAAAGGCGTCCAGGCAGGCGTCATCCGGGGTTATCCGCGGATCCGACGAAACAACGAGGCGCAGATGGCTCACTGGGTCCCTATTCTAGATTGTCCGGACGCGTCCGGACTTGTCACGGAAAATGTAGCAAGTGGGACGTAACACCGCGGCGTGCCATACGATGACGCGACCACCGCCCGGGGCCTTTTCGTCAGTTCCCTGCCGGTCCGCCGTCTGAATGGGACCCCGGCGGGGGTATCAGCGCTCCACCTTCGAGGCGCGCGATTTCGTCCGCTCCAAGCGCCCGGCTGTACAGCATGATCTCGTCGAGCTGGCCCGGGACGAACTCCGAAACGGTGTTGCCGGGGCTGTTGCCGTTCCCGGAGAGAATGACCGAATTGGTCTCTGCGGCGAACGGACCGGTCACCGGTTGGTTGGCGACCTCGGCGCCGTTCACGTAGAGGCGGGCCTGGCTGCCGTCGTAGGTTCCGGCCAGGTGGACCCAGGTTTGCTGCGGGACCGTCATCGGGCTCCCGAGCACCTTCTGCCCCACAGTCGTGGTGGTAATGAAGAGGATGGCTTGTTGCTGGGAGTTGACCGAGAGATGGTAGTGCTGACCGAAGCCGGTTCCGATCTGGCGCGAAATGGCCGTCGCGTAGGACCCCGCCGCGATGGCGCCATCGAGGAAGATCCAGGCCGCGACCGTCACCTGGGTGCTGATCGAGTCGATGGAACTCGAGGCCGGCACGTTGACATAGCCGTTTCCCTGTACCGACAGGGCGCCACCCTCCGGACCGCCCGCGACCCAGGCGGTGGACGGGGCTAGGCCGACCAGCGTTCCGTCGTTGCCCCACCCGGACCAATCGCGGGCCGTGGCGCTCCCGGCTACGTCATTGAGACGCCAATAACCGATCAGATCGTTCAGCAGTTGCTGCGCGCAGCCGGTCGCGCCGCCCTCCGAGCACGGGTATGGGTCCACGGCGACGATCGTCCGCGCCGAGCAACCCGCTCCCCCGACAGCCAGGGCGGATACGGCCAGACACGCGAGGGAGTTAAAATCGCGCAAGCAAACCTCCGTGGACGAACAGCGCGGCGCCGTCGAGCGTGGCGGCCTGGGCGGGGCCGACCTGAACCGTCACCGCCGGCCGAAAGAGCAGGGTCTCCACCTCGGCGATCGCGAAAAGCCGCGTGGCGAGCTCGAAGGCGAGGCCGCCGCTCGCAGAGACGAGCCCGGAGAAAGCCTGACCTTCGTGGGCCGCGGCCAAAGAGGGCATCGCGCTCGTGCCGCGTGCGCGAACGTCCTGCCAACCCGCGCCGACCGCCAGCAACGGCTGGACGATCCGACCGGATCGGAAGAAGCGAACCAGCTCAAAAGTCATGACGAAACGGTCAATCTGGGCGATTCCTTCTGGGCGGGCCACCTGACCTCCCGGGCCCAGGCCACTCACCGTGAGGCGTAGGTCCGTCGCGGCCGGCTGGCCCCACCAGACCGCGATGCGGGGAAGAACAAGGGCGGGGCTGTCACCAAAGTCATGGATCACGCCCACGCCGACGTCCACGGCGATACGCGGTTCCCTCGGTTTAGGTGTGGGTGTGGAGGCGGGAGCGCCGGCGCCGATCGCCGGGGCGGGTGGCAGGGCGGCAGGGTTGCCGTCACCAACCGCCCGGGCGGCTTGTTTCGAATCGGCGGGTGGTTTTGCGGGCGAGCCCTCGTCGGGGCTCGCGAGCAATTGGACCTGAATGGCCGTCGCCAGCGCCATCGCGCGGGCCATCTGGGCGCAACTTTCGTTTCTTGACGAAAAAGTCCGCTCCCCCTCCCACCGATCGCTTGCGTCGCGCCATTCGACTCGGCCCCCTATCCTCGACGCCGCCGAAAACAGGCGAACCACCATTCGGCGCGGCGCGCTGTCTCGAAAGGGGTCGTGCCCCAATTGCCGAACGATCTCCTTGCGGAAGTCGGCGGCGCTGGGACACTCGAGGAGCGCCGGGTCCGTCTCATAGTCGAGCGCTACCAGAACTTCTCCCCCCGCGTGAGACGGGCTCGCCATCAGTACGACAAGGGACGCCAGAACGGCCGAGAACGCGCGTCGTCGAAGCGCCGTCTCCTCCACGTCTTCCGAGGATACGATGACCCGCCCTGAAACATCCATCGTCATTCCAAGGCCGTCACCGTCGGTGGTGAAAAAGACGCCAAAGACCCGCGGAAAATGAGATGCTTTCGGCGAGCCTGGATAGTACGGACGATGGGTTGTCGAAACGTCTTTCGGCCGGTGCCATGAAGCGTCGCCGTCGGGTCGACTGGTCGATCATCCTCGGGGCCGATCAACCGGCGCCCCGGGTGCTGGATCGGTCGGTCCCAGGGGCCTTGTCCGCGCTGCTCTCGACCTTCGGAGAGCTCCGGACCCTCGAAGATCCGGACGCGATAATTCGGCGGGCGGTCGAGCTGGCCCGAACCCGCATCGGGCTCGCCCGCGTCGCGATCTTTCGGTTCGACAAGGGGCGCGATCTCATGCTCGGCACCTGGGGCTCGGACCTGCGCGGCCGGCTGGTCGACGAGCATCAGATCATGTACGCCGTGAGCGATCCCGATCGAGAAGCTTTCCGCCGGGCCGAAGAAGAAGGTGAATACTTCACCGCCTTCGACGACTGCCCGATCCTGGGCCACCGGGGGTCAGAGACTTTGATCGGGGGCAGGGGATGGGTCGCCTGGACCCCCATTCTTTCGCCGCATGCCCGGATCGGCATGCTGTTCAACGACGCCGGGCTCACCGGTGTCCCCCTCGACGCGGCCCAGCAGGCCCAAGCGGCTATCTTGTGCTCGTTCCTCGGAACGGTCCTCGATCCCCTGCGCAGCTTGCAGGTCTCCGGAGAGGCGGGTGCCGACGAATCCTCGTCCTCGCGTCGCCTGGCGACGGCGGCCGCCAAGGTGCTGTCCAGCGACCCGGGGCTGAGCGGGGCGGACACCGCGGCCCGGCTGGAGGTGAGCCTGGGCCGGCTCGCCCACGTCTTCAAAGCCGAGATCGGCATGTCGATGGTCGAGTACCGGAATCGCATGCGGCTCAATCGATTCACCATGTTGCTGGACAAGGGGCGGCGCAATCTGCTCGAGGCCGCGCTCGCGGCGGGCTTCGGCAGCTACGCCCAGTTTCACCGGGTGTTCCGCGCGCTCCGACACGTGACGCCGCGCGAATACCTGCGCTCACGCGCCTGACGCGAAGGCGCGGAGGGAGGGCTCGCCGTGCGATCGTGACGCCTGCGATTCTTCGCACTATTGCGTGGGTTGTTGTCATCTCGTGACGCCGACGGTGCAAAGAAACGAGTTTGCTGTTGCCGGGCGAGCCCAGGCGGTCCCTAGTATGCGCGCCGTGACCCGTCGTCGCCTGGCCGCCCGTCTGATTCGCTCGCCCGTGGCGCTCGCGATCGCGCGGGCCGGGATCGGCTGCTCATCGAGTCCCGCAAAATCCACCCTAGACGGTGGCGGTGACGCGTCCCTGGTCAACGTCGCCTGGGACTGGGTGGGGGTGGTCGGCACCGGACAGAGCCTGTCTGTCGGCGGCAACGCGCCGTCGGTCACCGCCACGCAGCAGCCCTACCACAATCTGAAGCTCTCGTTCGGAGGCGCGACCGTGGCGCCCCCCTTCGATGCGACCATTCCCACGCTCGCGGTCGTTCCCCTGATCGAGCCCATCCGCCCGATCGCGACCAGCTATCCCAGCGCCTACCCGGACAACATCTACGGCGAGACGCCCCACACGGCGCTTACTGGGGGCAGCTACGCGACTCGGATCCATTCGTCGGTACAGTTACCGGCGCGGACCTGCGACGGGCATGACTTAGGGAGGTCCAAATGGTGCGCGGAACCGTCATGAAGCTCGGGGCGATCGGTCTGACGGCGTGGGTCGTCGCGGGCTGCTCCTCGGGCGGTTCGAACATGACCGGCGTGGGCGGAGCTTCGGGAGATGGAGGCGGCACCGACGCGGGCGTGGCCGTCCCGCCCGCGGGCGTCGTGGCGGCGGGCGTCCGCTGGTTCGGCCGGGTCGACACGACCAACCCCGCCACGCCGCGCTTCTCTTGGTCGGGCACCGGCTTTGTCGCCCAGCTCTCGGGGACGGGGCTCTCGGTCGATCTCTCGCTCACGACCTCGAACGAGATGTACCTTTTCAAGGCGGTCGTCGACGGCACGCCGCAGCCGGCCTTCGTCGTCGCCAACGGGGCAGGGACCTATTCGCTCGCCACGGGCCTCCCGGCGGGGACCCACACCGTCGAGCTCTACCGCCAGACCGAAGGGCCGGAGGGCGACGCGACGCTCACCGCGATCGCCGTCGAGGGCGGCACGCTGGTGGCTCCACCGGCGGGACCGGCGCGGCTCATGGAAGTGATCGGCGATTCGATCACCTGCGGCTACGGCGATCTGGGTGCGCTCGCCGACGGCGACTGCTTCCCGACCGAGAGCGACTGGGACGCCTACGGCTCGGTCGCCGCGCGCGCTCTCGGCGCCGAGGTCAGCACGATCGCCGCCTCGGGGCGCGGGGTCATCCGCAACTACGGCGGCGACACCTCGGGCACGATGCCGATGGTCTACCCGCAGACGCTGGCCAACGACGGCGCGCCGCTCTGGGACTTTCACATCGAGCCCGACGCGGTGGTCATCAACCTCGGCACCAACGACATCAGCAACGGCAAGGGCGATCCGGGCCAGGCATTCCAAGACACCTACCAGACGTTGCTGCAGACGGTGCGCGCGAAATACCCGCACGCCTACATCGTCTGCATCGTCGGCCCGCTCCTCTCGGGCAGCGATCTGCAGACGATCGAGGGGTACATCCAGGCCGCCGTCGCCACGCTCAACGCGGCGGGCGACGCGCGCGTCGAATACTTCGATCAGATCGCGCCGCAGCCGACCGCCGCGGCCGCCTGCCAGTACCACCCAAACGCCGCCGAGCAAACGACGATGGGCAACCAGCTCGCCGCGGAGCTCCAGGCGAAGCTCGGGTGGTGATCGAGTGAGCGGCATGGTCTATATGTCGTTCCCCCACTGGCGGCGCGCGGCCGCCGCGACCGTCTAGAACGAGCCAAAATGGCTTTGCCAGGGCAGCGATGCATCGACTAGGGTCTATTTGTGATAAAGCGCGCCACCCGGCCCACGAAGCTCGCCCTCTGGCGGCGGCGCTCGCTCGAGGTGATCACGTCGGACGTCGTCGCGGGCAAGAGTCCTGGACCCGAGCCGCCCGCCGAGTGGTCGACGCACCTTCGCCGACTGGTCGAGGCGTCGCAGCTGCCCACGCAGGGCCCGCCCTGGTGGACGCCGATGAACGCCTACTTCGGAAACGTCGAGACCCGCACCGACGCGCACGCCTACCAGTGGGACGGCATGAAGCGACTCGGGCGCCGCGACCGCCCGCTGGTCTTCTTCCAGCTCACGCTCGCCGGGTGGGGGCACTTCGAGCTCTACAATAGGCCGCCGGAGCTCCTGCCGCCCGGGGCCGCGTTCTTCGCGGTGGTGCCGTCGCGGCACCGCTACTACCTTCCGCCCGCCTCCCCGGGCTGGACGTTCGGCTGGATCGGCGTCTACCACCCCTACCTCGTCCGCCGCATTGCCAAACAGGTGGCGGCGACCGGCCCGGTGTTGCGTCTGTCTCCGTCGGCGGCTCTCACAGCCATCGCCATGCGCCTCGTGCGCGGCGCCTTTGAAAAGGATTTCCGCGACAGGTTCGAGGTCGAGCTCGACCTGTTCGAATTCACGCTCGCCTACGAGCGCTTGGCCCACCGACAGAGCGATCCGGCGGGCGAGCGCGAGCGGCTACTCGAATCCTTACGCGGCCGGGTGCTCGCCACGCCGCGCCAGCCGGCCAGCATCGACGCCGTCGCGGCCGAGCACGGCATGAGCCGCAGCCATTTCAGCCACTTCTTCCGCGAACGCACGGGACTCTCGCCCGCTCGATTCATGACCGAGGTCCGGGTGCAGGAGGCCGCGCGCATGATCGTCGAGACGCGCGCACCCCTCAAACAGATTGCCGCCGAGTGGGGATTCGCCAACGAGAACCACTTCGGGAAAGTCTTCCGCCGGTTCCAGCACTCGAGCCCCGCGGCGTACCGGCGCTCGGTCGGTTGAGCGACCTTTGAGCGCGTGAGCCATCGCGACCGCGTCCGACCACTTTGACTAGGTGAGATCATATCCGAGGGGTCCGGGGGTTCAACGACGACAGAGTCAGATCGACGGGTGTGGCGCTGGGAAAGTTGAACGGGACGCTCGGCCCACACTCGACGGAGCCGGTCGTCGTGCAGGTCGGCGGACCGGCGTCGGGGGAGCTGAGCGTGCCGGGGGTCGCGCAGAACTGCGCGACGTATTGGCCGGCAGGTGCGTAGGTCGGCACGAGGCAGGTCGCGCCGCAGACGGATGGTCCGTAGTAGACACCGCTCCATTGCTGGTCGCCCGACGTCACAGCCGAGCCTTCGCCGGGTCCGATGCACGAGATCGAAAGGCATCTTTGCGTGCACTGACCCGATTGCGGACAGGAGCTCTCACAGAAAGATGACGCCGTGAGATCGAGAGTTGTCCCGGCTGCGGTGCTGACCACGACGTGCGATGCGCCGCCCGCGCATGGGCCGATCTGATCGCAAAACGACTGCGTGGTCGGTGTTACGATATGAAAGGTAACGGTTCCCACCGATGCGTCGAGCTGCCCGGACTGACCCAAGTTCTCCGCCGAGCAGGCACCGACCGCCATTGCCAAAACCATCAACGAGCCGACGCGCATGTCCCGTCTCCTGGCCCGCCTTCGAAAGCAATGTCCATACCACCGCGAGAGTGGCTTGAACGCTGCCTCTTGGGAGAGACGCCTCAGATTCCTGATGGCCACGATCCCTCGCGCCACACGACGAGCTCCGCCACACCCTGACTGAGGGCGTGACGCCGAGCGCCTGCAACGGCTGTGAGATCGCCCGGTACGCCGCCATGGGGCGCCTTCAGGCATCGAAGGGCATCGTCGCCGCCGGCCTGCGCGTGGCGAGCCGCCGGCTATTCGCTGGGTGCGCTCATCAACCATCTAGCGATGTCACTGGGCATCATGGTTCCGGGAGCGTCGAGGGCAAAAGACACCGAGGTGAGTACCGCGAGGTTGAGAAGATCAGGCAAGACTCAGCAAGTTATTCGTAAATGACGAAAGGACAGCTTTGCGGCGGCCTGAATGAATGAGGACAAATGCGTCGATATCGAAAAGAACCAACCCATGTCGCGATTGGCCTTTGAGCCGAAACACGCATGGGCGTATCTTTCGCTGCAATGGCGGCTCGGGAGCGCGTGTTGCGACCGACGGCCGGCGACTATTTGAGGAGACCGCCGCAGAAAGGAAATAATCGAGTGATGCGGCGGCTGGCCATCGCGGTGTTGCTGGTCGGGCTCATCCCCGCCGAATCACGCGGTGATGGATCGTTGGTGGCCGGCGACGTCCTGCGCGTGCGATCTGGCGGCCCCCTGACCGTCGATGGCGGTCTGGTGTTGGCCTTGCCCACGGCGCTCGGTCCGGGTCTTTCGACCGGCTTTGGGTTCGGCGTCACGCGAGGTCGCCTGCTGGCGTGGGAGGCGCGCGCGTCTTGGTCCACGGCGACGGAATCGTCGATTCCCTGGACCGTCAGTCAATCGGATCTGAGGCTGCGGGTCGGCGGAGTGATCCAGCGCACGCTCGGGCGGGCGCGGGTCGGGCTTCGCTTGGCCGTGGGGCCGACCATCGTTCACGAGACGCGCCTGCGAAATGGCGGCACCAGCGAGACCTCCGCGTTTTCGACGTTGCCCGCTGGCGACGTCGAGGCCTTCGTGGCGGTGCACCTGTTCGGCCCTTGGCTGTTCAATATTGCTGGCGGGCCGAGCGCCGCGGTTGACAGCGGCGGCCTGCGCGGTGGCTGGGTCAGTCTGATCGGCGCAGGGTGGCAGCCGTGAGACGCGCGGGCTTCCTCGCTCTGTACTGCGCTCTGTCCACGGCCTGCAGCAAGCTGGTGGGACTCGGGGGTCCGGTACCGCCGTTGGTCCAATTTCAGGTGGAGGCCATCGGCGATCTCGGACCGCTCCGGCCGCCTGGCGTCACCTCCGACGTCTCGCTGCGGATCGCGCTGGTATGGGGGGCGCAGTGGTGGACCGAGCCGTTTTGCATCCTGCCTCCCGAGTCCGACAGCGCCGCCGCCGTCATCGCCGCCGGCTGTCGCGATCCGTTCGGGTTCGTTCCCGCGCTCGTAGCCGCCAGCGTGCCCGTGCAGCTCGGAACGCCCAGCACGCTGCCGCTCGTCGAGCCGCCGCCGACCGACATCTTGGTCGGCGCGATCACCTCGCGCATCGGCTATGCCACCCTGGTCTTCTTCGACGATCGCGACAGCAGCGGAACGCTCGATCTCTCGATGCCACATTCGACCGCCTTCGGAGGAGACGGCCCGCCGCAGGAGGACTCGGTCGACTCGACCGACGTCATCTACGGCGCGAGCTTCCTGACGATGACGGCACCCGATCAACGGGTCGCGTTCCTGCAAGGCACGTTCGACAGGACCAGCGCGTTCTACCCGCGCAGCGGTTGTCTTCCTGATCCAGAAGACGGATTTTCGGTGCTCGGCGCGGGCGGCTTCTCGGCGGCGGCAGGTATCACCGCGTCGCTCGCGGGGACGTTGCCGGCCGAAGATCCGACGAGCTGCACCGACGGTGCGCCCGAGATGACCTTGGTGGCCGTCGGCGCGCAAGCGCCCGCGAACGTCGACGAGGTCTCTTGCGTCGAGCGTGCGCTCGACGGGAGCACCCGCTACCGCGAGCCGCCGACCGATGCGCCGGATCTTACAGGCCGTGTGTCGGCCTGCGCGAGCCTGCCGTCGTTCGACGCGGGCGATCAACCGAACCTGATTCAGTTCGTCGTCTCGGGTCGGTCCACCGATCATTGCAAAGGGCTGACGCACTACACGCTGCGCGGCTGCCGCGAGAACGTCGCATGCGCGGTCCCCGATTGGGACTTCACGTCGAATCCCCCCGCATGGTGGCCGTGCCCAAGCTGAAGCGGTCGACGGCGCGCGCCACATTCGCGATCGCATTCACGCTCGCTGTTCCGGCCGGCGCCGCGCCGCCGTCGGACGCCGCGGCGCCGTCCGGCGTGGCGCCGTCCGGCCTGGCGCCGTTGCCGGGTGCCCCGTCGCCCACGCCCGCGGCCCCCGACCTCCGGGCGGCGATCGTCCCGCTGGCGGCGCCGTCCGCGCCCAGCGACAACGAGGGAGAGCCGAAGCTCTCGCTGCCGACTGAGGCGGATCGCGATGCCTGGCGCAGGAGCGGCTTCCGGCTGGGGCTCGGTGTCGCGTATGGCGATCTGGTCGGTCTGGGAGGCGCCCCGAGCGGCAGGTTGTTGGGAGTCCTGTTGCGCCTCGGGGTTCGCCTCGACC
>CALAOV010000388.1 GCA_937889515.1 uncultured Myxococcales bacterium | reverse complement strand
GGACCAGAGCGGCCACCGCCCGCCAGAGGCGAAAACGCGCTTCTTCAGAAGGCGGCGCGGCCGTCATCGGCGAAGCGCCGAGCCGCGCGCCGATCTCGGGCACCAGCTCGGCGACCAGAGGCGCCCCTTCGCCGAGCGCCTCTCCGAGGGCACCGTCGTCGACGGCGCGCGCGAGCCAGGTCAGCGGGTCGAGCCAGGGCCAAAAGGCGGGCGCGCCACCCGCCTCCCAGGAACGGCCCCAGACGCTGGGCACGCCGCCCCGCGCGATCTGCCCCGCGATCTCGTCCGCCAGCCGGGTCTTGCCGATGCCGGGCTCGCCGGTGAGCAGCAAGAACCGCCCGCGGCCCGCCAGCGCGTCGGCGGCCGCTTCCGTCAGCTGACCCATCTCGCGTCCGCGGCCGACGAACAGGCGGGGAGCGGCGCTCGAGGACATCGAGCCGCTTATCCGTACCTGAGGCGATCGAGATCCTCGCCGAGATCTATCTCCTCGATGATTTCGACGACCAGCTCCTGGAAGTCTTCGGGCGGAAGCCCCAGCCCGGCCCCCACGGCGCGCAGGTGCTCGTCCTCGGCGAAGTCGATCTCGCCGTCCGCGGCGTGGACCGCCGCGATGAGCTCCAGCAACCGCCGTTTGATCTCGTGGGGATCGGCCACGAAGGCGGCGACGGTCGCGGCCCGATCGAACCGCTTGGGATCGAACTCGTCGACGCGAAAATCGATGTCCATCGGCAGGTTCGGCACGTCGAGGATTTCGCGCAGCAGGCGCTTGACCATCGGTTTCTCTTCGCCCTCCAGCCTTTCGTCCGCGTAGGCGGCGTCCATGAGCAGGTCGGCGACGAGCGGCAGGCGGTCTTTCATGGTCATGGCTCCCGCGATCTCCCGCCGCCGGGGCTCGGCTGTCAAGCCCAGGCCGCCGGCTCCGATCTCCTGCCAAATCGCGGACTCAAGTCCGGCCGCGGCCCGTCGATGAAAAGCCCATGACCCGAGCCCTGCTGGCCGCCTTGCTCCTGGCGATCCCGTTCATCACGTCGGTCATCTTGGTGCGCCGCGCCGGCTATCCCGGCACGGACTCCGCCGGGGCGTAGCCCTGCCGCACTGCGGCCAGAGGCCGACTGCCCCGGGGTCGAAGGCCATTGGCAGGGGGGCGGAAGTACACTAATGTAAGCGCCGTATGGACCAGGCGCCGAACCACGATGCGGGTACTTCTGAAAGCCAGGCGTCGATGTTGTCGGCGTCGTTGTCGGCATCCTGGGCGGCCTGGGAAAAGTACTATCAGGAAGCGTCCCGACGGCGGCGCTCGCGTGGTGGCCGGCACCAGCTGCGAGAAGAAAAGCGCCGTCGCCGGGTTCGGGAGCGGGTCGGTCTCGCCGTCTCGGCCGCCCTGGTCGGCGGCCTGACGCTGGCCTTCTACCTCGTTCTCACCCACTGACCGGCAGGCGGCGCAGGGCCGCCGCGAGCGCGCCGAAGGCGGCCGCCCGGTGCGAGAGCCCATTCTTTTCCGCCAGCGACAGCTCGGCCATCGTGCGGCCCAGCGCGGGAACCAGAAAAAGGGGGTCGTAGCCGAACCCCCCGGCGCCGCGGGGCGCGCTGAGAATCTCGCCCGCGCAGCTGCCGCTTTCGACGAGCTCGATCCCGCGGGCCTCGTCGACGAAGGTGGCGACACACCGAAACCGGCCGGCGCGCGACGCGCCCGGCTTGGCCGCCAGCGCGGCCATCAGCTTGGCGTTGTTCCGCGCGTCGTCGGCGGGCGACCCGGCGTAGCGCGCCGACAGGACGCCCGGCGCGCCGGCGAGCGCGTCGACCTCGAGGCCCGAATCGTCGGCGATGGCGGGAAGGCCGGTGGCACGCGCGGCCTGTCGGGCCTTGGCGAGCGCGTTCTCTTCGAACGTCAGGCCGTCCTCACGCAGCTCGGCATCGGGGGCCAGCTCGTCGATGGTGCAGAGATCGAGGCCCAGATCGGCCAGCAGCGGGACGATCTCCCGGAGCTTGCCGCGGTTGCGGGTCGCGACGACGATCTTCATCCGCGGGGGCCCCTCACGCGCGGGCCCGTTCCAGCGCCTCCCGCTGCCGGGCGAAGAGGGTCCTCATCGCATCGGACGAAAGCGCGACCAGCGCCGCGTACTGCTCGGCCGAGAAGGCGTCCTTCTCGGCGGTGGCCTGGATCTCGACGAAACGACCGTCGTCGGTCATCACGAAGTTGCAGTCGACCTCCGCCTGCGAGTCCTCGACGTACGGCAGGTCGACCCGCGCCTCGCCATCGATGATCCCGGCCGATATCGCCGCCACCGCCTGCCGGATCGGGTCCTTCACGATCTTGCCGGCCCGCTGCAGCCGCCGCACCGCCAGCGCCAGCGCCACGAAGCCCCCGGTGATCGATGCGGTCCGGGTCCCGCCGTCGGCCTGGATGACGTCGCAGTCGACCGTGATCTGCCGCGGGCCGAGCGCCTTGGCGTCGATCGCGGCGCGCAGCGAGCGCCCGACCAGGCGCTGGATCTCTTGCCCCCGGCCACCACCACCGCGCCCGGAACGGGTGTGCGTCGCACGCGGCAGCATCGCGTACTCGGCGGTGACCCAGCCGCGCCCCTGCCCTTCCAGGAACCCAGGAACCTTCTCTTCCACCGACGCCGTGCAGATGACCTGCGTCTCGCCGAACGCGATCAGCGCCGACCCCTCGGCGTAGCGGTTGCAGTCGGGGGTGATCGAAATGATTCGCAGCTCGTTGGTCCGTCGTCCGTCTGGTCGCATGGCGCGCGTACTTTACAGGCGGCCGCCCCGAGGCGCATGAAAAGGTCGGATGAAAAGGTCGATGGAAAAAGGGGCAGGCCATCACACATGTCGTGCGGTCGAGCTACTTGTATGCACGAATCAAAAACACTAGGAATACAAGTGTTGCAAAGGCATGCTTTATTCTGGAAATATTCCCGGTCGCCTTCGTCTCTCTGATCCTTCTGACGTCGTTTCACCTTCTACCGATCGCCGCGCGAGCACGACCTTGAACAGAGTCATCCCTGCCGACGCCCGAGCCGGTACCACGGTGGGCAAGTACAAGCTTCACGAGATCGTGGGGCGCGGCGGAATGGGCGTGGTTTATCGCGCCGAGCACGTCTACATCGGCAAGGAAGTCGCGGTGAAGATCCTCCACGACGGCTACGGCGGGCGCGAGGAATCGATCAAGCGGTTCTTGCGCGAGGCGCGCGCGGCCAGCCTCATCAACCACCCCAACATCGTCGACGTCACCGACTTCGGCAAATCGAACGACGGCACGGTCTTCTTCGTGATGGAGCTTTTGCATGGTGAGCCGCTCGACGCGCTCATGCAGCGCGAGCACCGGCTGGATCTGCTGCGGTCGATCACCATCGTGAACCAGATCGGCGGCGCGCTGGGCGCGGCGCACGCCAAGGGGATCGTGCACCGCGATCTCAAGCCCGAGAACGTCATGCTCACGCGGCGCGAGGGACGCCGCGAGCTCATTCGCCAGATCAACGACGAATCGGGGCTGCACGTGGTCACCGAGCGCGAGAAGGCCTTCGACTTCGTCAAGATCCTGGACTTCGGCGTGGCCAAGGTGCGCGACCCCAACGTCAACGAGGGGCGGGTCACCCAGCAGGGCGTCGTGTTCGGCACGCCCGAGTACATGGCGCCCGAGACGGCGCGCATCGGCGTGTCGGATCCACGCACCGACGTTTATGCGCTGGGTGTGATCTTCTACGAGATGCTCACCGGCACGGTTCCGTTCTCCGGGGAGACGGCGGTCGACGTCATGCTCAAGGTGGTCTCGGAACCGGTCGAGCCGCCGCGCGAACGCGCGCCCGGCATCGAGATCACCCCGGACGCGGAGCACCTCATCATGAAGGCGCTCTCCAAGGATCCGCAGCGGCGGCAGCAGTCGATGGAGGAATTCCACGAAGAGCTGCAGAGCTGCTACGGCTCGGTCCGCTATCGCCGATCGATCGAACGCGAACGCAGCGCCGCGGTCGAGGCGGTCGCGGCGCCGAGGCGGCCCGGCTCAAGCCAGATTTCGGGCACCATCTTGACGCCGCCCGGGACGCCGCAGCTTCGTTCCGACGAGCTCAGCCCAAGCAGCGGAAGCGCGCCGATCCTCCTCACCCGCCGCAAAGGCCGCCGCAAAACGCTGCCGATGGAGCTGCGGACAATCGGGCAGGCCGGGCAGGCCGAGCCCGCGGCGCAAGGAGCGGTCCCCGGCGTCGAGAGCGACCTCGACACGCCGGCCGGCCCCCACGGCCACGACGAGTGGTCGGAGCCCGCGCTGCCGCCGGCCGACGAGACCGAAGGCGCCTGGGCGGACCTCGAGCTCGACGACGCGCCCGACGGCACCGGCGGATAGGCCGGCAGCCGCTTCAGGCCTGCGCGATCAGCTGCGCGGCACGCATTGCTTGTAGGGCACGCCGCCGGGGGGCGCCGGGACCTCGCGGCAGGTCTCTTCCTCGGGACAGTCCGGATCGGCGTCGCAGGCCACCGACACGGCCATCCACCCGCCCGCCGCCACGATCGCGGCCAGCCCCACCGCCACCGAGACGAACCCACCGCCCACGAACGCCTGCGACGACGACGCGTGCCGCCCGCCCTCCAATCCCTCACCGGTCGCCCAGGAGGCGCTGCCGGCCCCGACCGCCAGCGCGCCCAGCGCCGCCAGGGTCCGCGGCCCGGCGTGTCGCCCGATGCAGCCGGTGGCCGCGGTCAGGGTCAGCCCCAATGCCAGAACGCGCCAGCGAGAGCAAGAAATTGTACCTGGCGATCGTTCTTCCATATCCTCGGCCGACCTGCAGGCTATGTCGATGAGAGCACCTTTTCCACTCGCCTTGTTGATCGGCGCGCTGTCGGCGCTGTCGGCGACGGCGCGGGCGGACGAGAACCTTCTGCACGGGCCGCACCCGTTCCTCAAGGACAACGAGCTGTCGGTCCACATCCTGGTGGCCGAAGGTGGGAACGATTCGCTTTCGGGCGCCAAGCTGGCGCTCGACTATGGCTACAAGCTCGGCGCCGGCTCCGCGCCGACCTGGCTCAACCTCGAGATCAACGTCGAGCATGGGGGGTGCGGTCCGATGCCGGGCAACGGCGCCTGCGGCTCGAATACCGGCGACGTCGTCGAGACCCTGGCGGGCGCCAAATGGAAGTTCGCGACACCGCTCCCGCTGGTGCCGTACGTCAAGGCGGCCGCCGGCCTGGTCTTCGCGTTCCCCAACGGGGCCAGCGACGCGCCCGGGCTCGCGGTCCGCGCCGCGGGGGGCGTCAACTACTTCTTCTTCGACTGGTTGGGGCTCGGCGTCGAGGTGGGCGTTTCAGTGGGCCGGATCGACTACGACGCCACCTTCCCCGGCAGCCACACCTACTCCGTCCTCGACCTGGGCGGCGGCCTCGAGTTTCAGTTTTAGGAGGTCAGCTTTTCGATCTCACTCACCGTCTTGGGGGTCGCGACGGTGAGGTTTTCGTAGCCGGCGTCGGTTACCAGGAGGTCGTCCTCGATGCGCACGCCCAGGCCGCGATACTCGGGGGGCACCGCCGCGTCCTCGGCCACGTAGAGACCAGGCTCGATGGTCAGCACCATGCCGGCCGCCAGCGGCCGGGCCACGCCCCCCTCCGCGTAGAAGCCGACGTCGTGTACGTCCATCCCCAGCCAGTGGCTGGTGCGGTGCATGTAGAACGCCTTGTGCGCGCCCGCCGCGATGAGCGCGGGGACGTCTCCCTGCAGAAGGCCGAGCGCGACCAGGTGGCCGGTCAGCCGCTCGACGACCGCGTCGTGAATCGCGTCGAGGGTGGTCCCCGGCTTGACCGCCTCGATGGCCGCCTGCTGGGTCTCCAGCACCGCCTCGTACAGTCGCCGCTGCGGCTCCGAGAAGCGCGCGCCGATCGGAAAGGTGCGGGTCACGTCGGCAGTGTAGCCGTCCACCTCGCAGCCGGCGTCGACCAGCAGGAGCTGCCCCGGCACCAGCGGGGCGCTGTTTTCCACGTAGTGCAGGATGGTGGCGTTCACGCCCCCGCCGACGATGGTGGTGTAGCCCGGGCCGTCGCCGCCGCGGCGACGGAAGGTGTAGTCGATGAGGGCTTCGATCTCGCGCTCATTGCCGCCGGCGCGGGCGGCCCCCATCGCGGCCATGTGCGCCTCGGCGGTGATGGCCGCCGCCCGGCGCTGGATCGCCACCTCGTCGGGCGATTTCAGAAGGCGCATCTCGTGCAGCGTCAGGCGCGCGTCGGAGAGCCGCACCGGCGCCCGGCGGCCCCGCCGCTCGCCGCCGCGCAACCGCCCGAGCAGCCGCGCGATGGCCAGGTCGAGGGCCGGCTCGCGACCGAATGGATAGTGGATCTCCTCCGCGCCGGCGACCAGCTCCGCCAGCTTGTCGTCGAGATCGTCGGCGGAGAAAGCCGCCGCGGCCTGGAAATCGCGCACGGCCCCTTCGACGCCGGCCCGCCGGCCCGTCCAGGTCTCCTCGGCCGGGTTGCGGGGACGAACGAACAGCACGAACGGCGTCGTCGGGTGGCCGGGCCGAAGCAACACCACCGCGCCCGGCTCGGGAAATCCGGTCAGGTAAAGGATGTCGCTGTCTTGCCGGAACTTGTAGTGCGCGTCGCCGTTTCGCAGCCGCTCGGGCGGCGACATCAAGAGCAGGGCGCCGCCCGGACCAAGCCGCTGCACCAGCTGCGCCCGCCGCTGGGCGTAGATCGACGGCGGTTGAGCAGGTTCGGAGACGGGCGCGACGGCCATGGCTTCGATTTTAGCCTATGATGGGCCGGCCA
>CALAOV010000387.1 GCA_937889515.1 uncultured Myxococcales bacterium | reverse complement strand
CGCCGACCAGGCTCCATCAGACCCGCTCGCGCGGCACGTGTCAAATCAAGAGCCGGTGCTCAGCATCGTGTGGTAAACGCAGAACGCGCCCCGTCTTCCCGGCGGGATGCATTTCTGCCAGACGGCCACCGGGCGGCCGGCGCGGTGCGCGGCGGGACGGCTCAGCAGCCGCCCACGCCGTCGTTCGCGACGTAACCCCCGGCGACGCGATGCCGGCGCCGGCGGTCGCGGGTTACTTGTTCGGCTGCGGGGTCATCCGCAGGTAGGGCTTGATCTCTTTCCAGCCCTTGGGGAACTTCTCTTTCATGATCGCCGGGTCTTTCAGCGAGGGAACGATCACCACATCCTGACCGTCCTTCCAGTCGACCGGCGTCGCCACCGAGTGGCTGTCGGTGAGCTGCAGCGAATCGATGACCCGCAGGATCTCGTCGAAGTTGCGGCCCGCGCTGGCGGGGTAGGTGATGATGAGGCGGATCTTCTTCTTGGGGTCGATCACGAACACCGAGCGGACCGTGAGCGTGTCGTTCGCCTCCGGGTGGATCATGTCGTAGAGCTTGGAGACCTTCCGGTCGGCGTCGGCCAGGATCGGGAAGTTCACCTTGGTCCCCTGGGTCTCTTCGATGTCGGAGACCCAGCCCTTGTGCGAATCGATCGGGTCGACCGAGAGCGCGATGACCTTGACGTTGCGCTTGTCGAACTCGGGCTTGAGCTTGGCCACGCGCCCGAGCTCCGTGGTGCAGACCGGCGTGAAGTCGGCCGGGTGCGAGAACAGTACGCCCCACTTGTCGCCGAGAAATTGATGAAACTTGATCTTCCCCTCGGTCGAGTCCTGCTCGAAATCGGGGGCGATGCTGCCGATGTGAAGCGCCATGACGTTCTCCTTTTTCGGTGAGGGGGCGAAGTCTGCGCAGGATAGCGCCCAAGCGCCAGCCCGAAAAATGGCGTCCGAGGGCGACCGTGGTACGATTCCCGGGTCTGGCCCCACCTTGCTTTCGCGTCGCTGTAGGCGTAGATCCGCCCCCGCATCGATGAGCCCCGCTCGTCCGCTTCTATCCACTTGCCCCTGCTCGTGAGTCGCTCCGAGTGAATCCTACCGACGTTCGCAATCCCGACTACTTTCACAAGGTCGTCGACTGCCAATGGGCCTGCCCGGCGCACACCAACGTGCCCGAGTACATCCGGATGGTCGCGCAAGGGCGGTACGACGACGCGTACATGCTCAACCGGGACTCCAACGTCTTCCCGGGGATCTTGGGACGGACCTGCGATCGCCCCTGCGAGCCGGCCTGCCGCCGCACCCGCATCGAAGAGAAGCCGGTGGCGATCTGCCGCATCAAGCGCGTCGCCGCCGACAACCGCGGTGACATCTCGGCGCGGCTCCCCAAGGCGCCCGCGCAGAAGCTGGGCAAGCGGATCGCCTGTATCGGCGCCGGGCCCGCGTCGCTGACGGTGGCCAACGATCTGGTCCCCCTCGGCTACGACGTGGTCGTCTTCGAGAAGAACGCGCTGCCGGGCGGCCTCATGCGCACCAACGTCCCCAGCTTCCGGCTGCCGGCCAAGGTGCTCGACGAAGAGATCGCCATGATCGTCGACATGGGGGTCGAGGTCCGCTACGGCGCACCGGTGACCAGCATGAAGGCGCTGCTCAACCAGGGCTTCGATGCGGTCTTCGTCGGCTCGGGCGCGCCGCGGGGCAAGGATCTGGAGCTGCCGGGCCGCAAAGAGGCGGCCGCCCACATCTTCATTGGCATCGACTGGCTGGAGAGCGTCGCCTTCGAGCACATCCACCAGATCGGCGAGCGCGTCCTCATCATCGGCGTCGGCAACACGGCCATGGACTGCTGCCGGACCGCGCGCCGCATCGGCGGCAAGGACGTCAAGGTCATGGCCCGGCGGCCGCGCCCCTACTTCAAAGCTTCGCCCTGGGAGCTGGACGACGCCGAAGAAGAGCAGGTCGAGATCCTGGTCAACCACGTCCCGACCAAGTTCGTGGTCGAAAAAGGCAAGCTCAAGGGGATGGAGTTCGAGCGCGTCGAATGGAGCGAGGACGCCGCCGGCAAGCAGATCTCGAGGACCATCGACACCGTGTTCATCCCGGCCGACGACGTGATCGTCGCCATCGGCCAGGAGAACGCCTTCCCCTGGATCGAGCGCGATGTCGGCATCGAGTTCGGCAAGTACGACCTGCCCAAGGTCGACGAGAAGACCATGCAGTCGACGCGGCCGGGCGTGTTCTTCGGCGGGGATTCGGCCTGGGGACCCAAGAACATCATCTGGGCGGTCGCCCACGGCCACGATGCCGCGATCTCGATCGACAACCACTGCCGCGGCGTCTCCGTCGCGAAGCGTCCGGGGCCGGAGGTCAAGCTCATCACCCAGAAGATGGGCCTGGCGGAGTGGAGCTACAGCAACGACTACAGCACGGCCAAGCGGGCCAAGATGAAGCACGTCGATCTGCAGGAGCGCTTCAAGCGGATCTCGACCGAGGTCGAGATGGGCTTCGACGCCGAGCAGACCCAGCGCGAGGTCGAGCGCTGCCTCAACTGCGACGTGCAGACGGTCTTCACCGACAAGCGTTGCATCGAGTGCGACGCCTGCGTCGACGTCTGCCCCACCGGCTGTCTCACCATCACGCAAAACGGCGAAGAGCCCGAGCTGCGCAACCGATTGACGGTCCCCGCCGCCAACCCGACCCAGGAGATCTTCGTGTCGGGCGGGCTGCCGCAGACCGGCCGGGTGATGGTCAAAGATGAAGACGTCTGCGTCCACTGCGGCCTGTGCGCCGAGCGCTGCCCCACGGCGGCCTGGGACATGGCCCGGCTCGATCTGACAATTCTCAAAGCGGGACAAAACGGGTGCACCAGCAGCAGGTAGTCCGGATCAACGACTTCGCGCTCAAGCTCGCCAACGTCAACGGCACCGGCTCGGCGAGCGCGAACGGCTTGCTCATGCAGGCGATCTTCCGGATGGGGATCCCCGTGTCGGGCAAGAACCTGTTCCCCTCGAACATCCAGGGGCTGCCGACCTGGTACGAGGTGCGGGTCAGCAAGCACGGCCACACGGCGCGCGCGCTCGACTACGACCTGGTCATCGCCATGAACGCGGAGACCTACGCGCGCGACGTCAAGGAGGTCCGCTCGGGCGGCGCGCTGCTCTACGATTCGAGCTGGCCACTCGACGCCGCGCTGGCGCGCCCCGACGTCACCTTCTTGGGCGTCCCGCTGGCCCAGCTCTGCAACGAGATCTTCACCGATTCTCGCGAGCGGATCCTGATGAAGAACATCGCCTACCTGGGCGCGCTGGTGGCGCTCATCGACGTCGACATGGCCATCGTCGACGAGCTCCTGACCGAGAAGTTCGCGCGCAAGAAGGCGCTGCTCGATTCGAACCACAAGGCGCTGCGCGCCGGGTACGACTACGCCATCGAGAAGTTCGACTGCCCGCTGCCAATCCGCCTGGAGAAGATGCACGCCACCGACGATCGGATCCTGATCGACGGCAACACGGCCACCGCGCTCGGCTGTGTCTACGCCGGCGCCACCGTGGCGGCCTGGTATCCGATCACGCCATCGACCAGCGTGATGGACGCCTTCAAGGAGTTCTGCGCCGCCTACCGCAAGGATCCGGAGACGGGCACCAACAACTACTGCATCCTGCAGGCCGAGGACGAGCTGGCCGCCATCGGGATGGTGATCGGCGCGTCGTGGAACGGCGCGCGCGCCTTCACCTCCACCTCCGGGCCCGGCATCTCGCTCATGGGCGAGCTCATCGGCCTGGCCTACTACGCCGAGATCCCGGCGGTCATCGTCGACGTGCAGCGCACGGGGCCATCGACCGGGATGCCGACCCGTACGCAGCAGGGGGATATCCTGGCCTGCGCCTACGCGTCGCACGGCGACACCAAGCACATCCTGCTGTTTCCCGCCGATCCCGGCGAGTGCTTCACGCTGGCGGTGACCGCCTTCGACCTGGCCGAGCGCTTCCAGACGCCGGTGTTCATGCTGTCGGATCTCGACATCGGCATGAACGACTGGGTCTGCCCGCGCCTCAAGTGGGACGACGGCTACCGCCCCAACCGCGGCCGGGTGCTGGGCGCCGACGAGCTCGAGAAGATGGCCAAGTTCTACCGCTACTCGCCCGAGAACGAGGACCACGTCGCGGCGCGCTCGCTGCCGGGCGTGCACTCGAAGGGCGCCTTTTTCACCCGCGGCTCCGGCCACAACAAGCTGGGCGGCTACACCGAGATCCCCGACGAGTATCAGGAGGTCATGGACCGCCTGGCCAGAAAGCACCGCGCCGCCGCCCAGGCGGTGCCACCGCCGATCATCCGCAAGCAGGTCGACGCGAAGTTCGGCATCGTCTCGCTGGGCGGCTGCGATCCGGCGGTGCGCGAGGCGATCGCCGCCCTCGCCGAGCGCGGGATCATCGCCGACTACATGCGCCTGCGCGCCTTCCCCTTCGGCGAAGAGGTGGAGGCCTTTCTGGCCGCCTACGATCGGGTGTTCGTGGTCGAGCAGAACCGCGACGCGCAGCTGCGCACGCTGCTGACCATGGAGACCAGCGTCCCCAAGGAGAAGCTGAAGTCGATCCTGGTCTATGGCGGCTTCCCGCTCAGCGGCCGCCACGTCGTCGACGGCGTCACCGCGCAACTGGAGCGCAAGTAGGTAACCCATGCCCTCCCCCAAACCCAACGTCGTCCACCCGCACCTGCGACCCAATCAGATCGGCCTCACGATCCGCGACTACGAAGGGTCGATGTCGACGCTCTGCGCGGGCTGCGGCCACGACTCGGTGACCGCCGCGATCGTCCGCTCGTTCTACGAGCTTTCGACGCCGCCGCACCTGATCGCCAAGCTCTCCGGCATCGGCTGCTCGTCGAAGACGCCCACCTACTTCGTGGGCGGCGCGCACGGCTTCAACTCGGCGCACGGGCGCATGCCGTCGATCGCGACCGGCGCCAACGCGGCGAACCGGGCGCTCACGTACATCGGGATCTCGGGCGACGGGGATTCGCTGTCGATCGGCATCGGACAGCTGGTCCACGCCATCCGCCGCAACGTCGACATGCTCTACATCATCGAGAACAACGGCGTCTACGGCCTCACCAAGGGGCAGTTCTCGGCCTCGGCCGACATCGGGTCGAAGAGCAAGCGCGGCGAGGTCAACCGGTTCGGCCCGATCGATCCGGTGTCGCTGGCGCTGGATCTGGGTGCGACCTTCGTGGCGCGCAGCTTCTCCGGCGACAAGGAACAACTGGTCCCGATCCTCAAGGCCGCGCTGTCGCACAAGGGGTTCGCGCTGGTCGACGTCATCTCGCCCTGCGTGACCTTCAACGATCACGAAGGGTCGACCAAGAGCTACCTCTACACGCGCAAGCACCTCCTGCAGCTCATCTCGGCCGACTTCGTCCCCTTCGCTCAGGAGATCAGCGTCGAGTACGCGCCCGGGACCGCCACCAGCGTGCGCCTGCACGACGGCAGCGTGGTGCGCCTGCGCAAGGTCGCCGCCGACTACGATCCCACCGACAGACAGGGCGTGGCCGACCACCTCGAGCTGCACCGCCACCGCGGCGAGATCGCGACCGGCCTGCTGTTCGTCGACAAGCAGGCCAGCGACATGCACGACACCAACAAGACCACCGACGTCCCGCTGGCCCAGCTCCCCTACGAGAAGCTCTGCCCCGGCAGCGCCAAGCTCGACGAGCTACAGAAGACGTTTAGGTAGTCGACGGAGGCTTCAGCGCCTCAGGCGCTGCCGGGAATGGAGTGATGTTCGTGCATCACCGTCCAACTACCGCCGATCTTGCGCAGACCGATGGTGACCCGAAACCTCAGATCGATCTGGTCTCCGTTTTTCTCTGTCTCCGAACAGAGCAGGAGCGCCGTCGCAAAGGCGACCTCCTGGCCCGCGGTGATCCTGAGCTCGGTGATGTCGAAGACGCAGGGGTCTTTGGACCAGGCGAAGAACAGGTCCCAGGTCTTTTTGTAGGCTTCGATTCCCACCGACTGGAGAGGCGGCGGAACATCGAACATCACGATCTCGGGCGAGTGGTGGGCCAGAATGCCGTCCATATCCTTGCCGCGTACCGCCCGGGCCCAGCTTTCGATGACGTCGCGGATCACGATCTCGTCGTTCGTTTGCGGCTCGCTCGACGTCACCCCCGGCCTCCTTCGTGTCGCTCCGAAAAGGTGAAGAACGTGACGGCAGCAGCGGCGCCGCCCAGGGCCCGGTAGAAGTCGAGCGCGTGGCGATCGTCGTTGTCGGCCGGCACGAACAGGACCCGGATGCCGGTGGCGGCCGCCCCCTCCCGCAGCTCGGTCACGAGGTGCCGTCCAACGCCCTTGCGCTGGTGCTCGCGGTGGACGGCGATGTCGTAGATGAACAGCTCCGAGGTCTCGGCGCGGGTCATCGGCAAGGTATGCGCCGTGATGCCACCGACGATCCGCTCGCCCTCGAATGCCGCGATCGCCCAGAACTCCTTACGGGCGAGCAGCCGATCGAGGTACCCGTCGCTGAGCGCCGCGCATTCCTCTTCGAAGACGCCGGCCATCAGCGAGAACAGCGCCCTCGCCAGATCGCGATCGCCCGCCTCCAGTCGGCGCGAGCGGAAATCTGGGACCGGATCGATCGTCATGCGGCGGCGATCCTAGCGGCCGGCTCCCGGTAGCCGCAAGGGTCGCGGGTGTCCTGCCCTCCGCGCGCGGCTGGCGGGTCGGATCGGCTCATCCGCGGTCCGCCTGCCGCTCGGCAAACTCTTTGAGCTTCAGTTGCTTTTGCAGGATGAAGGCCCTCATGTGCCTCTCGACGAAGAGCCGGTCGGCGACGACGCCGAGTAGCCCCAGCGGAGATCGCCAGATCAGGGTGTCGCGCATCAACACCACCCCATCTTCGAGCTCGAACTGGTGCAGGTGCCGGAAGCTGGCGAACGCGCCCTTCACCATCTGATCCACGAAACGCGTCGGACGATCGAGCTCGACGATCTTCGACGTCATCCGCTGCCGGATGCCGAAATGCACCCCCTCGAACGTGACGCTCTCGCCGAGGTCGATGAGGCCAGAGGTCCTGCCGCCAACCGCGCGCTCGCCCGTGAACGAGGCGGTCTTCACGTGCATGTCGATGTCGCGGGCAAGATCGAAGCAGAGCTCGATGGGCGCCGCGATGCGGGTTTCGACGACGACGGTGGTCATGGCGCCGTTCTATCGATCACGGGGCTTCAGCTTTCGCCAGCCGCCAGCTTTGTTGTGGGCGATGATCTGCTTGAACATGGCCTTGAGCGCGGGGGCGTTGACCTTCTCGTCCCGACGAATGGCAACGGTGCGGGCGGTCTGGTTGTCGTGGCCGCCGGTGATGATCCCGTGTGGGTCGGGCACGATCGCGCCGTCGTACAAGAAGACATTCACCCAGCCCTTGGCCGCCAGCAACGCGCAGATGTTCCCCTCGAGAGTGAAGTACGGCTGGCGGGTGCGCTTGATGGTCTCCACGACCTTCGGATCTGCCGCGTGGACCAGGTCGCGAACCTGGCGGCAGATGGCTTGCTGCCAGTCCGGCAGAGCGTCGATGTAGGCGTCGACACGTGGGTCGGTGTTGTTTCTCGGCATTTGGTTGCGTCGAGATGGCGTTCGATCGCCGCGCGCAGCTCGCCGTTCACTCGGGGTCGGCATCAGAGTCGGCCTCCCACAGACCCGGATATCGGCGGACGAAACCGATGGCAGTCACTTCGAGGAGAGCCGCGTAGTTGAAGCGTGGCGCCTCGTACCAGTAGGTAGTTTGTCCCCGTCGCTCATATCTCTGAACGAGCACGTCGAGGACGCCCGTCGAGACATCGAGCCACGCGACCGGCGCGTCGACGACCTGACCCTCGGCGAGCGCCAAGCGGCGGAGCTGCAGCAGATTCGTAGCCGGAGTAAAGCCGAAGTCGAGGTCCACGCAGTGCGCGAGGCCCTCGACCGCCACGCCATTGAGCGTCCAGACGCCTGCCGCTGTTCGAGCGACGCTGATTTCGATCGACCGCGCCCCAATCCACCCGCGCACTTGTCCGTGTTGGGTCTGCCACGCGGAATCGCCCGAGACGGCGTAGTCGAGCCGAGCGGGAAGTCCGCCCTCGCGGAAGACGGCCGTGCCATCGAGCCGCCAGCCTGCGGCACTCCCCTCGAGCCGACAGGCGTCGTGCCCCGGTGTATCGAGACGTCGCCAGAGGATGGATGCCACCGTCATTGAATGATCCTTCGCTTCGGGGGGTTCATCGCCGACCTACCGCCCCGTGACCGACCGGCGTTTCGCTTCCGGGCGCCTCGGTCGTTGCTCATCGAGCACGGTCTTGACGATCGTGCGTAGCTTGGGCGCGACCTTGAACGCCGCTCCATGCACGCTGGCTGCTTGCTGGACCAAGGCTTTGACCGCGGGTGTGTCGACCCGTATCGCCGCCGTGAGCCGGATGCCCCTCACCTGCTTGCCGGTGCCCTGCAGAAGGCCGCGTGGGTCTTTGAGCTCTGCCCCGCGCAGGAAGAATAGAGTGACCCACCGTGGGTAACCGGCCACCGACACGAAGGCGTCGGCGGTGCGCTCTGTCGGGCTCACGGCAAAGACCAGAGCGTTGTAGTTGTCGAAGACCAGCTCGTAGCCACGCGGAAACGAGGAACGCAGCATCCTTCGCGCCTCTCTCAGCTGCGCCTCGATCTCAGGCGAGTATCGTCCGAGAAAGGCCGCGATCTTCGAACCGGCGTTCACGCTTCCCATGATGCCCAAGCTCTAGGGTTCGGCTCGCCATTCGACCGCGCTGACAAAGCTGCTGGCGACGTCTTTTCCATCGAGGGTTGCTGGAGAGAAAAAGCACCCCCTGAGCTGGTCCGCCCACCGACCCTCGTTCACGCCCCCAACCGACTGCCGGAATGACAACGCGCCGACGTGCCCCGACGCGTCGATCGTCAGGACGGCGATCGACTTTCCCGCCGTGAACGCCGCCTCCGAAAAGGGCACCGGAGAAGGGCAGTTCAACCGCGATGCTCTCTCGAAGCCTCGCGTGACCAGCACGGTGTCCTTCTCGCCTGTCAGTTGCAGTATGTCCGTTTGACTCGGCCACCTACGGAAGGCAAAGCGCGTTCGCTTGCATGCGGCCGGTGGAGGCCCGGACCTCGTCGACATCTGGAGGGCCGACGAGGCCAGCTCTGGTGTGGCCGACGCGACGAGCTTGGACGGTGAGCCCGGGCAGGTTTCGACCGTAACGTCGCCCTGGATGCCCGCGGCCCAAGCACCATCGGGATAGCCGGCCCGCCGTCTGGCTCCAAACCGTCCTTCCGCGCAAGCACCGAGGCCGACGATGATAGCCACGGACGCCGACGTCCACCTGAAAGGGTGGCGTTCCTTCCGCAAGCCGACCGCCGGTCGCATCGCGCGGGTCATCTTGCCAACGTGAAGCCCCGATGGAAAGGCGTCCTCATCGGGCCTTCTCATCGCCGGAGGGTGCTCCGGTAGATCGTGAGGTTCGGATCGTCCATCTCAGGAACCTTCCCGGGTCGCGGGGTGCCCCGTCGCCGCGATCGCCGCAGCCGCCGCAAGCTTGTGCTTGGCCTGCCAGGGTGGCCCGATCGATCGACCCATCGCGTGTAGGAAGGTATCGACGTCCTCGGGGCCGAGCGCCGCCGCCGCGTCGCGACCCTTCGTGATGATGCGGGTGCGTCGGCAGACCGCGGTCGGTGAGGTCGACGCGTCGGCGATCGAGGAGCTCGCCCCCGGGGCCGACTGTGACCAACACCGCCGAGTTGCCGTGCTCGACGACACCGATGGTCGCGGTTGGCTGCGTTCGTTTTTTCGCCACGTCTTCGTCTTTCAGGCATTCACAGTGACGGCCGGCTATCCGGCAGATCTTCGCTTATCGAGGTGATACGACAGGGCGACGACACCGCCGCCGACAAAAAAAGGGGCACGAACACCACAAGGAACCACCACAGGCCCAGCAGGCCCCAGTACCCCAAGTGGACCACTCGGCTGTCTCCAACCACTTCGTAATACGTACCTTGGGGGTTGTGCTCCCACCCCGTGTACATCGCGACTGCGCCGACGGCCGCTCCCACGAGCGCACAGAAGGTAACGACGATCGCGATTACGCGCTTCATGTCCGGATGACGATACGGCCGTTCCGCGGCCGGCGCGACCTGGCGTTCAGCGGCGGGCGAAGCCCGGCCGCTCCATCGCCTTGCTAGCTGCCGCCCCGGCCGGCCAATCGCCGGAGGGCGTCGTTCACGGACTCCGACGTGGGGAATCTCTCGGCAACATCGTGGAAAACGGCTAGAAGACGCCCTCGACGGCTCACGCCGAACAGCACCAAGCACTCCTCGCGCCACGAATGGCGGGGATCGGAGACCGTGACCGAGAGCGGATCGTCAAACACCGTGGAGGCCTCCGCGAAGGACACTCCGTGCTTGGCCAGGTTTTGCGCTGCCTTCTCGGCGTCCCATTCGAATCGCATGACTTGCGCCCGTGCGGCTAACGATACGATCTGGCGACGAGCGGCGGGCGAAGCCCGTCCGCTTCATCGCCTTGTTGTGGGGCTCCTGGCGGTCTTGCTGATCTTCCAACCGCAAAGGTACGCCGAGCCGCGGAGCCGGGGCGAGATTTCGATCTCGACGGTTCCCCCGTCGACCACCTCGACGGTGAGGGTGTTTGAGCGACACTCATTCTCGTCCTTGGCGGCAGGATCATATGGTCGTTTCGATCGAGCTTCGACTTTCCATCTACCCGGACCGGCATCGACACACTTCCGTTCGCCGCCGGCGATCGACACCTGCCGCTCTGACCCCTCCTCCGCGCCCCGCGTGACGATGGCCCGCGACGGAATGGCATTCATCAAGCCGTTGTTCTCGGCGCGATCGACGCAGATTCTGGTGGCGGTCGTAGATGCCGCAGGGCTGGCCGACCAGACGACGCAACCAAGAACGATCCGGACAAGCCATCTCATCGCGCGTGAACGATACCGTGTTCAGCGGCGGGGCACAGCCCGGTCCGCTGCAACACGCGTTTGGTCAGCTCGTGCGCCGTCAGTCCAGCCGCCCCAGCCAGGTGCGTCCGCGAGGGTGAGTGGCTCTGGTGTTCGTTCTAGCGCAGCCTGCCCTGAGATCGGCCTGCGCCCGGCGGCGGGATAACGGACGAACTCTCGGGAGTACTGCCCGCTGTCGGGATCGAATTCGTATTCCAGCCAGACCGACCAAGAGCTCAGTCTCATGAGGCATGTCCGTCCAACTTGCATTCTCCTCCGAAGGCGATCCGGTGTCCCCGCGAAAAGATGGCGGCCCGCTCGCGCCAGGGCTCAATGGTTCTCCGCCCCTACGGGTAGCTGCGGAAGTCCGATCGCGATCCGCTCGATACTGTCGTTCGGCGGGGCGCGAGAGGCATAGGATTCGCCGGTGAGCTTGATGGACGCACCCGCCCGTCTCCCGCCCGCGGCGATCCTGGGATTCTTGCTCGCGGCCTGTGGCGCGGGCCCCGCCGCCGGACCACCGCCCGCGGCTCCCACACCGGCGCGGTTCCGCCTGCGACTGTGCAG
>CALAOV010000386.1 GCA_937889515.1 uncultured Myxococcales bacterium | reverse complement strand
CGGTGTCAGCACGTCCGACGCGACCGCGGCACTGGCGCCGTTCGACATCCGCTACATCTATCTTTCGGGCGGCCTGTTCGATTCGCCGACGCCGTGCACGACTTGCGGCAGCTCCTGCACCGCCTCCGGGAAGGTCTGTACCAGCGGGTGCGCCTGGTGGGGCTGCTACAACACGCCGCCCGGCATGTACGCCGGCTATTTCATGCAGGCCGCCGCCAAGCCCTCGCCGCCGCAGATCCCGATGTTCACCTACTACGAGATCCTGCAGACCGCGCAGGCGACCTTCACCAACTTCGCGGAAGGGGCGGCGGAGGTGACGCAGGCGGCGACGAGCGCCGCGCTCATGACCCGCTACTACGCCGACTGGCGTTTCCTGCTGCAGCAGATCGGACAGAACAAGGCGCTCCTGCACATCGAGCCGGATTTTTGGGGCTACGCGCGCCAGGCGGGATCGCCGACGACGCTCGCCGCCGCCGTCGCCAGCGCGAACCCGACCGATTGTGGCGCGCTGCCGAACACCATCGCCGGGATGGGGCAGTGCCTCATCGCGATGGTGCGCAAGTACGCGCCGAACGCGTTCGTGGGGCTCTCCGCGTCGGCCTGGAACATCGCCGGCAACACGAACAAGAGCGTCGACGTCACCACCGACGCCAAGGCCGTCGCCGCGTTTCTCGCGGCCTGCGGCGGAAGCGGCGCCGACTTCATCGCCGTCGAGACGAGCGACCGCGACGCCGGCTACTACCAGACGGTGCAGGGGACCGACAGCTGGTGGGACGCGACCGACGCGACGCTGCCCGACTACGCGCAGGATCTGACCTGGGTGAAGGCGCTCACCGAGGCGCTGGGAACGCCGGCGCTCTACTGGCAGACGCCGGTCGGCAACGCCAGCCAGAACAACACCGCGGATCACTATCAGGACAACCGCGTCGACTACTTCTTCGGCGGCAGCGCGGCCGGGGTCGAAAGCGCTGCGCCGGTGACGGTTCCCGCGCACTGGAGCGCGCTCGCCGGAGCGCACGTCATCGGCGTCGCCTTCGGCGCGGGCGCCGGCGATCAGACCACGCCCGACACCGACAGCGGCTACCTGGTCTCGAAGACCAAGGCGTACGTCTCGGCCGGTGGCCAGACGCTCTGCCCGTGAGCGCCGCAGTCGCTCCCGTGCGCCTGCACAAAGGCTTCTACCTTCGCTCCGGCCGGCCGTGACGACAGGCGCGTCGTTTATTCCCGGAGGATTCGGATGCCCGGCGAATATCAGCCCCGGCGTTCGGCAATCAATTGATCTTGCTGCGCTGGCGTTGAGCCGATACCAAGATGTCCATGCACACAACGGCACGGCGGACGGGTTTCTTGGTGGTCGGCATGTTCCTTCTCGGGTGCGGGGCGCAAGAGTCGACCGCGCCGGCAAGTGGCGGTTCTTCGTCCGACCCGAACGGGGTCGAGCAGGTGAGCCTGGATCTGTCGGCCGCGCCCGCGGGCGCGCAGTGTATTCGGCTGACGATCACGCCCGCGTCGGGACCGGCCGTTGTCCAGACGATAACGATCACGACGACCAACGGATCCGGCGCCCCGATCCCCCTCGGCGGGTTGCCGATCGGCCCGGTCACGATCGCCGCCGACGCCTTCACCGTCGCGTGCACCAGCATCTCGGGCGTTGCGCCCAATTGGAGCTCCGACCCGACGCCGGTAGTCGTGCGGCCGGGGCTGACGACCAGCTTGGTGCTCACGTTCAAGCCGAACACAAGCGTCAGCATCACGCCGGACTTTGTCGGCAGCATCTCGGGCATCGTTGCCGGTGGATACAACTCGTATGTCCTGACCGACGGCGCTCCCGAGGGGTGGGGCGTCTACGGTGTCGTGCCGTCGGGACCGACGCCTACGCGCTCGACCGTGCTGACGAACACGACCACGTCGATCGCGCTCGGCCCTTATCATGGCTGCGCGCTGCGCTCCGACGGGACGATCTGGTGCTTCGGCTACAACTACTATGGCGGCGTGGGGCCGAACGTGGCGCTGGGCAGTTTCACATACACGCCAGTGCAGGTGCCCCTTCCCGGAACGGCGAGCTCGATCTGCGCGGGCACTTACCATGCCTGCGCGGTCGTCAATCAGAACTCGGCCTACTGCTGGGGGTACAACGCTCAGGGGCAGCTCGGCAACGGCACGACTACCAACAGCTCGTCGCCGGTCCTGGCGACGACCGGGACGTTCCGTTCGATCAGTTGCGGCACGTATGACACCATCGCGACGACCGGTGACGGTCACTATGTCGCCTGGGGCTACGACAACCTCGGGCAGCTCGGGGACGGCCTCACGACGAACAGGCTGACGGCCTGGGAGAACCTCAATGAAAGGACCGTCCTCGCGGTGGCGGCGGGCGACAACTCGACGTGCGACCTGCACGCCGATGGCAGCGTCTGGTGCTGGGGGGGGAACTTCTACGGGCAGCTCGGCGACGGCACCACCACCAACCGGTTGACCACGGCCAAGGTGAGCCTGCCGGCAACTGCGAAGTCGATCGGCGTCGGCTATGCCCATGCTTGCGCGCTCCTGACCACCGGCCAGGTGGAGTGTTGGGGCGAAAACCTCGACGGCGAGCTGGGCGATCTGACGGGAACCAACCATCCGACTCCGACGGCGGTCACAGTGTTCGGACTCGAGACGACCGCCAGCGCGCTCGCCGTAGGGCAATACCACAGCTGCGTTGTCACGCCGCTCGCGAACGTCTGGTGCTGGGGCGGGAACTTCAACGGCGGCGTCGGCGACGGCACCTACAACGACGCCTTCGGCCCGACAAAGGTCACGCTGCAGTAGCTCGTAACAAGACCCCGTTCGCTGGGGCGCCGTAGCTGCGCTGGGTCACTGCTCGCAAGGCCCGCCTTGAATCGCGAAGGTCAAGGTCCTAGTCTCAGCCTCGTGCTGGAGAAGTACCCACGGAGTCCGGCCAAGAGAGGCTCCCGCACGGGCCGCGCCGGGGCCAGCGCCAGCGCGTTGGCGCTCGCCGGCCTCTTGGCCGGCAGTGCACAACTGACGCAGGCGAAGCAGCCGGCGGCGGTGGCCCCAGCGGGCCAGACGGCGCCGGCAGAGGCGGCGTCGCCGGGCGTCTCGATCCCGGTGGTCGAGGGAGGGCGCTTCACGGGCCAGACGACGCCCGAGAACGCGCGGCGGGACGGCCTGACGGTGGTCGATCTCTCGGACGACTGGCTGCCGTACGTCTTCTCGGAGGAGCCCGGGAAACCGCAGCCGCTGCGCCCGTATCTGATCGATCTGGCCAATGGGCGGCTCTCCCACACGGGCAGCGAGTACGCGCGCGCGCGCGAGGACCGGTTCTTCGAGGCGTTCGGGATCTTTCCGACCCTGAACTCCTTGCGGCGACGGCTGGCGGACAACAAACGCCACACCTGTCACGAGCGGGTGAAGGACGGGGTGCTCGAGGAGCTGTCGCAGAGGAACGTGATCCCGTCTGAAGAAGCGGAGAAGATCCCGAACCCCGACCCCGAGACGGTCGCCGAAAAACCCCTGATCTTGACTGGGAAGACGATCTCGCCGCGGCCTTTGACGGCGCAAGAACACCGCGCCGTGATCGCCTTGCAGGCCCACCTGCGCTGCGAGGATTTGCTGTCGGGTAAGGCAACGGCCGGCCGGATGGATCGGCGAACGAGCGCGGGCCTGCAGATGTACCAGCGGCTGCAGATGCTCGCGGACAACGGGAACATCGACTTCGAGACCCGCGCCGCGCTCCTCGGCGACAGCCGCGAGCAGGACTTCCGCGCGATCCTGCGAACGCTACGCGGGCGGATCGTCGACGCGACCGGCCTCATCGAGGATGGTTCGGCTGCGGGTGAGCAGGGTGAGGTGCAGGGGCGGGTGATCGACCCGACCGAGTTCCGGCCGCTGGCCCCGGCACAACCGGTGCCCCAGAAGGCCAGTGGAGGGGCTGCCGCGGCGCCCGCCGCCGGACCGAGCACCGCGGCTGCCGCACCGCCGAATCCGCCGCCGTCGGCCCCGGCACGGCCCGACCCCGCATCCGCCGACATCAAGATCGTCCCCGCGGCCGATCTGATCTCCCCGGCGACCCAGGCGGCCAGCGCGGCGCTGGGCTGGACCTCACCGCAGGCGGTGCTGGCGAGCACGTTGGTTGCGCCGCCGCCGCCCAGCTCGAAAAAGAAGAAGGTGGCGCACAAGGGGCCGCTGCCCCTGCCGACGGCGGTCGCGATCAAGCTGCCGCCGCTGCCGTCGTACTACAGCGCCAACATGGAGCTCCGTGCGGAAATTGACCGCGGCGAGGTGGTCCTGGCGCGGCCGAGGCTCGACAAGGATGGGCACAAGATGTGGAAGCCCCCGGTCGCCGACCGCCCGACCATCACGCTCTTCGCGCACGTGGGCGATCACGACGTGGCCCTCAGCCGCTGGCCGACCACCATCGGCGGCTGGAAGATGTTCCAGAAGTCCGACGGCACGATGGCGCTCAAGTACAAGGAGTCGATCACGGGCGACGCCCTTTGGACCGAGGTCCTGGCCACGCCGACCTGGCACCCGGCGCCGGGCATGCCCACCAGCCACCTGGTCATCAAGGTGGGGGATACGTTCGTGCCCAAGAGTCAGATCATCGGCCCGGGCTACCGCGCGGCGTATGGCCTGGTGGCGATGGTGCACAAGCAGATCATCGGCACGACGCCGCAGGGCGAACCGGACCTGATGGACCTGCGCATCCGGACGCATGGCACGCCCGCCTACCGCTCGGTCAAGCGCGGGGAGAGCAACGGCTGCCACCGGCTGCACAACTACGAGGCCCTGCGGCTGGCGGCCTTCCTCGTCCGGCACCACGCCAACACGCGCGACGGCCTGGTGCCCGAGGACTACGAGCGCCACCTCCAATACAAAGGACAGGACATCGCGCTGCAGAGCGACAGCAAGGGCTACCGCTTCAAGCTGACGCCGCCCGTGCCGGTGAAGGTTCTGAGCGGCGATATCAAAGGCAACGCCAAGAACGTCAAGCACATGGTGCCCGTCGCCGCTGTCCCGTAGCGGGCGGCCGCTCAGTCAGCCTGTAGGTCGTGGCGGATCATCGACGCCCATCAGCGGGGCGGACGCCGCGCTCCCCGATCCGACGACAACGGACCGGCTGGTAGGTTTGCGGTGAGCACGCGTCGCGGGGCGGACGCAACCAGCCTCGAGCCGCCGCCGCCGCTGCCGCTGCCGCGTTCGAGCCGGGTGGCCACATCCTTGTCGTGATTGGGCACCACCTTGAAAGTGACCGGCTCGAAGCCCCGTTTGCTCATGACCAGCGGCACCGGGGTCTCGCCGCGCGGCAGCCGGAGCACGAATGGCGTCTCGCCCAGCGGCCGGGCGCGTTCGGTGGGCGTGGCGGCGGTGGTAACCAGCGCTCCCTGCGGATGCGAGTCTATCGACATCTCCACGGTCGACGGAAGGACCGGCGTCGTGCCGGCCGCGGCAATGGACCCTAGCGTTGGCGCCGGCGGTGGCGGCGCGGCCGGCACCCGCGGCGCGAGCCCGCCGTGCCGGAGCACGATCACCATCAACACCAGCGTCGCGGTGGTGGGGAGCAGCGCCGACAGCCAACTCGCGCGCGCGCCGTGCAGCGCGCCCAGCCGCCCCCGCATCGCGGGCGGCGCGACGGCGGGCAACGCGGCGCGCGACGGTGGCGGCGCCACGCGCGGCCCCTCGGCGATTACGGCCGAGGAGTCGCGCTGCCCGAAATCGATCTCGACGGGCACGCCGGACTCCGGCACCGCCTCGGCCTCCGGCACCAGCGCGCGCACCTGCCTGGCGAACGAGCTGGCCGCATAGCGTTTGCGCAGAACCAGGCGCTCCAGGTCCTGGCTCATCTCATCGGCGCTCTGGTACCGCTTGGCCGGGTCGCGCGCCAGCGCGCGCAGGATCACCTCGTCGAGCGCGGGCTTGACATCCGGGTTGCGCGACGACGGCCGCGGCACCGGCATCTCGCTGACCAGCTTCAGCGTCTCGAGGTCGTTCTCACCCACGAACAGCCGCCGCCCGGAGAGCAGCTCGTGCAGCACGACGCCCAGCGAGAACAGGTCCGAGCGTGCGTCGGCCGGCTGCCCCTGCAGCAGCTCCGGTGCGATGTACGACATCTTACCCTTCACCGTGCCGGCGTCGGTCTGGTTGGTGCGCAGCTCCTGCACCGCGCGCGCGATGCCGAAGTCGAGGATCTTCACCGCCCCGTTCCAGGCAACCATGATGTTGGGCGGCGTGACGTCGCGGTGGACGATCCCGTAGGGTTTTCCCTCGGGGCTGGTCAGGCCGTGCGCGAAGCCGAGCCCGCGGCACGCCTGGCGTCCCACCTCCGCCACGAACGCCGCCGGCGCCACCGCCCCCCGCCGCTCGAGCTTCCGCAAGAGGAACCCCATGTCCACGCCGTCGACCGGCTCCATGACGATGTAGTAACCGCCGTCCTGGTACGCAAACTCGAACACCTGCACGATGTTCGGGTGCAGGAGGCGCGCCGAGATCTTCGCCTCGTCGACGAACATGCCTACGAACTCGGGTGCATCCGAAAGACGCGGGAGGATCCGCTTGACGACGAACGCCCGCTCGAATCCCTCCGCGCCCTCGCCCGTGGCCCGGAAGACCTCCGCCATCCCCCCGCTGCCGATCTTCTGTGTGAGGCGGTACTTCATTCAAAGGGTTCAGATAGGTCTGCCAATCAGAAAGGGGAAGGTGTAAGTCCGAGATGACATGGTAAGAGCCGCTCCTCGAGTCGGTGCCTGACTATAGGTACAGAATCTCACGCTCCAATACCAGGGACGGTTCGCTCGAGGGAGACAGGCTCAGCGGCATGACCACTTCCTCGAAGACTGGCCCAGGGCGGACGGTTCACCAGGGCGATGCAATGCAGTGGCTGCGTGCCGCGGGCACGCTTGCCGGCGCCAGCGTCGTGACGTCGTTGCCGGACGTCTCCGAGTTGCCGGCTCTTGGATTCGACGGGTGGCTTCGCTGGTTCGACGAGGCGGCCGTGCTGACCATGCAAAGCGTGCCCGATGAGGGGGTGGCGATCTTCTTCCAGAGTGACGTGAACCGCGCCGGGGTTTGGGTCGACAAAGGGGCCATGGTCGCGCGCGCCGCGGAGCGCGCCGGGATGGTCATGCTCTTCCACAAGATCGTCTGCCGCAAACCACCCGGGACGCTGACCTACGGCCGGGCCAGCTACTCGCACCTGCTCGGTTTCGCGCGCGTGCTCCGCCCGACGCTCCGGCGCGCCACGCCCGACGTGCTGCCCGATGGCGGCGTTCAGCCGGGCGTCAAGGCGATGGGGGTGCTCGCCTGCGTAGACGCCTGCCGGTTCGTGATGACCGGGACCACCACGCGCACGATCGTCGATCCGTTCTGCGGCTGGGGAACCGTCCTCGCGGTGGCCAACGCCCTCGGGCTGGACGCGATCGGCGTCGATCTGTCCGCCCGCATGTGCAAGCGCGCCCGGCGCCTCTCCGTCACGGTTGGCCGTTGAGCCTGGGCCCGAAATCTCCGGAATGCATGGTGGGCGGGCACGACGGGCAGGCCGACGTGTCGGCGCGGGTGGTCGCAGTCACCACACGAAGGTAAAAAATGTGCGCGCGGCGCGAGCCATTTGGCCCGTGCGAGGGACTTCTCAAGAAGGGACCCGCAAAGAGCCGACATGTACCGTGTGGTGGAGATGCGCTCAGGGATCGCGTGCACGTCGGTGAGGCGTGCGCGCGCGAGAACGGCCACGGCGATTGGCGCCGGATGGCTCGTCGTCGCCTTGGCCGCGCTCGCATCGTGCGGTGGCGGCGCGGAAGCTCGTCATTTCGGCGAGTCCGGCCTGGGCGGTGGCGTCGGCGAGGCCGGCAGCGGCGGCGAGGGTGACGTGGGCGCGACGGGCGGCAAGGGTGGCGTGGTCGGGACCGGCGGCAGCGTCGCCAGTGGCGCCGCCGGATCGACCGGCGGCGCGGGATCCGCGGGCGCAGCGGG
>CALAOV010000385.1 GCA_937889515.1 uncultured Myxococcales bacterium | reverse complement strand
ACCGAGATCTACACTCTTTCCCTACACGACGCTCTTCCGATCTGCCCGGGCCCGGATCGCCCTATCGACGGACCGACGGCGCGGGCGGCGGCCTCCTCGAGCTGCCGATCGCGGTCACGCCGATCGCGCGCCTGCAGGTGATCGGCACCAGCCTGATCCTGGCGCCACGCTGGTTGCGGCGCCACCTGGTCTCGGTCGCGCTGCGGGCGCCGTTCTTCAACCTCGAGCTACACGGAATCGACCTGGCCGACGCCGAGGCCGACGAGATTCCGCCGGCGCTGGTGGCGCGCCAACCGGACCTGCGCCGGCCGCTGGCCCACAAGCTGGCCGCGCTCGACGAGACGCTGACGGCGGCCCGCGCCGCGGGCGCCCGCTTCGTCACGCTGGCGGAAGTCGGTCGCTGAACACCGGCGCGCGTCCGACCGCGGCGCGCGCGGTCCAGACCGACACGATGATCAAGGGAACCAAGGCCAGATCGACCGGGAGGCGGGCGCCGTCGCCGTCGGCCACTTGCGCGATCACCAACCAGATGGGCCAGGCGAGCACCAGGCGAACGCGGTGACGCCACCGCGCGGGCTCGGCGCGCGACACCGCCAAGATCAGAACGACGGGAGCGATCCAGAGGAGAAGGTCGTGCGGATAGAAGTGCGGGCTGGTCAGAAAGCCCGCCGCGAAGGCGAAGGCGAAGTCGACGCGCAGGTCGTCCTGCTCGAGTCGCCGCCGTCGGGCGACCACCCCCGCGACGGTCGCCAGCGCGACCAGCCAGCCAACCAGGGCGAACGTTTCGACCGCTGTCTGCCGTCCCGCGGGCAGCAGGCGGGCCAGGAGGCCGTGGAGCGCCGGCATGCGCGCCGGCGAACCGCCGAACAGTCGGTCGAGCGCCCGGACGTGGGTGGCATAGTCGATCCAGACCCGGGGTCCCAGGACGGCCGCCGTCAGCAGCGCCGCGCCGAGCCCGAGCGCGATCGCCGCGGCGAGCACCCGCCGTTCGCGCCTCCAGAGCAGCACGATCAGAGGCGCGGGGAGGATCTGCGGCTTGCAGCTCATGATCAGCAGATAGGCGGCGGCCGCCAGCGGGCGGCGTCCGCGGACCGCGTTGATGAACCCCAGGATCGAGACCGCCAGGAGCAGCGAAAGCTGACCCTGGCGAAGGGTGTCGAACAGGGGAAAGAATCCAGCCAGCATCACCGCGACGAAGAACGTTTCGCGCGGGGAGGCGCCCAGCTCGGCGCGCAAGAGGCGCACCAGCTGGACCGCGAGCGCGAGGTTGCCCGCCGTCCAGAGATAGAACCCGGCCGGTCCGTTCCAGCGTTCCGCCAGCCATTCGAAGCCGCTTCCCGCCAGCGCCAGGTGGGGCGGATGCAAGTAGGCCAGGAGCCCGCCGACGAAGCCGGAGCTGCCGAATCCGAGCTGGATCGCCCGCTCGACCGAGGCCTGGCTGGCCACGTCGTAGAGCCGTCGCGGATCGGCAAGGGCCAACCACCACCCGGTGCGGAGGGCGACGAAATCGGTCGCGCCCAGGGCCGCGGGCGAGCCGAGATGTTGACCCAGCTTCACCGCGAGGGCGATCGCGATGCCGGCGTTCACGGCGCAGAGCGTGCCTTCCCACGAACGTCGTTTCATGGCCTGGACGAGCCCTCAGCGCCGTGGGCGGCCCTGGACGGCGCCGGTCGCCAGCTCGTCGCAGCGTTCGTTCTCGGGAACGCCGGCGTGGCCGGCGACCTTCACGAACTCCACCCGGGGCACCGCCGCCAGGCGTCGCTTGAGGCGGGCGATCAGCTCCTGGTTGGCCTTGGCCTTCCACCCTTTGCTGAGCACGCCGATCGAATAGCTCGAATCGGTGTAGATCCGGAAACGCCGTCCATCGTCGCGATCCGCCCCGGCCAGCTCTATGCCCCGCTCGATGGCGGTCAGCTCGGCGATGTTGTTGGTTCCCTCTCCCAGGTACTCGCCCGCCTCGCGCCGCGTGGCGCCGTCGATCACCACCACCCCGATCCCCATCGGTCCCGGATTTCCAGAGCAGGCGCCGTCGGTCCAGATCTCGACCGCGCCGCCCGGGAGGCCGGCCTTCGCCGCCTTAGGTGCGTGGGAGGATTTCCGAACGCTCGCGATCGAGTCCGAGCTCGCGGTCGCGCCCGGTGCGGCAGGGGGCGCGGGCCCGTCACCCGAATCGGGCGTCAGATTGCCCGGCGATGGACGGTAGCTCTTCGCGTCGGATTCGCGATACTTCATCTCCGCGCGGCCGTCGGTGTCCAGCACCAGCGCCCCCGATTCGTCCGTGCGCACCCAGACCACTCCCCCCTTGAAACGCATGCGAGCCCACGACATCGGCGGCACTATGACGCGAAGGCGGCGCGTCTGGCCAGCGTTCGCCGCGCTGGTGGCGCTCGGCGCCTCCTGCCGCGGCGGTTGCCACCGCAGCGAGGATCGGGCCGCCACCGTGCAGGGGCGGCTGGCGCTGTTCCCGGTGGCCACCCGGATCGTGGCGGCGATCGACGTCGCCAAGCTGCGCGCCAGTCCGGCCGCCGCCAAGCTCGAGGCGCAGGCGCAGCAGAGTCCAGCCGACCTCCAGGAGATCGAGGCGTTCGCCCGCCGGACCGGATTCGACCCGCTCCGCCAGCTGGAAGGCCTCACGGTCGCCTTTCCAGAGGAGGCGCGCGCGCACGGCGAATTCGGGTTGGTGCTGCGCGCCGATCGGCTGGACGAGGCCCGCCTGGTCGCCTACGTGCGCGACCAGCTGCAGAAGTCGGGCGACGATCTGGTGGCCACGCCGCACGGGCGCTTCACCCTCTGGTCGTCCCGCCACGATCCCGACCTGGTCGGGTTTTTCATCGACGCGCAGTCGTTCGCGCTGGGCGCGGGCGGGTGGGGCCCACGCATGGCGGACCTGGCCGAGACCGCCCGCCCCGGCGACAGCGCCGCCACCAACATCGATCTGGTCCGCCTGGTCGAGCGCGCGGCCGGGACCCACGCGATCTGGGGCGCCGCGATCGTGCCCGAGGGGACGCGCAAGACGCTGGCGGAAGACTCGCAGCTCTCCGACGCCGCGGCGATCATGACCTTGTCGATCGGCGTCGATCTCGGCGCCGGCCTGGACGCCGTGCTGCTGGCCGACGTGGCCACCGCGGCGCAGGCCAAGTCGCTGGCGGCGAACGTGACCCAGTCGCTGCGCGATGCGAAACGGAGCCCCCAGGTGCTGATGCTCGGGCTCGGACCCTACCTCGATGGCGTCGGCGCGCGCGCGGTCGATCACACCTTCGAGCTGCGCGCGGCGCTGGGCCAGCCCGGATTCGACGACCTGCTGGCGCGGTTGGGCGGCCTGCTGGCGCTGGCCCGCGGCGCCGCCGTTCCCGGCTTCACGCGCTGACGCCGACGCCGACGCCCACGCCGACGTCGGGGTCCGCGATCGCGACGACGTCGTGGAACTTGCGGTAGTCGATCTGGCGCCCGCCGTCTTCGGTGTTGGTGAGCACGTCGGCGAAGCGCGCGCCGACGACGATGTCATCCAGCGCGTACTGCTTGCGGGCATGGATGGTCTGGCCGATCGTCTCGTCGAAGCCCATCAGGCCCAGGTAGAGCTCCGCGCTCTGCGCGCGCAGTCGTTTCATGGCATCCGGGCCGAAGAAAGGACTCTTTTCGTCGATCAGATGCATGGCGCTCCAGGTCAGGAAGAAGACCCCCGTGCGGTCGCGTACCAGCGGAATGTCGATCTGCCGCCGCATGACGTCCCCCTCCCGCGTCCGCTCGGTCGCCAGTAGCACCACCCGCAGCCGCGCCTCGACGATCCGGTTGCGGCGCCAGTTGGCCATGCGGAACATCAGGTGCGGGACGCCGTTGCGCGGGCTGATGACGACCTTGTTCGAAAACAGCACGCGCGCCGACGGACGCGCGAACCGGTTGAAGGTGATGCCGGTGATGAGCGCCAAGAACAGGATTCCCGTCACCGCTTCCACCGTGACCACCAGGTGCCCGTAGCGGGTGACCGGGTACATCCCGCCGTAGCCGATGGTGGCCAGGGTCTGAACACTGAAATAAAAGGCGTCCTCGAACGATCCGGTGGGGACGTTGGCGATCGATCCCGGGCGGGCGTAGTAGGCGCAGGCGAAGACGACGTTCATGAACGCGAAGATGAAGGTCACCAGCACGAAGAACGTCGGCCAGCTCCGGGCCAGGATGAAGTGGTAGACGTCCTTGTGGGGCGCGCGTTCGAGGCCAATCGCCTTGATGTTGGGCCGTTCCGATGCGGGTCCGGTCGGTAGCCGGATCATGTCGAGCGCGACGGCGTTCTCGGCGGGTCGGGCTGGGGCGAGGTCGGCCATGGGCCCAGCCTATGCGGCGGGTGCGTCGCGGGCAAACCGGCATTGTGTCAAACTCACGCGTGCTGTTCGGCGATTATGCGGCGCGCTGGACCGCTTCGGTTCCGGCCCCGGCCGAATCGTTCACCTACGCGACGGTGATCGAGGCCGGCCGGCAGTTCCCGCTGCTCGGCTTGCGCCTCCCCGGGCCGCGGACCGTGGTGGTGACCGCCGGTTTTCACGGCGACGAGAAGTCGGGGCCGCTCACGTTGCTCGACCACGCGGCGGAGATCGTCGCCTATGCGGCGGCGCGGGGGGTGGGGCTGCAGATCTATCCCTGCGTCAACCCGTCGGGCTTCGAGGCGCACACCCGCTACAACCTCTCGGGCGAACGCCCCAACAACGACTTTCTCCGTTATGAGATCTCGCCCGGCGTCTGGCGGGGCGAGCTGCGGACGGGTCAGGCCTTCTCGGAGGTCGCCCCGGTCGGCGGGGGCGGCCCCAAGGAGACGGTGGCGCTCGCCCGCCAGCTGGCGACGGGGCCGGTGCCGGTCGCCGCGCTCGATCTGCATCAAGACAACTTCATTCACGGGCACTGGTTCTACGCCTACGTGTTCGGGGATCTGGCGGCGTACCGCCCGCTGCTGGCACGCTCGGGCGGCCTCGTGCCGGTCCTGCGCAGCAGCATCGTCGACTCCGGGCAAGATCCGGACGGCGACGTCTTCGCCGACAGCGAGGGGTTCATCGTCAGCCACGATGGAAGCATCACCGACAAGTTTCAGCGCGACGGCGTGACCTACACGGCGGCCATCGAGACCACCACCGAGACGCCCGCCCCGATCGCGGCCGAGATCAACCTGATCTGGATCCGGGGCTTCATCGACCTGGCTGCCGCCCCAGCCCCGGCCGTCGCGGGGGCCAGGCCGGCGCAGGAGACTAGGCAAAACGGCGGGATTGGGGTAAACCCGGCCCCCTCGAAGGAGATTGGTGAACATGTCCGTGGCACTGAATAAAAGCCCGCTCGCGCGGGTGAAAGACGAGTTCGGCGGGAAAGACAAGCTGGTCGACAAGATCGTGGGCGTCCTCGACGCCGGCGACGAGGGCAAGGACGTGCTCCGCAAGCGTCTCCTCGGCGTGGCGAACGGCAAGCTCATTCGCCTGTTTTCTGTGGCGACCCGGACCAAGCAGGCCGGTGGCCACGACAAGCTGGCGGCGACGACGGCCGAGCGCCAGAAGCACGGCAAGGACAAGGACTACGTCACCAAGCTGGGCGCGCTGTCCGACGCGCGTCTGCTCGACATGCTGCAGGCCGCCGAGCGCGCCCACGGCGATGCCGCCAAAGCGGCGCCGGCCGCGGCGGCCAAAGCGGCGAAGGCGAAGGTCGCGCGGGCCGAGAAGAAAGCGGCGCCCGCCGCCAAGGGCAAGAAGGCGGCGCCGGCTACCAAGGTCAAGGCAGGCTCGGGCAATCGGGCCTGACCGCGCGGGCGCGCCATGTGGATGGGCCGGGTGGTGGGGCGGCTCTGGGCGGCGCGGCAGGCCGCCAGCCTCGCCGGCCGGAAGATGCTGCTGGTTCGTCCCGAGACGGCCAGCGGCGCACAGACGGCCCGCTTGATCGTCGCGATCGACGGCCTCGATGCGGGGCCGGGTGATCGGGTGATCGTCGCGCACGGCAGCCGGGTGCGCGACCTGACCGTCGGTCCCGACGTCGCGGACAAAGACGTCGTCATCGGCATCGTGGATGGCCACGAGCTCGGCCCGTCATGATCCTGGGCCGGGTGGTGGGTCAGGTCTGGGCCACCCGCCGCGACGCGCGGCTCTCGCGCGCCAAGTTGCTGGTGGTGCGGCCGACGGGGATCTACGAGCCGGCCTTCGGGCAGACCGCCTTCGGGCAGACCGCCTTCGGGCAGACCGCGTCCGGGGTGCGCCATCTGGTGGCGACCGATGAGCTCGACGCCGGCGTCGGCGACCAAGTGGTGGTCTGCCTGGGCGCACCGGCGCGGGCCTCGGCCGGTGGGAACGACGTTCCCGTCGACGCGGCGGTGATGGCCGTCGTCGATCGCGCGGAGATCGACCCGAAGGCGCTCGCCGCCGTGGGGGCCGGGCCGGGTATTCGCCGCAAGCTGACCGAGGCCGTTCGATGATCCGCGGGACGGTCGTGGGCCAGGTCTGGGCGACGCGAAAGGCGCGCGGGCTCGAAGGGCGGAAGCTGCTGCTGGTCGCGGCGCGCGACGCCGACGGGGGACCCACCGGCCGGCTGGTGGTCGCGATCGACGTCCTCGACGCGGGCGTGGGCGAGGACGTGACCGTCGCGTTCGGCTCGGGGGCGCGCAATGTCCTGCGCCCCGGCCCGGAAAACCGCGATCTCCTGTGTGACGCGGCGATCGCCGTCATCGTCGAAGGGGCGGGCTAGTGTTTCTCGGTCGGGTGGCGGGCACCGTCTGGTCCACGGTGAAGTGGCCGGAGACGCGCGGTCTGAAGCTCCTGCTGGTGCGTCCCTATCGTCTCGGCGATCTGGCGCCCGGCCTGGTGCGCGCGGGCGCCGAGGCTTCCGAGCCGACCGATGATCTGGTGGTCTGCGCCGATTTGCTCGACGCGGGGCCGGGCGACGACGTCCTGGTGGCGTTCGGCCATGCCGCGCGCGTCGCCGTGAGTGAGAAGCTGCCGCCCGGCGCCAAACCGAGCGTTCCGATCGACGCCGCGGTCGTCGCTGTCGTCGACCGCGTGGAGATCGAGAGTGAACCGCGTCGGTAACCGGGCCGCGCCGAGGCGCCCGCGGGCGCCGCGCGGCTGATGCGCGGCGCGCGGATCGCGGCGGTGGTGGGCGCGGCCGCTGGTCTGGCCGCTTTTTTCGCCATTTGCTTCGGGAGTCTGGGGACGACCGCGCTGGCCGCACCCGCCGCGCCCGTCGACAAGAGCGTCCAGGTGGGGCTCGGTCCCTGCCGTTTCTTCGCGGGCTTGCCGCCGGCCGGCTGGACCGAGGAGGGCTTCGACGATCGGGCCTGGACGGGGCCGGCGCCCGGGCCCTTCGCGCCGAGGCAGCCGCCGTTGCCGACGCCGCCCCCCGCGGCGACCTTTTTCGACCTGGTGCCGGGGGCACCGCTGCTCCTGCGCGGTCGCTTCTCCGTCCCGGATGCCCTGCACCTGCACGTTCTCGAGCTGCGCATCGCCTACGCGGACGGCTTCATCGCCTGGGTCAACGGGCGGGAGATCGCGCGGCGGGGGGTGGCGCCGTCCGGGAGCGCCGGGACGCTTCCCCATGGTCCCGAGATCGAGCACATCCTGGTGCCGGTCCCCTCGACAGCGCTGCCGTCGCTGCGGCCGGACGGAAATTTGCTGGCCGTCGCCGTATTTGCCTATCCGGGCCGCAACACCGTGGTCCCGACCGCGCCGGCGGCCTTCATCGATCTGGCGGGGGCGAGCGGCGTGCGCATCGTCCGCGGGCCCTATCTCTCGACGCCGGTCGACGACAAGAAGGGGGCCGGCGTGCGGGTGAGCTGGGACACCGATCTCCCGGCCAGCGGCACGGTGACCCTGGAACGGATCGACGAGAAGACCGACGGAGGAGGCGCCCGGCCGGAGCCCCCGCGCCACATCGTGGTCGCGGCGGGCTCGACGACCCAGGCGGTGAAGATCGAAGGCCTCACCCGCGGCGCCGCCTATCGCTACACCGTCGAGGTCGACGCGGGCGGCGACCGTGCGATCTCGGGCCCCTGGCGCCTCGAGACGCTCCCCGCGCCGCCGCATCCGCTGCGATTCGCGGTCTACGGCGACATGCGCTATCCGGGGCACCTCGCGCACCGGGCGATCGTCGAGGCGCTGGCACGCGAGGCGCCCGCGGTGGTGTTCAACACGGGCGACCTCACCGACGTGGGGAGCGAAGAGGCCAACTGGCAGAAGTACTTCGAGGTCACGGCGCCGATGGGCGCTATCTCCGCGGTGGTGCCGGCGCTGGGCAACCACGACGCCGACCATCGGGGCACGGGAGCGGCCAAGACTTGGAAGCTGTTCGGCGTGCCGGCCTCGGGCCCGCCGGGCTGGACCTCGCTCGATCTGGGCGGCGTTCACTTCGTCATCCTGAGCACCAACGAGATGCGCGATCCGTCGCAGCGCGCCTGGCTGGCCGACGATCTCGCGCGGGCGCGCCACCACCACGCGCGCGCCATCTTCGCCTTCTGCCACGAAGGGCCCTGGGCCCACGGCCTGCACGGCGGCTCCTCTGAGATGGTTCGCGATTACGCGCCCCTGCTGGCCGCCGCGCACGTCGACGTGCTCTTCTCCGGCCACGATCACATCTACGAACGCGGCACCGGCGCCACGCCCGCGGGCAAGCTCACCTACGTCGTCACGGGCGGCGGGGGCGCGCCGCTCTACAATCCACGCTGTCAGGCCGCCTCCGGCCCTCCGCCGGGCGACGTGCCGGGGCCGCTGCCGCCCTGTCCCCCCAGCGTGGCGGTCCTGACCAAGGCCTACCACTACATCCTGGTCGAGGTGGCCCCGGACGGCATCAGCCTCTGCCCGCGCCGTCCGGACGGCACGGCGGTCGAGGCCTGCGTTCACCTGCCGGCGCACCGGTGAGCGGGGCGAGATGACGATCGCCGGCGCCAACCAGGTCGGCGAGCGACGACGCAGGATCGGGGAGAGAGCGCTGGCGGTCGGTCTGATCGTTCTCGCGCTGGCGGCGTTCGTCGCCCAGGTCTTTCACCTTGGATGGCTGCGCCTGCAGCCCCGCTACGACGAGGTTCACTACCTATCTGTCGCGCGCGACTACCACCGGATGGGCGGCGTCGCCGCCGCGATCGGCTGCCACTTCGCGGGCCTCTGCCAGGAGGACAACCGCTACCCGATCTTCGAATTCCTGTTGCAGGGGTTCGCGCGGGACGCGCCCGCCTTCTACGCCGACGCGAAGCTGGTCACGCTGGGGACCGCGCTGCTGCTCTTCGTCGTCTCGTTCTGGCTGGCCCGGCGTCGCTTTTCGCCCCGCCACGCCGTCGCGACCGTCGTGGTGCTGGCGCTCTTGCCCACGCTGGGCGAGGTGTCGAGCGGTGTGCTCGCCGACCTGTTGTTCTCCGTGGTGTTCTTGCTGACCGTGGCCGCGATCGGCGCCTGCCAGCCGAGGCGCTGGCCGGCCTGGCTCGGCACCGGCTGTGCCATCGGAATCGCCTACCTCACCAAGGGGAACGGCCACCTCTTGTTTCTAGCGCTCCTCAGCGTGGGGCTCGCGCTCCACGGCGCGCGGTTGTTCCGGACGCCCGGCCCGTACGTCGCGTGGATCGGATTCGCCGTCACGGCGTCGTTCCTGCTGGTGCGGAACCTGAAGATGTTCGGCACGCCCTTCCACAACTTCAACGATCGTTCGCTGTGGCTCGACGGATGGGACGAGACCTGGCGCCTGATGCGCACGCCGGAATGGACCACCGTCGGGTTGCGCTACTACCTCCACCACCATTCCGCCTGGAGGTTGGGCTGGCGGCTGCTGCGGGGTCTCGGCCAGGCGCTGGGCGTCCTGCTCTACACGGCCGGGCCGGGCATCACGGCGGCCACCCCGATCCATCTTCTGCCGACCACGGCCGCGGTGATCGCGCGCGTCGCGACGGGGATCGGGGTGATGTCGCTGGCGGTCCTGGGGCTGGTCGCGTGTCACCGGTCGGGTCGGCGCGCCGAGGTGCTGGCGGTGGTCTTCGGTTGCGGCTGGCCCATCGCCGCTTTCGCGCTCGGGGGCCAGGGCGTCGGCGGCGTCGCCACGCGCTTCATGCTGCCGCTGGTGGCCATCTTGGTGCCGTACGCCATCCACGGGCTCCTCACCGTCGCCATTCCGTACCTCGCGTCGCGGTGGTCTCGGCCGCAGACGCACCTCGTCGCCGTGGCCGCGGGCGTGGGCGCCGCGGCGCTGGCGGTCAAGCTGGTCTGGTTCGCGCCCGCGCTCGCGCACGATCCCCGCCGGGCGGTGGCGGTTCCGCCCAACTGGGCCGAGACGTCGGCCTGGTTCGCGGCGCATCTGCGCCCCGGCGAGCGGTACGCTTTTCCGTCGGGCAGCCTGTATTCGACCTTCGATCGTCCCGAGCCCGACCCCGACGCGCGCTGGATCTACACCTACCGCGTGCCGGCCGACGAGATGCGCCGCGCGCTCGAGGAGGCCCAGGTGCTGACGCTGGAGCCCCGCTGGGACGGCCCGCCGCGCCCGATCACCAAGATCTTCGTCGACCGGGACGACAAGACGTTCGCGTCGTATCGCGACAAGCTCTCGAGCGAGTCCGACGAGCAGGGGCCACGGACGTTTCTCGGTTGGCCCCGCTGTTTCGCGGACGGCGGTCAACCCAGCCGCTTCCTGGTCTATTGCCGCTAGCCCGCCGGGTGCGGTAAACGCTCATTCGAGCATGCGGGACACCGTCCGACACGCCACCGCAGTCACGCCCGCGATCGAGGACGGCCACCACGTCCTCGCCTGGGACGACCTCTCGCTGGAGGTCGACGCGCGCGTCGGCGGGCGGGTCACGGCGCTGCGTCTGGGCGGTCGAAATCTTCTGACCGGTAGGGATATCGACGCCGGCAACTACGGCTCGACCTTCTGGACCAGCCCGCAGAGCGCCTGGGGATGGCCACCGATTCCCGAGATCGATCATCTGCCGTACCGCGCCGCGGTCGAAGGTCAGACCATCCTCATGCGCAGCGCGCCCAGCGCGACGCTGGGGGTGGAGGTCGAGAAGCGCTTCGCTGCCGATCGTGGGCGCGGCGCGCTGCTCTTCGATTTTCGCATTCATAACCGCGGCGCAGCCCCGATCCAGACGGCGCCCTGGCAGATCACCCGGGTTCATCCCGGTGGCCTGACGTTCTTCCCCACTGGGGAGGGCCCCTACGCCCCGTCGAATCTCGCCGTGGCCGACGCCCTCGGAGTCACCTGGTACGCGTACGAGGCCGCGGCCGTGACCGACAACCAGAAGCTGTTCGCAGACGGGCGGGAGGGCTGGCTGGCGCACGTCGACCTGGACGCGGGCGCGTTGCTGCTCAAGACCTTCGCCGTCGCGCCGCGCGCGGCGCACGCGCCCGGCGAGGCGCAGATCGAGATCTACGCCTCGCCGCTGCACACCTACGTCGAGGTCGAGGCGCAGGGGGCCTACCAGGCGGTCGCGCCGGGCGCCTCGCTCGGCTGGCGGGTGGTCTGGCTGGTCCGGCGGCTTCCGCCCGGGCTGCGCTGCGCCGCCGGAAGCCCCGAGCTTCTCGCGCACGTCCGCGCGCTGGTCGCCGCGGACGCGGTCGCCGCGGCGGCGGGCTCCCCCTCGGTCTAGCGTGGCGTTCGAGCGCCGGTTCGTCCGCCAGCTTCCCTTCGGCACCTGCGTGGGGATCGCGCTCCCGGCGATCGGAAGCGGGCGCGACGGCCAGCGCGACGGCAGCCAACCCTTCGAGCTGCCGCCCGTCCTTCACGCCGACGAGGCGGCGTTCGCGCGCGGGCTGTCCCCCGCCCGGCGCGCGGGC